>JBIIJE010000032.1:0-22639 GCA_044234005.1 Chitinophagaceae bacterium | reverse complement strand
TGCTGTATTTTTCAGAGGTGGATTTGTATTTAAAATCATCTGTATTAAGTTAATGACAAACTTTGCATAGTCGATTCAGGAATTAAAGCTAAACGACGACGACCTGTTAGTGCAACACGAGAACAAGAGTAAAACGAAGGGCCTAATAAAGAGACAATAATTACTTTTTTGATCTCATTTTGATGTCAAAAGTAGGTAGTAAGGCTTACTAGTTTATATATAGCAATTAGTCTGAATGAAAACCCCAAACAATCTAAATTCAGTTATTCGAAAATGTGGGAACTATTAAGAAGCTGTAATTCAATTTTTTAAGGGCTCTGGCTACACGTTCTAAATTGGCTTGTGAGTAATAAAACAGGCAAAAACACTTGAATTCTAGTGTCTCGAATCCTATTGTTTAAGGTGGACTCAAGTTTAGTTTACTTAATGAGGCTAAGACGAATTATTTACTTAGTTTTTCAGCGAATACTTTTTTAAACTTATCCAATTTCGGTTGAATCACAAATTGGCAATAACCTTGTGTCTTATTCTGATTGTAATAGTCTTGATGATAATCCTCAGCTTTGTAGAATTTGGTTAAGGCTGCGATTTCCGTGACAACTGGTTTGTCATATACTCTCTCATCATTGAGTTTTTTCTTATAATCAAAAGCCTTTGCTTTTTGATCTTCATTATGATAAAATATAACTGATCTATATTGAGTTCCAACATCGTTGCCCTGTCTATTTAATTGTGTCGGATCATGCGCTTGCCAAAAAGCGGCTAATATTTCATCATAAGAAATTATGCTTGCATCAAAAGTTACTTGTATAACTTCTGCATGACCGCTATTCCCACTGCATACTTCTTTATAGGTAGGATTTTCTGTAAAACCACCTGCATAGCCAGACTCCACTTTAGTAACACCTTTCAACATTAGTAATTGAGCTTCGGTGCACCAAAAACATCCACCTCCAAAAGTCGCTTGCTCAATTTTACTTTCTGTAACATTCCCTTTTTTTTCTTCCATGGCCTTAAATACTTCTTTATTTTTTAGTTTTGATTCTTGTGCACCACAACTTGTAAAAATCGTTACAAGGCTCATCATGATGCTAAACAATTTTATTTCACGCATAAGAATTTATTTTTTATCAAAGTCAAGAATTACAGAATTGATGCAATAACGTTTGTAAGTTGGTGGAGGTCCATCATCAAAAATATGCCCTAAGTGTGCATCGCATCTTCCGCACATCACTTCAACACGCTGCATACCATGTGTATTATCATCAGCATATTTCAAACTAGACTCGGCAATAGGTTCAAAAAATGAGGGCCATCCACATGAACTTTCAAATTTGCCTTCGGATTTAAATAAAGGATTGCCGCAAGCTTTACAATGATAAGTTCCCGCTTCTTTGTGATTCCAATATTGACCTGTAAAAGCCCTTTCGGTTCCTTTTTCTCTCGCGATGTAGTAAACATCTTCGGGTAGTTCTTTCTCCCATTCTTTATTACTAACTTGTAATTTGGAACTATCGGTGGCAGAATAATATTTATTCTTTTTTTCGGTCATAACTTCTTTATTTTGAGAGAATGTACAATTGCTAAAAAACAAACAAATCGCAACTAAATAAAAATGAGTGTTTTTCATAAGCTTGTATAAAGAATTTATTTATTATCAAAATTCTTCTGCACAAAGTTATTGTAGCGAAATGTATGAATTTGATAAAGTAATCATAAAATTTCGCTATATGCTATTCCATATGATTGTTAAAAATTTAAACCCAAGGCTTAGATAGAAAATCTTTTTGCCACTTCGGTTTCATAACTATGTCCTACTTGAATCTCCATATCGTCTAAATAAATTATCTTATTACGAATCGACTGAATACGTCTTATAGGTATAATATAAGAGCGATGAACACGTATAAACTCCCTATCTGGCAACTTTTTAAGCATAGCTTTCATCGTCATTCTTACAGTAAGAAATTTATTCCCCGCTAATTTTATTTTGATATAATCAGCAAGGGATTCGATGAGTTGAATACTATCTAAATCGATTTTTAGTAACTGGTAATCTGCGCGGATGAGCAATTGAGTTTTGCTATTTATATCCGACTTTAATTTTGACTTTAATGATTCTCTCCCTTTTTGTATTGCTTGTTCAAACCTTTCAAACGAGTAAGGTTTTAATAAGTAGTCTACGGCTTGTACTTCGAAACCCAACACAGCAAATTCGCTGTAAGCTGTTGTAAAAATCACTTTAGTTTCTTGAGAAATATTTTTATAAAATTCTATGCCACTCATTTCGGGCATATTTATATCTAGGAAAATAATATCCACTGGATAGCGAAGCAAATACTTCTTGGCATCTGAAACTTTAGTGAAAGTTTTTTCTAAATACAAGTCACTTATTTGTGCTGCAAATGACTGAATAATTTCAAGTGCCAGGGGTTCGTCATCCAACGCAATTGCCGTCATGGTTTTAAATTTATATGTAAATGAACACTAAATATATTATTTACATCTTGGATGTCTAGAGAATGATTTCGGGGGTATAAAAGTTGTAGTCGCATACGTGTATTTTCCAAACCGAAGCCTAAACTCTCTGTACTCGTCTCGTTAAACTTTACTTTTTTATTACTCACTTTTAGCATTAAATCTTTTTCTTTTACTTCCAAGAAGATAGAAATATTCGACTGCTGATCTGGATTAACTCCATGCTTAAATGCATTTTCTATAAATGGAATCAGTAACATTGGAGCTATCTTACTATTGTCATATACCTTGGGCAAGTTCACTTCAAGTCCAACATTATTCGCCAATCTTAACTTCTGTAATTCTATAAAATTTCGCAAATATTCAACTTCATGGGAAACAAGTACAAACTCTGATGATGATTGCGTCACTACATAGCGCATCATATCCGATAGCTTGAGCAAGCCACTAGCTGTTTGCTTAGCATTCTCTTTAATTGCTAAACTATAAATACTATTGTATGTATTGAATAAAAAATGCGGATTGATTTGAGCTGTTAAATGCTCGATTTGCTTCTTGGTATGTGCTTCATAAAGTTGTATTAAATTTTGTCGAGTTCTTAAAAATAAGGTTGTAAATATGCCTATGAGGTATATTAATATGGATTGTGTTAAATAAATTACGGGCATCATACGATGATGCCTCGGGTGCTGATGCCCTTCATGATGGCTATGTCTTCGAGGTGGTCGAAAATCGTTTAAGAAAAATAGAAAAACAAATATTCCTAAGCAAACTAAGATTAGGGTGAAATAGACGTAATACTTTTGATTGAAATAATACGTTGGAAGTATATAGTAATAATGTAGATAAAAGAACAAAAGCAAGCTCACATAAAGTAAAATATTTAGCAGAAAGAACTTGCTTGATAGAAAGGCATGAGTTGATTCAAATGCATGCCAAGGCGTAAACAATATGGGTAAACCTAGCATAAACAATACTGCTACAATATGTATAAATCCAGCTTTCCTAAAAATCGCCATTTAAATCAAATATAATAGATTGATGGTGTCTAATAAATATTTTGAGATAAGTACAGTAAATCTAATGGTTATTACACATCACATTGTATTAAATGAGGCAAGAGACAACATTTACCTAACGACTCTAAGTTGTATCTTATAAATAAAATACATTTGCCAAATGGGGCAAAATGTAAAGCTTGTGGCTAAAACATTATTCGGTTTAGAAGATGTATTGTTTAATGAATTAAAAACTTTGGGTGCTTTGCATTTGTTTAAAGGTCAGCGCATGGTAAGTTTTGAAGGTGATACTGGATTTATTTACAAAGCAAACTTAGCTTGTCGCACTGCTATCAAAATACTAAAACCTATCCATGAATTTGAAGCGAAAGATGAACAAGCATATTACAACGAAATGTTCGCCTTTGACTGGTCTGAACTCATTAGCTTGGAGAATACATTTGCTATTGATGCAACTGTTTTTTCAGAAACGTTTACCCATTCTAAGTATATAGCCTTGCGCTGTAAAGACGCGATTGTAGACCAGTTTAGAGAGAAATTGGGTTCGCGACCCAATATAGACACAGAAAACCCTGACATCCGAATCAATGTGCATATTCATATGCATCAAGTTACAATATCATTAGATTCCTCAGGTGTATCCTTGCATCAACGTGGCTATCGGGTTGCTACCAGCTTAGCACCCATTAATGAGGTATTAGCAGCTGGGTTACTTTTGTTAGCAGGCTGGGATGGACAATGTGATTTTTTAGACCCTATGTGTGGAAGTGGAACCATTCTGATAGAAGCAGCTATGATCGCAGCAAATATTCCAGCCAATTTGCATCGTAAACAATTCGCTTTTGAAAAATGGGCTGATTGGGATGAAAATTTGTTTAACACCATCAAGGAAAGTTTACTGAAAAAGACAAAAGATATCACTTGCCGAATAAATGGCTTTGACATGGATTTTCAAGCGATTAAAAAATCGAAAATAAATATTTCCAATGCGATGCTTGAAGATTTCATTGATGTAGATACGCAAGATTTTTTTACAAGCTCTAAGGCAAAGGCAGAGAAGTTGTTCATTCTGTGTAATCCGCCTTATGATGAAAGATTGAGTATAGATACACAATCTTTCTATGCTTCAATTGGGAATACATTAAAAAAGCATTATACCAATACAGAAGCTTGGTTAATTACTTCTAATTACGATGCGATAAAATCGGTTGGGTTAAAGCCCAGTGAAAAGATTAAAGTTTTTAATGGGTCATTAGAAGCGAGATTGTTGAAATATGATATCTATGAAGGCAGTAAAAGAAATAAAGAATGAGTCAAGTCGAGATAGCGAAAATCTCATTCGGCAAATCAAATTATAAAAAGAACTCGAACTCAAATGCAATGAAAAAATTCTAAAACCCATGCTTTCTCGATATTATCTGCACAGCATCAAACAATTAAACACAGTCTTTAAAACGTAAAGCCATCAGCCTCAATAACTTAATCTCAATTTTTTGGTGCAAATTTATTAACTTATTTAAAATGCTAATAACTTGTAATTTTCAAACTATATAATTGCCAATCATATAAAAAAACCGATTATTGCATCACTAAAATACTTATAGAAAAAATTATGAAAACATTAAAAACAATTTTATTCAGCGCAGCACTTACTGTAGGTGCATTTACAACTACTTTTTTCACTTCTTGCGATCCTGATGCTTGCAAAGATGTAATTTGTGCTAATGATGGTACTTGTACCGATGGTACTTGTGCATGTCCAGCAGGTTTTGAAGGAACTTTATGTGAAACACAAACTCGAGCTAAATTTATCAAAACTTGGTCAGCTTCTGATTTACAATCTGGAAGTTCAACTCCTTTTCTTTACAGTTGTATAATTTCAGCTGGAACTGGATCTTCGAACCTTGATGTGATTATTGATAATTCTTTCAGTGATGATTATTTTGTAAATAATATCAACGCTAACGTGTCTGGTAACACGATTAATATACCATTCCAAAAGCCAGATGGCGCTGCTGACAGCTTTGCTGTTGCGGGAAGTGGAACAATTACGGCAGGTAAAATTAACTGGAATTATACATTAACTAAAACTACTACAAGCGCTGCTTTAAACTACTCAGGAGTTTGGCAATAGGATTTAATAGCTTATTTAAATAATTAAAAGAGGTTACTAAGTAACCTCTTTTTTATTGCATATACTGCTAAAACTAAAAGCATTGTAATTATCCGTAAAGTTACCTATTTTCTTTTTCCATCTCGTCACATGTGACGAGACCTTGATCTCTTCGCGCATGACGAGACCACTTTTATCCAAACTCGCACATGAAAGATACTCGTTCTATAACTAAATTCGTCTGTGCTCAAACAAAGGATAAAAGTTTGGCTACGATTTATATTTTTATATGCCTCAAATCTTAGGTCGTATCTTACATAAAACTTATAGTTGATACAATGCTTTGAAAAAATTAGGTACTAGATTGATGTCATCTTTGTTCATTTACCACATTAAGGTAGTTTAACGGATAATCATTGTAGATTGTAATAATACACGAAAGTTATTTTATCTGCGACCTTGATTTTATCATTGAAGGCGATATAAACTTATGTTCATAAAAAAAGGCTGTTTTTCTAACAGCCTTTTCTTTGTAAATTTTATTTGCGATTATTTAAAACGATCATTTTTACGCTTTGTATCCGTTGGAGTTTCTTCCTTTTTGCCGTCCTCTTTAGGTGCTTCAAAACGATTGTTTTTAGTTTTCGTTTCATCTGCTGTTTCTTTTGGTTTCCCATCTCCTGTAAATCGATCATTTTTTGTATTGGAAGGTGGTGGTGTTTTTACAACCTCTTTCACTTTCGTTTTAGTTTTAGGAGGAGCTGCTGGAGTAACAGGTTTTGGTGCAGGTGTGGCTGCTACTTTAGGGTTATTGCTATTCTTAGCAGCAATTGCTATTAAGCTATCAGCCTGCAATTGAGCTGCAGTGTTAATACGGTTATCGCATTCAGCTTTTAATTGATCTTGCGCTGCTTTTACTTTGGTAGCAACTTGAGAATCTAGTTCAGATTGAGAAGGTCCTTGCTCGGTACTACAAGCCGCAAAGAAGATGGCTGTTAATGCAGGCAATATGGCATATTTTAACTGTTTCATGTTTACTTATTTTTTTAAAATGATTATTCTAATGTGTTGACTTAAATTTTTATTGAGCTGCTTGCGCCATTCGGGCCGCATTCACCAATGAATCTGTTTTAGATTTTAATTCGGTTGCCATGCGCGTTTCGCACTCTGCTGTTGCATTTGCATTAGCCAATTCAATTTGAGAAGCAGCTAACGAATCAACTTTTGCTTGCACTGCTTCTGGACTCATTTTTTCGCCACCGCAAGATTGCATCACCATCATGAAGCTTATTGCTCCCATAGATAAAATTACTTTTTTCATGTTTATAAAATGTTTGTCACGAAAGTAGTAATATTTAGCAGTTTTTAAATTTATTCACTTGGTATTTGAATGAAAATTGTGTTAAGACTAAATTTTCATCAAGTTGCTTTCGTTTCATTATTCGTAATATTGTAGCAAAACCTTCTGTGATAAAAAAAATAGATATTCATACGCATATAATGCCTGAAAACATGCCAAACTGGTTTCAAAAGTTTGGCTATGGCGAATTCATTCATTTAGAGCATCATAAACCTTGTTGTGCTAGAATGATAAAGGGCGATAAATTTTTTCGTGAAATAGAAAGCAATTGTTGGGAACCGAATGACAGATTGATTGATATGCAAGCGACAAATGTTCAAGTGCAAGTGCTATCTACCATACCAGTATTGTTCAATTATTGGGCAAAAGCAGAAGATGCTTTGGTAACGAGCCGTTTTTTAAATGATCATATCGCTTCATGTGTGAGTCTACATCCTACTCGATTCATTGGACTAGGCACTGTTCCGCTGCAAGATGTAGATTTAGCTATACGCGAAATGGAGCGTATTGTTAAAGAATTAAACATGCCAGGCGTACAAATTGGATCGAACATCAATCAAATTAATTTAAGCGATGAAAAATTTTATCCATTTTGGCAAGCCGCTGAAGAGCTTAATTGTAGCATTTTTGTACATCCTTGGGAAATGATGGGCGAAAATGATATGCAAAAATATTGGCTACCATGGTTGGTAGGAATGCCTGCCGAAACCAGCAGAGCTATATGCAGTTTACTATTTAGCGGTGTATTTGAAAAATTTCCAAATCTCAATATTGCATTCGCACATGGTGGAGGCTCATTTCCAGCTACTGTTGGCAGAATTGAACATGGATGGAAAGTTCGGCCTGATTTATGTGCGATTGACAATGCCATCAACCCACGCAATTATTTAGGCAAATTTTGGATAGATAGCTTGGTGCATGATGCCGCGGCTTTTGAATTATTACTAAAGACCATGGGAAGTGATAAAATTTGTTGTGGTAGCGATTATCCTTTCCCGTTAGGCGAAGCACATCCTGGCGAATTGGTTGAGCAAATGAACTTAGATAAAAAAATTACAGAACATATTTTATGGGACAATGCCTTCTCATGGTTAGGTATCGATGCTATTTATTAATTAAAATTTCGTTTTACTAAAAATTCAATTGCACATTGAAAAAATTTGTTTTAGCTATTTCTATTCTATTACTAGGATGTATTGCCTACGTAGCTTGTATCTTATTTTATTCGAACACAAAAGTAACAAACGAGAAATCATTTGTCTACATTCCCACGAATTCAAACTACAAAGACCTTCTACAAATTCTTACAGACTCGAATTTTATAAAGGATATAAATAGCTTTGACAACATGGCTCATCGGCTCAACTTTGTAGACGTTAAACCAGGTCGTTATCAAATAAAATCAGGCATGGGTAATTATAGTTTGGTAAATATGTTTAAAGGAGGCAAGCAAGTTCCTGTAAAATTGGTAATAAACAAACTAAGAACCCAAGGCGATATCATTCGCAAAATTTCATCGCAGCTTGAAGCTGATTCTGCCTCGCTCTATCAATTATTTAATGATACTGCTTTCTTGTGCCAAAATGAAATTTCAGCGCCACAACTTCAAGCACTAATCATGCCTGACACCTATCAATTTTATTGGAACACAGAGCCCTCAAAAATTTTAGCAAAAATTATAAAAAATTATAAAAAGTTTTGGACCGAAGAACGAAAAGCCAAAGCTCAAAAACTCAATCTTTCGCCAGTTGACATTATTACAATAGCGTCTATAGTTGAAGAAGAAACAAATTATGCAGATGATAAATTAAAAATAGCTTCTACTTATTTAAATCGCCTGCACATTGGCATGCCGTTGCAAGCCGACCCTACCGTAAAATTCGCAGTGAATGATTTTACGATTAAACGTGTGCTAACAAAACATACCCAAACAATTTCACCTTACAACACTTATATGAATAAAGGCTTACCGCCAGGTCCTATTTGCACACCAAGTCGAGCCAGTATTGATGCGGTTTTAAATGCTCCCAAAACCGATTATTTATACTTTTGTGCAGATGAGAATTTGAATGGCAAATCCAATTTTGCAAGTACATATGCCGAACATCAAGGCAATGCAAAACGTTATCAGGCAGCACTTAATGCACGTAATATTATGCGTTAGGAACTTCTCTATTATTCCAACACAATTTTCTTTGATGTGTTGTTAAATCTTAGATGATACATACCTCTTGGCAGTTGCGAAACATCAATTGATTGTTTCCCTGAATTCATACTTTCTTCAATTATTTTTTGGCCTAAGGTATTGAATATTGAAATTTTACTTCCTGCATCCTTTTTGTAATTAGCAATTCGAACCTCCAGTCTTGTACTCGCTGGGTTAGGATACACTTCAACCAGATTCTCAATATTGACATCACTTACACTAAATGGCCAATCAACAGTATAGATTGTAGAAAATGATGGAACATAATTTTGCTTGGTTGCGGTTACATAAACAGTATCGATTCCACTGATGGCTGGAAAACTCAAATTCACAGATCCTCCGCTAACAATACCTGATGATAAATATTTATCTTGATAATACAAACCAATTGTAGCTCCTTCAACTGGACAATTTACTTGTAATGATGTTTGTCCTTGCTCCATTAAAGTAGTGTGGGTGGTAGTAAGTGTTCCTTCATTTTTATTGAACAAAGAAACTGTTGGATCTCCAAAAAACACCCAAGTATCGGTCATTTCGCTACCACCTAATGGGTCTGCAAAGGTGTCGTACTTGTCCATCATTGCCATTGTTCCATTCACACAAAGAGCACCTAATCGATTGCGTAAGTTACTAGGCCTAGCTCCGCGCATAATCGCATTAAATTCGTCTTGTGCTTCCATCGGTGAATCCCACCATTGATCAACTGTAGACATAAAGCAAGAAATTACCCCTTTAGGGTTAACACCACCATGACGAATTATTAATTCTGAAAAAGATGTTTGATTAACAAAATTACCTGGTTGACAGCCAACTGTTAAGAAGAATGGCAACTGATTCGCATTACTTATACTTGGCACATCATTGTTAGTAAATGCGCATGTAACAATACCATCACTCGCTCCATGTCCTGCATAATTAATTAAACTGCATCCACCATTTATAGCATTCAGGAGCATACTACTATTCGGACTTCCCTGCAAATCTGTTCCTCCTTGAGCCTGTATCCCATCATACAATTCAACATTCGTTAAATAATTATATTGATTTTTATTGCTATCAACAATATCATGTATGTGTTCATAGTCTATTTGATTATCGTCACCAATGCTTGCCCCTTGAGAACTTCCAATGCCAATTTGAGTTGATTTCCAATTCCCGTTTACGTTTGGAGTTTTTTCATAGGCAAGTGTTCTATTTATTTGCGTTTCAATTTCTGCCACTGTGTTACCTGAGAAACGACCAACAATAAATTCGGGATAATGATCATTATTAGAAATATAGGCATAGCCCATATCAGAAGGACCATAGGTGAAAGCATCATTACCATCATTATCGCGAGGCGGGATATTTGTATTATCACCTACAATTTGCATGTAAGCAATATTATGTGTTTGATAATAATATTTAGCAAGCGCTATAATATTTGCTTCAGTAACACCACCCGTTATGGTATCTGCATTCACTAAATACGTTTTAATACCTTTCATCTCTTTCCATTTTACAAATGATTTGATGGCATTTAAAAAAATACCTGGGCTAACAACTAGCAAACTGCCCACTTCTTTTATGGGAGAATAACGCACCAAAGGCTTCCCATAATTCAAAAAATGATTTTTATATATACCCTCAAATTCATCAACAACAACAGCAGGTTTTGTAATCTGTATAGGAGCACCTGATTCAAATGAAATTTTCACTTTTATTCTACTACTAACCAGTAAAGTTTTATTTATTGCATTGTATTGAAAAGGTGCGAATTGAATGCACTGGCCGCGAAAATCACGAAAAACATGAGGTTGCATTAAATAAACACTTTCTAAGGGATACAATTCGTCTGTTTCATAAATCTTTCCGAATGTGTAAGGGATGGTTGCAGGATCAGTATTGCGTGTAATTTTACCTTTGGAAGGGGCTATTTCAATATTTTGATATTCAACATAATCAACATCCAATACTTCATATGTTGAGCTAGCATTCTCAGGAATAGTAATTGACTTGCTGAATATTGGGAGATTAGGAGCGCCTTCTTGCTGAAGATTGCTGCATCCTTCGAATGAAAAAACTTGCATTTTACCACGTGGTGTATTCACCCATTTTTGCTGTATTTCACCTATTTTCAACTCTAATAAAATGAAACTTGGCTTTTGCGCAAGTATTTTTATCTCAGTACTTTTTTTTGCGTATAGTGATAGTGTTTGGATAAAAATCCCTAAAACAAGTACTATCTTTTTCATAGATTAACAATTTACTTTTTAAAATTAGTCAAATTCATGAAACGAATTTTATATTTTTGTCACAAATTCTGTTAATAATCAAAATTTCATAATCAATTAACTAGACGAAATTCACCCATTAAATGTGAGCTAAGTCTTAATAATAAAAATTGATAGCTTAATGGTTTCCACCTCGGGGTGTTTCGACAAAGTGCGAATCTGAGATAAGACCCGTGAACCTAGAACAGGTAATGCTGTTTAGGAAAGGTAAGTGAATACAATTTTTCTCTTACCCTTTATTTGTAAACAAGGCATAAGTGCAAACTTCTGCCCTAAAGGAATTATGATGAAAAAAACTATATGGATTATTGTTAGCATGATTGCAACAATTCATGCAAAAGCTCAAACAACTACTGATTCAAATCGCATTATTGAACTGCCAGCTTCAAAGGTAAAAGCTGTGGGGAACAAGTTAAATTTGAATAATAAAGATGTTCTGTTGGTTAAAAAAGGCTCAAACACAGAACGTATTTCACAAACACAAGATATTCCATTTTTGCTACAAGAAATAAGCTCAATCGTGGCAAGTTCTGATGCAGGGACAGGAACTGGTTATACAGGTATACGAATTAGAGGAACAGATTTAACTCGTATTAATGTAAGCATGAATGGCATTCCAGTCAATGACCCAGAAAGTCAAGCGACTTACTTTGTAAACACACCTGATTTAATTTCATCGACACAACAAATCGAAATAACTAAAGGTATTGGCGCTTCTAAAAACGGGAATGGAAGTTTTGGTGGAGCAATTGCCATCAACACACTCGATATTCATGATGAAAAAGCCAATGGGGGCATTCAATTGGATTATGGTAGTTTTAAAACATTACGAACCACTGCTAGAGTAACCACTGGCTTAATCAACGATAAATTTGTAGCTACTTTCAGGGCATCACAACTTAGCTCTGACGGTTACGTGGATAGAAGTTTTGCTAAGCTAAAATCCATGCAGTTTACTGCAAAATATATCATTGATTCATCAAGTAGTTTCATTTTCAATTATTTGAAAGGCGCTGAAAGTACAGGACTTGCCTGGAATGGATTAAGACAAGATAGTCTAAAAACAAACCGAAGATTTAATTCACTTGGTTTGATGCCAAACGGAGAATACTATCAAAACCAAAGTGATAACTATGGACAAGACTATTATCAATTATTCTATGATAAAAAATTAAATAATCATTGGACGATTGGCTCTACCCTATTTCTCACCAAAGGAAAAGGTTACTATGAAGAATATCAGATGAATCAAGCATTAAGTGATTATTATTTACCAAATATAATTCGTGGTAACGATACTATTGCATCGGCTCATTTTATTCGTCAACTTTGGCTTGATAACAATTATTATGGAGCTAGGTTGTACGCAAATTATGTGACTAAAAAATTGGAAGCTGGCATCTACTTTAATTATAGCCAATACGATGGCAAACATTTTGGGGAAATAATCTGGAACGATGTTGGAATAGAATCGGACAAAAGATGGTATGATTTGAATGCACAAAAAAATGAATTAAACACCTATGCCATGGCAAACTATAAGCTTTCAAAAGATTTTTCTTTGTTCGGAGATCTCCAGTTAAGACAAGTTAATTATGAAATTAATGGCTTTAGAAAAAATCCAGGCATACAACATAATTTAAATTTTCACTTTGTGAATCCAAAGGTGAAACTTACTTATCAAAAGAAAAATCGCGCAACTTATTTGTTCATCGGGAGAGTATCGAAAGAGCCAAATAGAGATGATATTGAAGCAAATACAATAGACTTGCCAAAACCTGAAATACTTACTCATGCAGAAATGAATCATGCTCACTTTATCACTAAAAAAGTGATTATTAGAGCTACAGCATATTGGATGTATTATACCAATCAATTGATTCAAACAGGTAAAATCAATGATGTAGGTGCATATGCGAGGATAAATGTACCGTCGAGTTATAGAACGGGTATAGAATTAGAAAATGAATGGCGATTCAATTTATTTCAAATTGCACTGAATGCAACATTCTCTCAAAATAAAATAAAATCATTCACCGAATACCAAGATGATTATGACGCAGGTGAACAAATTAGCGTGAATCATCGGAATACGGATATTGCATTTTCTCCGAATGTAATTCTTGGAGGACGACTCAGTTTTTTCCCATTCAAAAATGATGTATTGGCATGGTATCAAAATGCAAGTCTGGATGTATTGCCGAAATATGTGAGCAAGCAATACTTAGACAACACACAAAATGAAAATAGAAAATTGGATGCTTACTCCAACTTAGACTTGGTAATGAATCTTCCTTTACAATTGAATAAATATGCAAAATTCAATGTACGTTTCGCAACTCATAATGTATTCAATACCATGTATGAAAATAACGGTTATACATTCAGTTACATATCTAACAATCTAATGACTACCGAAAATTATGTATTTCCGCAAGCTGGCCGGAGATTTACGATAGGTATTGGATGGCAGTTTTAAGAGGCCTGTTGTGACATAATATTTTTAATGCTCACTAGTTCATTCCTTATTTCTTGCAATAAGTTATGCTGCAATGGATTATCAATCTGATGAGATGAATGATTCGATTTATTCTTCACTATTTCGCGTTGCTCTAATATTTTATTCTTAAACATTTCAGCATCTATGATACCAATCATACTCATCATATTAGAATTATGAGATTGACCGCCGCCACCAGCAGTTTCGACTTTAATCAAAGTAAGTCCAAACCAACGAAGTATTGGGCCGCCTACAAAAGATAAATCCTGAATATTATCCAACGGAATTGTTTTCTCGATATGAATGATAAGTCCTTTATTAAATTTCAAATTCTTGTTGCTAAGCTGACATTTAAGCGTTGCGAAATACTTTTTACTAAACCATTGTCCCAAGCCAAAGATCCAAAATGGCACTATAATTAAGCCTGCAACACTTACGATCAAAAACCAAAGTACCACAAAAAAAATATAGATTTTAACTTTAGGATTGAAAGTAGCTACCAACATTACTTTTTCATCGTTCATTTCCATGTTTCAAAAGTAATCGTAATTTTGAGATGTTGAGAAAATGTTATGGCAATAAAATTTGAAGCACCTATTTTAAAGTTTGCAGAAAAAGGTGAAAAAACAGGATGGACCTATATCGAGATACCGATAGAAATAGCGGATGCTTTAAACCCACATGTAAAAAAAAGCTATCGTGTGAAAGGTAAGCTGAACAATTATTTGGTAAAACAAGTTGCACTCATACCTATGGGCAGGGGCTTATTTATTTTCCCTATTAATGCTGAAATGCGAAAGCATCTTGGCAAAAATAAAGGAGATATCTTGTCAGTTGAATTATCATTGGATACAAGCGAAATCAAACTGAATGAAGATTTTTTAATTTGCTTACAAGATGAACCACATGCCTATAAACTATTTACCTCCTTTTCGCAAAGTCATCAAAAATATTTCAATAATTACATCGAAACGGCTAAGACAGATGCCACACGTGCCAAACGAATTGCGCAAAGTTTGCAGGCCTTACTTGTAGGAATGAATTTTGCCGAAATGATACGCGCACAAAAAACTTTAAAATCCTAAGTTTGAGATAAGCTTATATTTGAACACTTATTTATGCGAAATAAAATGATACTTATTGTGATTTTAGCCATGCTAACACAAACAAGTGTTTTCGCGCAAAACAGTTTTACTTTTTTAAAAAAATCGGACACGCTAAAAAAATCACGTTTAAGAATTGCTTGTATTACCCAAGGCAGCATTTGGAGCGGAAGTTTAATTGGTTTGAACAACGCTTGGTATGCCAATTATCCGCGTTCAAGTTTTCATTTTTTTAATGACATGGGTGAATGGAATCAGGTAGATAAAATAGGACATGCTTGGAGTGCGTATTTTGGGGCACAATTAAGCAGTGAATTCTTTCAGTGGGCAGGTGTTTCGCGTAAACGCGCGGCATGGTATGGTGCAGGCATGGGCATTTCCTATGTAAGTGTTATAGAAATTTTAGATGGCTTTAGCAAAGAATGGGGTTTTAGTGTCGGTGATATGGTTGCAAATACCGCAGGCGCAACATTATTCGCGGCTCAAGAAATAGCTTGGCAAGAACAAAGAATTGCGTTGAAATTCTCGGCTCATAAAAATTATTATCAAGATCAAATACTCTTAAATAAAGCCAACACTTTATATGGCAAAAGTTTAGCCGAGAGAATCTTAAAAGATTATAATGCACAAACATACTGGTTGAGTGCCAATATCAAATCCTTTAGAACCTATAGTAATTTGCCGAGCTGGCTCAATATTGCAGTTGGCTATGGTGCACAAGGCATTTTCGGTGGATTTACCAACGATTGGACAGATAAGAAAACTGGCATATATTATGATCGAACTGATGTAAAGCGATTTAGGCAATTTTACCTTTCACCGGATATTGATTTAAGTAAAATAAAAATCGGTCATAGAAAACTTCGTGCTTTAAAATTCTTAAACACCTTGAAACTGAAATTTCCGATGCCTACCTTAGAAATTAATTCACTTGGACAAATTAAATTGCATCCTATCTATTTCTAGCAGTAAAAGTGCTGTTGTCAGCCCTAAAGCATAAGATCGAAACATTCTTTCAGTTCAGATTATTCAACGTATTTAATAACTAAAGAAGCAAGAAGGTTTGTATTAAAAGTGAATCTCTAATCGACGAAAATCATGACACTTTGGTGTATACTTGTTAAAATCAATGAAACATACCGCGACCTACTTTTTTTTAAGCCTCACAAAATTAACACCTAGGCCAACAATGGCTTGTAATGCGATATTATTGACCTTTGCAACACCATCCACAATAGGTGCGTTGGCTTTGGCAAATGTAGATTTGATTTCTGTATTGATAAAGAATCTATTTTTTAAGAATGGAATTTGCTTTGCTAATCCAACATTATAGACCAATCCTCTCAAGCGATAACCTTTGATATCAAAACCAGGACCTTCAGGATAAACTTTATTTCTGATTGTGCTTTCGGGATGCATCAATACGCTACCAAGTCCATTTCTAAGTATAAAATATTTAAACTTTCTGCCATAATTAAGCGTGAGTATGTTGAAACCATGTGAAATACCAAATCGTTGTATATCTGGATGCTTCTCTTTTAAATAAAGTTTATGATGAATGGCTTCAAACTCTATTGAATGCTTATCAATCCACTTTGTAAAACGCCAATCCCAATAGTATGGCGAAATCAAAGGCTCACTGTAGAATCGGGCTGCTTTGAAATAAATATCAGGATGGCCTGTTTGCTGTATCGTGAGTGGCAAAGGCACATTGGCAACAACACCACCATGCAATTCAAATGACCAATATCGCTGACCTATAAGATTATAATGAATGGAAAAAAATGTAATTAAAATAATACAAATTCTCATTCGTTAAAGCTAAGAGTTGCTCGCTTAAAAAGCAACTTGAATAATTCGATTATACATTGATGGAAATAATTGCAATCATCTAAATCTAGTTTTCAATACGAATTGAACCTTGTTTAAAATTAGAATTGCTTGAACGCGTGTACTCCGTTAAATTTGATACTTCAACAGCATTCAAGTTTGCATTTCAGCAATAAAAATGAATTTATGATCGAAGACAAAAGTAATATTCAAAAAAATAATCCCTTACATGGCATTACCTTGGAAGCTATACTCATTTACATGACTGAAAATTATACATGGGAATACTTAGGAGAGGAATTAAAAATGAATTGCTTCATTTACGAACCGAGTGTAAAATCGTGTTTAAAATTTTTACGAAAAACACCTTGGGCAAGAACCAAAGTGGAAAGCTTTTACTTGTATCTCCTGAGAGAAGATAAACGAAAATCAACATAGTATTTCTCTATTAACTACACCTAATTTATGCCTTTAAAAGACTCATAATTCAGCTAAATTTGCATTCAACTATGCTCGGATTTCGATTTAGCCATTTCAACAAAGAAGATGAAACTCCCTTTGACAAGCTGTTTAACCTTTTTAAACAGTTGCTCACTTATACAAGTGGCGACTTCAATGAATCTATAAGCTGGCTTACTGAATTAGACAAAGAGTATAAACTTACTGCACTAGAATATGGCATTGGAGATTTTATACAAGAATTAAAAGACAGAGGCTATATCAAAGAAGAAGATCCAGGTAACGGCGAAATGATGATTACAGCTAAAACTGAACTAGCCATCAGACAACAAGCTTTAGAAAAAATTTTCGGGAAACTTAAGAAAGGTAAATCGGGGAATCATGCTACGAGATTTACGGGACAAGGCGATGAACTCAGCAGCGATGCAAGGTCTTTTCAATTTGGTGATTCGCTAGAGCAAATATCCATGCTAGATTCAATGAAAAATGCGCAAATAAATCATGGTATTGGTGAATTTATTTTAACCGAAAATGATTTGGAGGTAAATGAGAAAGAGCATAAATCTCAAACATCAACAGTACTTATGATAGACATATCACACTCTATGATACTATATGGTGAAGATAGAATTACGCCTGCGAAAAATGTTGCTATGGCTTTGGCCGAACTTATCAAAAGGAAATATCCGAAAGATACGCTTGATATTATTGTTTTTGGTGATGATGCATGGCAAATTGAATTGAAAGATTTGCCCTATTTACAAGTAGGCCCTTATCATACTAATACAGTAGCTGGTTTGCAATTGGCCATGGATTTACTGCGACGCAGAAAAAATGCCAACAAACAAATTTTTATGATTACTGATGGCAAACCAACTTGTCTCAAAGAATTTGGCAAGTATTATAAAAATAGCTTTGGGTTAGACCAAAGAATTTTAAACAAATGTCTAACCTTAGCGGCTAGTTGCAGAAGGCTAAAAATTCCGATTACCACTTTCATGGTTGCAAGCGATCCTTACCTTCAAGAATTTGTGAGAGATTTCACAGCTGCTAATAATGGTAAAGCTTTCTTTACATCATTACAAGGTTTGGGTGAGTTTATATTTGAGGATTTTGAAAGAAATAAAAAGAAAAAATTTTAAAGACAAATGAATAAAAAAATATTAGCAACAACCTTAGGCGAGTTAAAATCCAGCGGATACAAAAGCAAAAGTATCAAAGATGAATTGCGTGACAATTTGATTCAGAAATTACAGTCACATACTGAAGTTTTTAAAGGCATTATTGGCTTTGAAGACACGGTGATTCCGGAAATCGAAAGAGCTATTTTATCAAGACACAATATCAATTTATTGGGTTTAAGAGGACAAGCCAAAACGAGAATAGCTCGTCAAATGCTCGAGTTGCTAGATGAATATATACCCATCGTTTCAGGAAGTGAACTAAACGATGATCCTTTGCGACCGATTTCAACCTTTGCTAAAAATCTAATTGCAGAAGAAGGCGATAAAACGCCCATAGCATGGATACATCGGACAGAAAGATATGTGGAAAAATTAGCAACTCCTGATGTATCTATGGCAGATTTGATTGGCGACGTAGATCCCATTAAAGCCGCAAATTTGCGATTGAATTACGCTGATGAACGGGTAATACATTTTGGTATTATTCCGCGAAGCAATAGATGTTTGTTTGTAATAAATGAACTTCCCGATTTACAAGCACGTATTCAAGTTTCACTCTTTAATATTTTACAAGAAGGTGATGTACAAATAAGAGGTTTCAAATTAAGATTGAATTTAGACATACAATTTATTTTTACAGCTAACCCAGAAGACTATACAAATAGAGGTAGTATCGTAACACCTTTGAAGGATAGAATTGGCAGTCAAATATTAACTCACTATCCTAAGAGCATTGAGATATCACAGCAAATCACTAAACAAGAAGCTAAGCTTAGCGATAATCAAAAGTTAAACATTGAAATACCAGATTTAATAGCATGCTTAATAGAGCAAATAGCATTTGAAGCCAGAGATAGTGAATATGTAGATTCTAAGAGTGGTGTATCTGCTCGATTGACCATTTCGGCATACGAAAATTTAGCAAGTACAATCGAAAGAAGAATTTTAATTAATTATGAAAAAAAGGGTATAGCCAGAATTTCTGATTTAATGGGAATCGTACCCGCCGTAAATGGCAAAATTGAATTGGTTTATGAAGGCGAACAAGAAGGTGCTAATATGGTAGCCCTTCATTTGATTAGCAAAGCGATTCGAAATCATTTTGTTACTTTATTTCCCGACCCAGGCAAACTGAAGCGAAAGAAAGAAACTAATCCTTACATACCCGTTGTGAGCTGGTTTAGCAAAGGCAATAAAGCCGATTTGCTATTACACGCTACGCAAAACGATTACCAACTTGCTTTAGAAAGTATTGATGGTCTGCAGTCTGTTGTTGAATCATTCTATCCTAAAATTTCAAACACTGAAAAATTATTATTTATGGAATTTGTATTGTTTGCATTAAGTGAACACTCATTAATCGGAAAAAGTAGTTTAGTAAATGGTATGCAATTCAAGGATTTATTTGCAAGTATTGCGAGCAATGAAGATTTATTTAATGAGTTAGATGCGAATTAAGCTAAAGACCATTCGCTACCAATCAATTGGTTCCTTACCAACACTTTTTAAATAGGCATTCGTTTTTGAAAAATGTTTACTACCCCAGAAACCATTGTGCGCTGAAAGAGGCGAAGGATGAGCAGCTTTTAAAATACAATGTTTACTTGCATCTATTAATCTTTCTTTTTCTTGTGCAAATTTCCCCCATAAAATAAAAACTAGATGGGTATGATGCTGTGACATTAATTCAATAATGCGATTCGTAAATACTTCCCACCCTATTTTACTATGACTCATGGCTAGATTAGCTTCAACCGTTAGACTCGCGTTAAGCATCAAGACACCTTGCTTCGCCCAATGCAATAAATTGCCTGAAGAAGGAATTATCTTTCCCAAATCTGTCTCCATTTCCTTATAAATATTCAGTAAGGATGGAGGAATTTTTATACCCTCTTGCACACTAAAGCACAACCCATGCGCTTGTCCATCACCATGATACGGATCTTGACCTAGTATCACAACCTTAACTTGTTGAAAAGGAGTCTGATTAAAAGCATTAAAAATAGATTTGTCTTCAGGGTATATGACTTTACCTTTTAACTTTTCAGTTTTTAAAAACTGAACTAAATTTTTGAAATATTCTTGCTCAAATTCTGCACGTAGTACTTCATTCCAGCTAGCTTCTATTTGTACTTCCATAAAGTTGTAAATATAGTCGCAAGTTAAAACATTCTCTTTCTCACAAATAGCAGCAGAAAAGTCTTGTTGATTTATTTAAACCCAGATTCAACATTAGAATTTTCATTCCTCAAATAATATCGCGTAATTTGATTTAATACATCAATACTTAATTGAGTAACCATACTCTTTAGCACCTAGAGAATATACTACTAGATAAAGGCTGCCAAAATGTGTTTAAATAATATGGGAATACACTCCTTATTTCCGCTAACCCAGTTTAGAGAACACATTAAATCTCTCTAACATATCCTCTGCAACAAACTCACAAGACTTTTTCCGAACCCAGTCTAAAGCTGACTGTTGCAAAAGCTTATAATCTTCATCACTTATCTTATCGATTTTTTGAATGAGTTCTTCATAATTGGAATATGAAATACAATTAAATCCATCTTTCAAATCATGTGGTGCACAATGAGGTGGTTTAAGATGTAGGTCTTTAAAACAAATGACAGCACCATTCGCTGCTATTTCATAATGTCGTAGACAATCCCATCCTCCTCGCTTGGTTGTAATTCCATACTTGGCATGCTGTAAATCCTCATAGTACGACTTCTCAGTTTGAAAGGCATACTTTGTGGTAGAACCATTTACTTTGCTAGCTACTTCTGCATCCACAATGTGCTTACCAAAAAGCTTTTCCTTATGCAATACCTCTCTTACAATTTTTTCATTAGGTATTGAAAAAGATATAGGCAAGATGCTATCTGGCAACTTCAATTTCTTAAGTAAGAAGGATGGTAACATTTTATAGTACAAATAATACAAAGCTTTCTTTTCAATTAGCTCTCGCTTAAAATAAATATGCTTCTTATAAAGCTTGGGAAAGATAATTGAATAAGGCTTCTTCCAAGGTGCGTAATAATAAGGAAACAAGGCAGGTGTATCTTCCCCATCTAACAGAATGGTATTAGTTCGATTGAGATATTTTTCTAATTGTTTATAGGTATCAGCCTGTCTATAAATATCTCCAAAAATAAATAAATCAAAATCGTTGAAAGACATGCTGTGGTTAAAATCAATCGCATATTTTATTTCTAATAAATTATAGAGTGTAAACCCAATGCCATGCAAACTCTTATGATTTGCATCTTCAACCTTATAGATATGTTTATTAGTTGGATACTCAACAATAAGGTTACCATACTTTAGTTTCAATCCAATAAGAATGCTATCCGCCAAAAAATCATTTTGTTTACTATTAATAAAAAGAATTCTTTGAAACATACTAGTTCACGAAAATAAGCATTGAACATGGAAAGATTCCTAATAAATATCACTCTTTTAAAATGCAATTAGGCGACAATAACGTGTTAATTTTTATGGTTTACTAAATGAAATATTTTTTTAAAATTGACTATAGTAAAAATATGAAGTGGCATTAAACGCTATACCCTAATTTTGGAATTATCCATATGATTTATAAATTGCTTATCGTTTTTCTGCTTTCAACTTTTGAAATTTATGCAGCCATCGCTACAGCCTTGGCATTTAAATTCTCACCGCATGTTATTTGCACTACAACTTTCATCGGTGGTTTCGTTGGAGTATTCCTCGCTGCATTTCTGGGTGATCAAATCAAAGCATTTATATCAAATCTAAGAAAGCCAAAAGTACAAACTCAAGTAAAAGCATCAGCGAAAGAGAAAATCTTCAAAGAATTGTGGCATAAATACGGTGTGTTTGGTGTTGGTTTCTTAGGTACTTTCTTTTTAGGTGGACCCGCAGCAATTGGTGTGGGATATGGTTTTGGGGTATCAGGAAAACAGCTTCTAAAGTGGTGTTTAATTGCAGTCACTATAAGATCCGTTTTGTTCTCTTATTTTTTCGATTTTATGGTACATATTTTCTAGTTAGAAATCTCTTGGTCTACAACTTGATATAAGTAATGTGAGTGCATAAGCAATAGTTGTAGCGAAAATCTCAAAGAACTTTT
>JBIIJE010000130.1:0-7014 GCA_044234005.1 Chitinophagaceae bacterium | reverse complement strand
TTGCGTATGGGTTATGTTATGCCTTCGCCTTTCAATTTCTGTCGTTTGTTTCATGCTTAAATCAGGTTGGTTTTGTATAACGTTGGCTTATTCTGTCTTTATAAATCGTCCCATTTGGTTTTGTGTCTTTGGATTGTATAGTCCATTGGGCAGGTTTGAAATGTTAACATGGGTTGTTGCTTCATTACTCTGTTTAACCAATTGTCCTGTTGAACTATAAATTTGAAAGCCTTTTTTGCAGTCAGCATAGATTATTTCACTTGCAGGAATAGGATTTATTAAAAAACCTGTTTCCAACTGTTCATTCAAATGCATTCCATTGGGTATACTCAATGATATTTTTGAAATATAACTATCTATATTACCTGATACAGTAAGAGAAGTGATACCATCACTAAAAGCTCCTGAAAAAGTGCCTACAGTGCAAACTTCCTCATTTATATTATTTAACCCAATGGCATAATTTACATCGTCTGTGCTACTTCCAGCTGTTTTTGCCCCTATAACATTACCACTCGTGTCTATTTTTGCAACAAACACATCTCTGATGCCTTGTGATGAAAATGTGCTACTTCCAAAAGTTATTGTTTGTGAAAATCCACCTATGATGAACACATTCCCATCTGGGCTTACTTCAATTGCACAACCTTCTTCAATACCTGAATTTCCAAATTGCTTTATCCAAACTAAGTTACCTGAAGAGGTTAACTTCAATAAGAAAATATCCGTGTTTCCGTTGGTAAAGATTGTATTTCCGTCAAAATTAACTGAATTTGAAAAAACTCCAGAGAGATAGATGTTCCCTAAAGAATCCGTGCCTACCCCACGAGCATAATCGTCTCCCATATCACCATAACGCTTTGCCCATATTATTGAACCACTAACAGAATATTTGGCTATAAATACATCGTTTAGATTTTGACTTATTGAATTAAAATTAATGGTGTCAATGGATATTGAACCATTAAAAGAGCCTACAAAAATTGTATTCTCGAATATATCAATATCACCACCACGTGCACTTGAGTTTCCATAACCAGGAATCCCTTTAACCCATAATAAATTGCCAGTAGAATTATATGTAGCCATAAACAAGTCTGTGCTATCATCATGAGACAATGTGTCACTGCCAAAAATCATTTGTTCAATTTTATTACCAATGACGCAGACATTAATATTGTCACCAACCACTATTTCGTTACCATATTCGGAAGCAAGACCTGTTCCTGTTTTTGCCCATAAACAATCACTATTGGTGTTAAATTTAGCCGTGAACAAATCAATCCCACCAGTACTGGTTATTGTTGTGTTCGGCATTAATGTCATTGTTTGTCTGAACCCACCTGTTATGAAAAAATTACCGCCTGCTTCACAATCAATATCAAATGCGTAATCTAAGCTTACTGACCCAAATGATTTAGCCCAAAACAAATTGCCATTAGCGTTTAATTTTGCAATAAAAATATCAGATGCTCCATTTGATGTTAATGTTTGGCCACCAATAGTTGTAGTTCCGGAAAAAGTACCTGTTATGTACATGTTGCTTATACTATCCAAGCAAACACCTCTTGCGACATCATCATTCAAGCCACTCAATGATTTTAGCCATTCATAACTCGGAATTTGGGCCTGTATAATCAGACTGAAAAAACAAAGCGAAAAAGTAGTAAGTAGTTTTTGCATGAAACTATTCCTTAATAAATTTCGATTTGAACCATTGCCCTTTTTCATCCTTCAGTCGAATGAAATAAATACCTGATAGCAAAGAGGAAACATCAATACTATTGCCATTCAGTCGCCCCCGCATAATAACCTGCCCCATTGCATCGAAAATGCTGAATTGAAATGGAGATATATACGGTTTTTTTATGAAAATCGTTGAATTTGTAGGGTTTGGGTGAATTTCAAATTTATTATTATAATCGATGTTAGAAACACCTGATGTAATAACTCCTGAGCATTTGCTATACTTTCTAAGGAATTTCCAAAACTCATTGGTTGCTGATACATGCCATATATGGGAATTTCCCACTACATTCATAATTATCGTTTCAGTGCTATCTTGACAGTTAAGATATCTCTCGCGGATAATTTGGTCGCCATTACTATTGATGGTATCAACATTAGGTATTGTATCACACCCATTGTGACGAGACCAAAAGTAGATGCCATTCGGATCGGTAATTGCTCTATCAGTAAGATTTACTTCATTAGTTCCTCTGTAATACATATAGGGCATTCTTTTGGATGGTGTGCAGTTCATAGTAGCTTCCTGAGATGGTGGGTTTGTACCTGGAATTGTTGAGCCATTACAGCCTCCGTGATCGCAAAAGCCATCTTTGCCATATTTCCATGAGCCACTTAGTGGAGCAACTGCAGCAAACCTGGTTGTGAAGTCGCACATCATACGCCAAGACATCCATGCGCCATTTGAAAATCCAGAAATGTAAATTCTGCAAGTATCAACAGCATAATTTGTTATCATGCTGTCTAATAGTGCATTCAAAAAACCAACGTCATCAGCAGAACTACCCGTTGATAAGTTATAGGCATTCCAACTAAAATTGGTACTTCCCTGTTGATTTGATGTGCCATTTGGGTAAACGGAAATAAAGTTAGCTGTGTCACCAAGCAATTGCCATTTAGCTGCATTCATATGATTATCCGCATTGCTAAAACTTGGGTGCAGTGAAATAATCATAGGAATTTTTTGTATCCCTGTATAAGAAGTTGGTAGAAAGAACTTGTAGGTTCTATGCTTACCATCCCAAAATAAGGAATCTACTATTTGAGCCTTCAAATTTCTGCTTAAGATGGCAACAAAGCAAATTAGTATTACTCTTCTCATTTGTAGATTTATTTTAAAATTACATAAACTTATACTTACTAAATTGTCAATGGTTTAATTATTTATTTTCTGTTTCCGCCTTTTATGGGTAGAGGCATAACATTTTGAAACTAGAAATTGTTTAGCTAAGGGGATTGTTAACCGAATATCATTAATAAAGGTAAAATGTTTTTACGCATTTGCGATGCAAAATGATTATTTCTCGCGAAGCGGCATTTTTTGCAAATGCTTTGATGAGTGCCCGAATAAGTTTTAGGCGCAGTTTTGTGCAGTCTTTTTTCTCATTGTTTAACTAGTTTAATTGTCCTATTGTCAATTCTAAGGAAATAAAGACCATTTGATAAGTATGAAAAATTCTGCTGTTCAATATTTATTCCTGTCCAAATAACTTGACCAAAATAATTGATTAGTCTGAAAATTTCTTTTCCTGTCGTGTTTGTTAGGTTGATTTTGTTTGAGAATGGATTTGGGAACACTTCGATTTTAGTGTTTGATTCGATTGTACTTTCAATTCCTGTTGTCAGGCAACCTAACGTATAATTTTGGAAAAATGACCAAAGTAAATCAGTTGCGCTAATTTGATTTGAAACTGGATTGTTGTTCGGATTACCGCCCGGCCAACTATGACTGCCGTCAGTGGTGGCATAATGATGAATTTCTACATTACATGAACAGTTATGTATTTTAATGAAGTCGTAATTCGTTCCATTTCCATTTATAATTGTATCTCTTGACTGGCAATTGTTTTTCTGTGTCCATAAATTCATTGTACTATCCTGAGATGGGAAAAATATAGTTGTCAAAGGAGCACCACCACCCATACCACCATTGAAAAATACAATTGGGTCAACCTTTGAATGAAAACTAATTATTGGGATTTTATTAGTAGGATTACAAGGAAAATACATTTGGGAACATGCATTTGGGGCTATTGCGGCAAAACGATGACTCAATTCGCAAGCTAATCTGTAGCAGAGCATACCGCCATTTGAAGTACCTGTTGCATAAACTCGGGTCGTGTCAATTGGATAATTTGAGAACAAGGTATCTAATAAATTATCGATGAAGCCAACATCATCAACATTTTGGTTCATAGCAGGTGGACAACAATTACCAGCATTCCAAGACCGATTTTGATTGAAAACTAGTCCTTCAGGATAAACTACTATGAATCCAGAACTATCTGCTTTTTCTGAAAGTTTGCTTTGATATGCAAACACTGTCCACCCCTGTGAGCTAGTCGCTGCCTGTTGGCCTCCATGAAAACCTAATATTAATGGATAGTTTGTGTTTGAGTTATAGCCAAGTGGTAAATGTATGTTGTATTTTCGCCAAAAGTTGCCAACATATATGCTGTCGTAAATGTCTTGACCGAAAGAAGAGGTCAGTATAATAAAGTTCAAGCCGACAAGAATAAATATTTTTTTCATGCGATTTAGACGTTTCAATATTTGAAAAGTTTAATTGGTCGTTTTTGTGGTCTTGTGCTAAAATAGCTATTAGCGCGTTTTCGGGCGTAGCGAAAGTGACGATTTTCACCGCAAATGTTGATGCGGGGCACAAAACTTTCGGCTACTATAAAATTATCAGCGGAGCAAGAAACTCAACTTATTGCAAATGTGTTATAATAAGCTGTTTTTAATTGTTCTAATGTATTCACTAGTAATTTGTTTTATCTGAGAATATGTTTCAGATTTTTGATTTGTTGGTTCATTCAAATAAAGTGCTCGATTAATTTCTAGCATTATAGTTGAAACATTTTTATTTTTTTGGTAATGTTCGAGAGGCACAATAGATCCTTTATAAGGCCAATCAATGCCTAATGTATAACCTGCTTTTTCAAAAAATGAAACCGATATGTCTATTAACTCATTGGTTGTATGAAATGAATCAGTTCCAATATTAAAATCAGGTCGATTAGGGTTTTTATCAAGGTCTCTTTGTAATGGTTTGCTAGGATAAGAATGACAATCAATGATTGTAACTTTACCATAATTATCTAACTGATTATTTACAGCGGTATTAAATTTATTGTGATGTTTCCAATAATATGATGTCAACACTTCATCTCTTAGCTCAGGAGTTACAATTCTAATTTCTTCACCATTATCACTTTTTTCATACAATACGCCCATTCCATAATGTGCCATTACTTCTTGTAAATCATCAGTAAACCTTTCAGGATCGCAAAATATTCTAGAAAATTCAGCTACTATCATATCGTCCTCATTAGAATAAAATAAGTCATCAGTATACCAATCTGTCAATTTTAAAATCTCCATTTCAAGGGCAATGGAGTCCACAATATAGCCTTTTGACAAAGGAATATCTGTTGAGGAATGTGGAATATGAAGAATTATTCTTTTGTCCATTGTCTGGGCGCATTTAATGCTTTATAGCAACAATTGTTAATAATAGTTTAGTCAAACATAGTTATAATAAATCATAATGCACAAGGTTATTTCCAATCATTTTTTTTGAGCTTTGGGGGCTCAAAAAATTATTAGAATAACATTGCAAATCGTTGCTTAATTCTCGGCTCATGATTTCATTTGGTGTATAAAAACCAAGTGCTTTTCGCGGTGTATGATTTAGTATATTTTGTACTTTTTTCAATTCTTGTTCTGTTACTTTATTAAAGCCAATGCATCGATGGATAGTTTGGTTGAAAAAGAAGTGATTGAAAATGACGTAGAAGAGCACGCTAATGAGTTTAATGAAAACAGCGAAGAAAAAATAGATTTATCCAACACCAAAAACGACAAAGCCAAAAAGACCATTACGAGCGAACGCAAATAACATATTGAGCAACATCATGCTTGGAAAGAAAAGGAGTATAAAAATCAACCAAGTAATGCAAATACAAAATTAGTAGCCGAACATGGCAATCTGATCCGACCAAAATATTTTACGGCTTGCCTATAACGGTTTTTGGCTTTGCGGTCGGTGTGGAATAAAAAGCACTAAAGTTCAAATTTAGTACAAAAGCTAATAGAAAGTATAAATGTTCAGCCTAGTAAAAAAGCCACACTGACGCAAAGCCAATGTTATAGGCTGGCCAACTAGAATCTAATACACAATTCATCTGGAGTTAAAACTAGTATTTCACATTTTCGAAAGTCTTTGGTGTTGCGTGTAACAATACAATCTATTTTCTCTATTGTTGATGCGCACAATATTTGAATTGCATCCTCAAAATCTTTGTGATTAGAACGAAGTCCTTTCTTTAGAACATCCAAGTCTACAGGTATAACCGTTAGGTAGTCAAGCAAATTATATAGAACCTCTCGCAATGTCTTTTCATCAAGATATTTTTTCATTAGATAATGTGTCGTAGCAATGGAATGTGAAGAAGTAAATAGTTTAATTTTGTTTTCCTCAGCTTTGTTAAATATTTCAATAGCATGCCTACTGAAAGGTTTTCTGTCTGCAATTAGGTCAATAATAATGTTTGTGTCAAGAAAGACCTTTTTCATAAATGTTTATTTTCCAAATAAGAGCGTAATTCTTTTTCTTCGTCAAAGTTCTTTGGAAGCTTTACCGCTCCAACAATTTTCGTAAGCTTTGGTGATAGTTTCTCTTCTCCGCTTTCTTGAGTAACTGTTTCCAAATAATTCTCTATTAGTTCGGATAAACTTCTCCCAGTGTTTTTTGCGTAAGATTTCGCTCTTTCTATTATTGACTTTTCCACAGTCAAGGTTAGTTTAGTTGTCATTCTACGTGTATTTATTACAAAAGTACGTGTCTAATATTAGAATTCCAAATTGGCTTGCCTATAACGATTTGGCGCTTGGCGAAGAAGCGGATTTCGAAGCACTAAACTGTCTGCCAGCACTGAACTTGATACGAAGCACAAAGCTTCATTTAAGCACTGAACCCGCTTTTTTTGCCAAACGCGTTAGGAACTGGCATTTATGATTTGGTCAGATTAGAGTTTAAAATCTAATTCCCAAGTTTAAAGTTCCAACATAAATCGGTCTTTCACCGGTTGAACCTATAATTGGATGCGGATTACTCTTTGAAGCTACATAATAAAATCCGTGTTGTGTGCTTAAATAGGGGCTGAATTTCATCTTTTCCCTTTTCTCTTTTTTCAAAAATTCCCAGCGATACCCTGCTAATAATCCCACTTCATAGTCCCAGCTTGTATAGTCTTTTCCATCAAC
>JBIIJE010000129.1:0-7068 GCA_044234005.1 Chitinophagaceae bacterium | reverse complement strand
CATTTACCAACGAAGACTCTGGGAACATTTCATTACCAGACCTGTCCAATGCATCTGCTGGGGTACTAGACAAAGACCAAGTCATCACTGGAAATTTTAAATCATAACTACTTCTTGTTCCTTCAAAATCATCAATATAAATATTTCCTTGCCCATTTGCATCATTTATAAAGCGGCTGTGACCTGGAATAAGTTGTGCAACTTCGCCACTCGCGTTAATCATTGAAGGTGCCGAAGTTTGAATAATTGGCAATCTATCCAAAAAACGAGTCAGAGATGGTGCGTCTGCCTGATAATTTGCATCAAATCCAAGCACTGTATTTTTAATAGGATCTTCACCAAAATTTACTTTGTTGAAAAATGGTCTTTCACTTAATCGCAACATGGTACCTCCAATGGTAAAATTATTATTGATAAAATAATCGGCCCGAGTGCCTAAAAAGTTTTGTACTTGCACCCCAAAAATGGCATTATTTTCATAGGATACATTAATAGGGATACCTGAATTTAAAATCCCTGAATTAAGAATTCTCAATTTACCAATTCCATAATCAATTGAGTAATCGACATTCTCAGTCAATCGTGTACCACCAGCTGAAACCGCAACTGATCCTTGTGGAATATTAAAACCGCCCAAATAAATTTCTGCTGCATTGGCAGATTGGTAAGAACCTTTAATTAAAAACCGATTGAATTGAGGAAACTGAATCGCCACATTCTTAGTTGAGTCATATAAAAAGTTATAAAGATATTTTCTTTCGAGTTGAGTGCTGCCTCCAAAATATTTTTTCAAATCTTCTCCGAAAGGCTCCAACACCGGGAAAATAATTTTACCTTGTTGCGAGTTGATTGTGATACCTTCTATATAATCGAATCGCCCATCTGCCTGTGGATCATTTTGATTGTTTAATCTATCTAGATTAAGTAAAGTAATTAATGGAATACCTGCACTAGGACCTTCAGGTAAATATCTCTTCTCTCCACCACCTGGATCGAGATACATTACGTTCAAAATAAAATTATCCTTACTCACACCGCTCGCGCCTAAAGCATATACATTTTTCATCATCAAATCCCATAATGGAACCGTTGGATCAGGCGATGTAGACTTCAACATTTTTAAGTATAGCAACTTTGGATTAGAACTATCAGGTGGTAAACTCTGTGAGAATTCTCCAACTTGATAAACCTTTCCATTATTTGTGTATTCCATGGCAATACCCACTACATCATCGGGTTGCAATTGAGTATTTAAACTTAAAAAACCAAGTTGTGGATGAAAGGTAAATTCTGTTGGGTTTAATTTTCTTGCAAAAGTCTTCTCAAAATCAACTCTTTGCTTCAATCCTAACGACAAAAGCGCGTTTGAGTATGTGCCTACTTGTCGTGTGCCTGGTATTTGTTGAATTTGTTGGTATAAAGTATTTGCATTGTTATCAGCATTGTCCGCTGCGCCTTTAGTAAATTGAGTACGGTAGGGTGTAGCTTCGCCTAAATCTTGTAAAGCAACGATATCTCGTGCATTCTCAGTAATTCCATTTCTATTGGTAACCCAAACTTCTATACGATTAATGGTATTGAGCGATTGAATAACAGGAAAATTTTCAAGTGCTTTGTTATAACCTCGGCGAAAAGAGTGAGATACCAAAAAATGTCTAAAATCTTCGTAATTATCAGATTGAATCGAAAAATTTTGCGTTTGTGCACCACCTTTTATTTGTAAAGATTCGCGTTTAGATTTCTGCTGCGATACAACGGTGTTCAAACGCAAACGTCCAAATTGTAATTGCGATCGAATACCAAATAATGATTGAACCCCTTGAATCAAATTGGTTCTTAAGGGAAATGAAATATAGCCTGCTTCTAATTCTTTAATAATATCGTCATCTTGCCCTGTGTATTGCAATTTCATTTGGTTATCGAAATCGAAGGTAGCGCGATCATTGTAGTTAAAATTCATGCGCATCTTTTCACCCACCTTCGCAAGCAAATTGATATTCATGTTCATGTTGAAGTCGAAAATGCCGTATTTCTGTGCGCTCTGCACCAAGGTCGGATTTTTTACATTTTGCCAATTACCGCCGAAAAATAAATCCACATTTCCTTGTGGTTTTACTTCGATATTACTTCCTCCAAATATTCGATCAAACAAGGCATTACCCAGATTCACTTTGGGTATAATGCCTCCCTTCTTCGAAAGTTGGCTAATAGTATTTGCACGTTTACGGAAATAAGCGTTCTCATCTTTGCGAGATTGGTAACGCATAAACTCTTCAAACGACATGGTAGAAGGCGCCCGATAATAGGTTTCGCCAATTTTTTCGCTGATAGAAAATTCGTTGGAATCACCATCGTATTCAACTGTTGTTTTCAAGTTTGAAGGATCTTTCAAATCGAACTGCGAAATTGGCGGTGTGAGTATTTTATCTGTAGTTCTATCTTCTATTTCGAAGATTAGGGTATCTTTTTTCTGTGTATCGGGTGAGTCAACAGGTGTTTCTAATAGACTTGGAACATTCTCAAAATCAAAATCGTGACTAATCGCGAATGGCTTTGCATCACTTACGACCAATACACCAAAGGTGATAGCTGCAAGCGCAAGGGTTTGAAAACTATATGTAATAATTTGTTTGAGCAAGCCAATTATAGATTTTTCAGCGCTAATTTAATCGTTTCTTCCAAATTTAGGTCTGCCTCTTGTTTTAATACTTTTTGTAATGCATTTTGTGCAGCTAATCTAGCTATACCTAACGACATCAAGGCATTTAACGCATCATTTTCTAAATTATTGTGTGCGACATCCAATTTATTTTCGCTTTCTGGCAATTTCATCATCTTATCTCGCAATTCAAGAATCAATCTTTTGGCAGATTTAGCCCCTATGCCTTTAATTTTTTCCAAAGTACGCTCATCTCCGTTTAAAATCGCTTTGCGAATGTCGTCTGGTTTCATGCTAGAAAGCATCATCCGAGCCGTTGACGACCCCACACCACTTACTGATATTAGATATAAAAATATATTTCGCTCTTCTTCATCAAAAAACCCATAAAGTGTGTGGGCATCTTCTTTAATTTGAAGGTAGGTAAACAATTTACCCGATTCGGCTTGCTGAATATTCGCATAGGTATGCAGACTAATATTTACTTCATACCCTATACCTTGAACTTCCATCCAAACCATAGCCGGTGATTTGGTTACATACTTTCCAAGCAGAAAAACTATCATAAGGCTCACAAATATAGGATAATGCTTGCAATGTATTTCCTCTGATTATTCAGGGCGGCCGAGCGGGCTTTGCGTTCCAATCTTTTTGCTTGTGGCAAAAAGGATTTACACTACAATCCCTGCCGCGATACGTTTCAAGTCGAAGTCCATCCTAAGGGGACTTCTAGGTGTATTGTGGCCTCAACAATTTGATTTTACTTAGTCTGATTTGCGACTACTTTACTAACTATTTCCATAAAATCAGGACATACAACTTGTGTTAAATATTCTCCGGCCATTCTCCCGATTGCCTCTCCAAATTTATCATCTATTTCAACATGGGCCATTTTGCCTAATTCTTCCATGAATGCTATCGATGATTCTTGCTCGAAGAACTTAGCCATCATTTCTCCAAAAACAGTCATGCTATTCGCTTTTTCCAGTTTGCTTTTATTCTCTACCAAATAATTACATAACCCTTGACTCACTTTCTCCATGATTGGAAATGCATTTTCAGTTAAACCCAATTCTTTGAGTTGTCCCATCATTTTTGCTTTCGCATTGTTGATGCTCTCTGTTTTATCCTCAGCACTCGGTTTAGCAGCCACCTCTAAAACCAAACTCAAATACAAATCGCATTTATTAGCCAATAATTGGTTTGACACCAACGAACCTATCGTATTATCATCAAGCTTACTACCAGTCTGTATATCCAACAATCTCAATTCAACTTTCGATTCTTCTGCTAAACAGTCTTTTAATACATCTTTTCCTTTTGCAGCATCTTTAAGGTCTTTTTCCTGGCGTTGCAGACAATCACAAGTTTTCGCGGCTATTTTCTGGGTAGTTTTTTGTGCTTCTGCACTGATTTTGTATTGAGCAATAGTTTTTTCAAGTTCTTTTTTTCCATGTTCAACAAATTGATCTTGGGCAAAAATATTGATACTATTAAATACAATAAGGAAGAAGGCAGATAGAGATAATTTTTTCATATCGCAAATATAATCTACCTAAATTATTTGCCATCAAACATCTTTTATCAAAGCAGGTCGTTGCGTAATTTCATGATAGCAAATAACTCCCTTTTTGAAGTAATGAAACACAACACTTTTTCGAGTTTTTGTTTTGTTTAAATGTGCATTTCCACCATGAAATAAATTGGCATGCCAAATGAGCATATCACCTTTTTTCGCCACAAAATTTTTCTTCTCCAATCCAGTATCCTTTATTCGACCTGCAATGAATGCTTCATAGGCATCATACTTTTGTGAGCCTAGCATCCAAGCATTGCCTTCGTTGTTATAATCGCCATTTAAATAATAAGGCAACAAATGCGAACCTGGATAATAATGCAGAGGACCATTGTCTTCATTAATATCTTCAAGTGCGAGCCAAACACCCAATAGGCCGCCAAGCGGGAAAGTAGTCATGTGGATACTATCTGAATGGGTATCTTGTTCGCTACCCATCATAAAATTAATGCTTTGAAATAAAACAGCTTCTCCTTGCAACAAAGCATGTAGCAACTCATTCAAATTTTTATCGTTACCAACGGCCTGTAAGGATTTGTATTGATGAAATGCAAACATGATTTTATTGTTGTTCACAAATTTCAAATTGCCATTCGACAATCCTGTTTCAATATCATTATTTATCTCATCTATCTGTTCGTGGCTCACGTATTGTTCTAAAATAGCGAAACCATTTTTTTGAAAATCTAATAAGCTTACGCGATTCTTAGCATTGGTATTTTTAAAAAAACTACAATTTTGAAGGTTAATTGTTGCTTCTGTTGATAGCGAGTTTGCATTTACTGTTGCAAAGTCTTTACTCGAAATGCTACTGAAATATTTCTTCTTGAGTCCAATTACTTTATAGAGCGATTCATTTTGCTTCAATTCTTTTCGATGAAAAAAATTATAAATTACATAAGTTAATTTGAACCTCCGTAAAAACTCAATCATTGATTTCATAAATGACTTAACTCTTTTTTATTGAAAATTAAAATTAGAAAGATAGTTCTCGCGGCAACGATAGAAGTGAAAATCCTTTTGTTGCTTCCTTTAAAAAAACAAGGTCAACAAAAGATTGAAACGAATAGCGTGTCTGCCGCCCACTTCTTATTTTGTTTTACAGAAATCCTTTTTCCTTCATCCAGGTGTCGTTATACACTTTACCAACGTATCGGCTTCCATGATCGTGTAATATCACCACCACTAAATCGTCTTTAGTGAATTTATCTTTCAATTGCAACACGCCTTGAACCGCAGCACCTGCGCTACTTCCGCAGAAAAGGCCTTCTTCCAGAGCCAGCCTTCGACACATCAATAAACTCTCTTTATCTGCAACTGTTTCCATATGATCTATTACGCTTCTATCATAGTTATCAGGTAAAAAATCTTCCCCCATTCCTTCAACCATATAGACTTTTGCTAAGCTTTCATCCACCTCACCTGTATCGAACCAATGTTTCAATAGGCTGCCTGCTGGATCGATACCTATACATTGTACGGCTGGATTTTGTTCTTTTAAATATTTGGCAGTGCCACATAAACTACCACCTGTTCCTGTACTTACAACATAAGCGGTAATTTTACCTTCAGTTTGGTGCCATAATTCAGGACCTGTGCTTTCGTAATGTGCTTGTCGATTGCTCAAATTATTGTACTGATCGGGTAGCCATCCATTACGTTCTTTGGCAATACGCTCAGCTACTTTGTAGTAACTGCGAGGATCATCAGCTGGGACATCTGTTGGACAAACAAAAACTTCAGCACCCATTGCACGCAAAATATCAACCTTTTCTTGACTCATTTTACTTGCCATGGTAAATACACACTTATAGCCTAAGGCAGTTGCTGCCAGCGCCAAACCCATACCTGTATTTCCGCTTGTACATTCAACTATCGTACCACCTGGTTTTAATTTGCCCGAAGCTTCCGCATCGCGAATTAATTTTAAAGCCAAACGATCTTTGATGCTATTGCCAGGGTTAAAATATTCAACTTTGGCATAAACTGGGCAAGGGAAATCCTTCGTGATAGAATTTAATTTAATTAAAGGCGTGTTGCCAATGGTTTCAATAATATTATTGTAAACTTTTTTTTCTGCGTTCATGCCGCGAAGATATGAATTTCGACCAAACGACTTATGATAGAGTGAATGTTTTGTGCTTATTGAGATCTATAAAATACCATAACAGTTTTCAAAGCTTATGTAAGCTTCTCAACACGAGTTGCATCAATAGGTTGTGTGCTCAATAATTCGGGTGGCTTAACACCTCCTTTCGCAGCCATGCGTTTTCAAACTTCAATGGCTTCTTTGGGATTGTAACCAGTCATAGCCATAAAGATCATGCCCATTTTACCCGCTTCTAATTCGTGTTTAAGAGAAAACGCTAAAATCCCTAACCCTGAACTCACCCCAAATGCTTGATAGAAAGTATTGTTTACTTGCGAATTGTTAGAGATCTTAACATCACCTATAAGTGCAAGACCCTGAGCCAACATTGATTGTGTTATGCGCTCGCTACCATGTTGAGCTAAAGCATGTGATACTGCATGGCCAATTACAGCCGCCAAAACTGCCTCATTAGCTGTGTAACACCCCTGAGTAAACAACCGCCTTATCCACTGCCATACAACATGCGTTCACTTCATTACTATTTATTAAGTTGAACTCCTAATTGTAACCTAGTAATTCTTCAGTAAGATTTTATTGATGTCATGTAAAGATTCAACGCCCTGCTCAAACGCAAGCCAACCTTTGCTAAAATAGCTGCTTCTGCTGTATTTTTCAGAGGTGGATTTGTATTTAAAATCATCTGTATTAAGTTAATGACAAACTTTGCATAGTCGATTCAGG
>JBIIJE010000128.1:0-7102 GCA_044234005.1 Chitinophagaceae bacterium | reverse complement strand
CAGGTTCGCCTAGTTTTTCGCTCACAAAGTTTACAATTTCTTGTAAATTAGGAGCAGGCTTCTGCTTCATTGTCATGCGAATGTCAATTAATCGGTACCGAGCTAACGAGTTCTTATTTTTCATCGTATTCAAATGCATTGAAAAGATAACTTCATGCGAAAGGGTAAAATTAGAAAAAATAATTCATTGCTACGTAAACTCATTACGCATCTAGAAACAAATATTTGTTCTCATAAAACGATACTAGCTATGAAACAAACATTTTTAAAGACTGATTATAAGATTCAAGCATTTTCTATTAACCGCGTGATATTTGATGATAGCGATTTGGTAAGCCTCACAGTAAATTGCCGCTTACAAGACGAATTAAAATCTACCACATTGCTTTTTACCTTCTCGAAATTCAATGATTTATTAAGATTGAGCGGTGAAGTGGGTGAAAAACTGCAATTACTGGTAAGTGACAAATTGTTAGGTTCGAGTGATAATAGACCACACATTATAGATTTAACTCATCAACCACTAGTCTTTTCGGTTTGTCAACTCGAACTAAGTCATTTAATTGATGAGGATGATACATGTTATAGTGTGGAAGAAATTTTACCCTTATCTTACTTGCAGCAAGCTAAAAACTTACGCGCTAATGTTCGCGATTTCAATCATGTACAACTAGATAATCGAAAACAATTTACGGATACCTTGCAAGAAATTTCCGCTATGTACCGCTATTATTTAGGTTTAAAAGAACTAAAAGTAAACGAAAATATTGCACGCGAGAAAGCTGGTTTACAAAATGACAAATTATTTAAGATGGCTTATTGTGCATCATTTTTGAAATAAACGTTTGCTTATCGCAAGGTATTTCTACCTTCGTTGATATAGAAATATATTCTTGGAAAAAATCGCTTCACTTCTTGATTCAACTATTACACTTAAAATTGAAAAGTTAAGCTATTATCTATTTTTTATTTGCTTATTTCTCATACTTGCTCAGGTATGGATGCCACCTTACTTTCTGACAGGTGATAATCCAAGTCATTTGTACAACGCAAGTGTAGTTTCGGATTTATTGCGAAATGGACAATCGTCTTTCTATGGGAATTTTATGGATATCAACAGCTCGATTGGCGCTAATTGGTTTAGCCATATTCTATTGGGATGTTTGCTGTATTTCTTCTCGCCTCCCATAGCTGAAAAAATTCTAATTACCTTGTACATAATTGTATTTTTAACTGGCGCTTATCGATTAATAAGATTTAATACAAAAGAATATAACATACTGCCATTAGGTATTTTTTTACTTCTTTTTCATATTATCCTTATTAAAGGCTTTATAAATTTCAGTTTCAGCATTGCCTATTTATTATGGTTCGTATGGCATTATTTGAAATTTATTCAACACCCCAATAGACTTCACTTACTCTACTGCTTTCTTTCTTCTATCCTGCTTTACTTATTACATCCAGTGACTTATTTCATAGGTTTCTTAGCTGTCGTTTTGGTTTCTATATTTTACTTATTAGAGTTCACTTCAGGTAATTATAAACAATTAGTTTACCCAATAATGCTATCTGTTTTGGTAAATCTTCCAATCATTCTATTTGGTCTGTACTTCAATCAATCGCATAATACAACTGCTTTCGAACTTTGTATGAATTGGAAAGCTTTGCCTATGCAGTTTATGCTAGGTTCTGTTTTTGTATGTTATTCCGAGCTTGAAAAATGGATTATATCTATTGTCACTTTCCTATTACTCATTTCGATTGCTATAACTTATGTAAGCTCTTTCAAAGAAAAAAAAATCAAAATCTCCTTGCTAGGTTATCAGGTTGCAATTGCAATGATGATAGTTATGTATTTTATAATTTCTCATCAATATATTGAACATTTAGAAATTAGGCTGCAACTGATTACCTATACTTTTATCCTTATCACAATTTCAATTTGTAATTTTAGCAAACTTTCAAAACAGATTATACACTTGATATTAGGATTTGCATTCATCCTTCTAAGTATTATTAGATTTCCTCTGATATTACAACATAGCGATGCAGTTCAAGAAATGATGGAGATAGAGAATCAATTAGAAGCGCATAAAACACTCCTAAGCTTATGTTTTCATCATAAAGGGAATCTTGCTGAAAGAAATAAACCAATTAATCAAATTAATGGTAGTTTTATTCATGCCAATAATTACTTAGGCATTCGTAAACAATTATTGTTACTCGATAACTACGAAGCAAACACAACTTGGTTCCCTACTCAATTTAAATCAGAAATAAATCCCTATATACACCTATGCAATAATTTTTCGATTGAACAAGAACCCCCTCTAGTGGATGTAACAGGATACGAACTTCAAACGAAATTAAAAATTGACTATATTCTTTTGAGTTTTTTAAATGTTTCTGACAAGTCAAATAATTTATTTCAGGGGATTGATACAACTTACAATTTGACTTACAAAAGTTCAAAAGGACGTTTTCTTCTTTATGAAAGAAAATAAAAACATATGTACTTGTAGATATAAAAATTATGGCAAAATTTCTCACTCAACCTTTATTCATCATTCTCCTCCCCTTTGTGTTCTACCTCTTTCGATTAAGCGAGTGCGCACAGTACCTTTCAGCCCGAACTATAGGATATGATTTTTTGCAATTTATGTCTTGGATATTAGTGGTTTACTTTATTGTGTTCTATTTTTTCAGCAAAAATGCAAATGCATTAATTATTTGCTTCATTGGAATTTTAATTTTCCTTTTCTTTGTAGACATCAAGTTGTCAATCACCCATTTTGCACCTTTACGAATATTTGGCTCTTATAAATTACTAATCCCAACATTGACAATTCTATGTAGCTTGTTGTATTTCTTATTGAAACGATTTAAGAATTTAACAACTTACTTCTACGAATATCTTAACTATCTCATGTTGATGCTTTTCCTGCTTCAATCTGGAATAACGCTTTCTCATCTCTTACAACCAAAACCTAAAGCTGTTCAACCACTTAGCTTTAATAAAGTTGTACAAGAAAAGCTGCCAAATATTTACTTCATTTTATTAGATGGATATGCTGGACATATGTCGCTAAATGAGTATTTCAAATATGATAATCAAAACCTTAAAAACTTCCTGCGCAATCAAGGTTACTTTGTAGCTGACACCTTTTTCAGTAATTATGACAAAACTATTGTAAGTATGAATTCAATTTTAAATATGCAATACATCAACGCAGATGAAATAAAGCCTTGGAACGAGTATGCTATCTATTTAAAGTCTTTCCCTTCTATTCGAAACAATCAGCTCACAAATTTCTTAATTGAAAATAACTATCACATAAAGAATTTATCTCCTTTTGATATACAAACTTCATATAACGAATATTGCTTCAAAAGAATTAATAAGAAAGCTAATTTTTTCTATAGAAGTACTTTGCTTCGAAGTTTAAAGAATGATTTTGGCTGGATGCTAAGTACCGGAATATACATACAAGATTACTTTTATCATAAATGGACTTTACATCTTTTCCATCAAAACCAAGATGCAATTGAACAAACAATTTCTTATGTAAAATCTAAAAAACATAAACGAAGTTTTGTTTACACACACCTATTACTACCACACGAACCCTACTTTACTGATAGTATAGGAAACATAATTTACAAATCTTATACAGCCAACCCACAAACTGAAGCTGGCTATCTCGCTTATCTTAAATATGCAAACACACAAATTAAAAAACTAAGCGATTCCATTTGTCATTGGGACTCCGAGGCTGTTACAGTATTTCTCAGCGATCATGGTTACCGCGAGTATCCGAATAAACTTTCTTCTTTACCCTTCAATAATTTAATGGCCATCAAATTCCCTAATAAAGATTACAAGCAAGTAGAAAAAGTAAAATCGAACGTAAATCTTTTTAGAACCATTCTCAACCAGTTCTTTTCACAGAGCTTGCCATTGATAAATGACAGTTTGATACAAGTAAGTTTAACAGACACCACTATAAATCAAAAATCGATTCAAGAGACTTATCCCGCTTTTATGAAATAATGCCAATGTGATTTTCAATTTACACTATTCTTTTACTGCCAATCAAAACTTGCAATTGAAAATCTTAAAGTGTTATATACCGATTGAAAATCGATTAAGAACAATTGAGTTTAAGAAAATGAGTCTGTTACCTATTGCATTTCGGTACAAAGCAAAGACAAGCCAAATTATAAAAAATACTTGCGAAACATCTAAATAATTACATTTGCACAAAACGATGCTTTATGACAACTCTTTATATTGACCCAGGAAGTAGCAGCTTTATTATTCAAGCTATTGCGGCTTCAGCTTTAGGTGCAGTTCTTTTTATTAAGAATTTCGGGCGAGCTATTTTGAGTTTCTTTACAGGGGAGAAGCAAGAAAAAAATAACGACTCAACGAAAGAATTATAAATAATCCATGCAAGTCAATCCATCATCATACAGGGATACTAGTGGATTTGTTTTTAAAGAGAATGGGCTCATCCAACGAGCTATTTATCAAAATTATCTGATACATTACAATCAACTAGTACAATCTGGATTATTCAATAAACTAGTTAAATCAGGCTTACTTATATCGCATGAAGAAATTGTTGATCATGGCCTTGCCTTCGGAAAAGTGATTCAACCCACACAATTATCATATATTTCATATGCTTACGAATGGAGTTTCTCGATGCTGAAAGATGCGGCTATTTGCACATTGCAAAACGCACTGACTGCGCTAGAACATGGCATGATACTCAAAGATGCGAATACACATAATATTCAATTCTACAAGGGGAAACCTATATTAATTGATACATTGTCGTTTGAAATTTATCATGAAGGAGAAAGTTGGATTGCCTATCATCAGTTCTGCGAGTGCTTCTTAGCACCATTACTCTTGATGAAGTTTTCACATCTTGATATGAACAAATTATTGCTTTTATACCCAGATGGTATTCCACTTCATATTTGTAAATCCTTGTTGCCATGGCGAACACAATTCAATTTAAATGTTTTCTTGCACATTACCTTACCTGTGAATTTTCAAAAAAAAATCAAGGCCCCACAACCGAGTAACAAGTCATACTTTTCAAAACAGAAACTAAGTAATTTACTCAACGGCCTTCTTGAATTTGTGAAGCACTTAGAGCTACCAAAGCAAAAAACCACATGGTCTAACTATTATACAGAAACTATTTTAGACAACTATTTAAAGGAAAAAAAAGAAATTGTATTAGCTATGGCTAACTCAATTGAATTCAATACAGTTACTGACTTAGGCGCCAATAACGGAGAGTTTTCTTTGATGTTTTCAAATTTAGGCAAGCAAGTGACTTCAATCGATATGGATATGCAATGTATTGATAGTTTGTATCGCCATTGTCGGATGAATCATATTCAAACAATAAATTTAGCTGTCAACGATTTGTCAACACCATCACCATCCATTGGATGGAATGCAGAAGAACGTCCATCGATTCTCTCACGCATTCATGCTGATTTATCTTTAGGCTTGGCATTGATTCATCATTTAGCCATTGGTAAAAATTTACCCTTCGAAAATATTCTTACCTTCATTGCACAAAATAGTATTTTCTCTATTATTGAATTTGTATCTAAAGAAGATGAAAAAGTGAAAGAATTACTCATGACTCGTAAAGATATTTTTACGAACTACAATATTGAGGAATTTAGGAAAGTAGCACTGCAGCATTTTGATATTTTGCAAGAACAAAGAATTTCCAATCAATACAGATGGCTTTTTTTGTTAAGAAGAAAAAAATAAAAGTTTATTCTTCTTCAAAATAAGCAATAATATGTTGCTTCAATAGCAGTTCTTGTTTCAGCAAGCTTTCAGCAGGTGGATTTTCAACTAATTTATAATGAGGCCATCCATCTTTATCATGGCCATCATATTCGTAATAACCACTTTGCGCTAATAAAGCACAGGTTGCGATATGCATCAAATCTTGCTTTTGCTCCTTTGTAAATTGTTTATTAGGCACATCGCCCAATTCGTTTATACCGATTAAATATAATATAGCCTCTATATCAGGTTTCTTGCCGAAACGTTCGCGCATCATTTCTTCTACTTGAAGCCATTTTTCTTGAAACTCAATCTCAGCCAATAAATTCATATTGCAAATGTACAATTTCACTTTGCAATTGCTTTGCTAAAGCAAAAATTATGACAATGTATTCTTAGTTTACGGTCTATATTTGGAATCATATATCAGCGAATGAAAAAAATCATTGTTTTTATCTTGTATTATTTATTTAGTACACAATTGAGCTTGGCACAATATGCCTTTGAACTGAAGATTGATTTTAGTACCCGCATTCAAAATACCAATCAATTTTCAATAGGAGGCACTATTTTAAAAGGCAGAATCGAAAATGGAAAAGATTACTATCTAGATGATGGTACTAAAATTGAAATCAACAATATTATTTCTGCCAAATCTGCAACCTCAGTGCCTGCAGCGGCTGCACCAGAATCAGTTTCAATTGGCTTAACCTGCAAAAACTATAGACCAGAACATAAAGATGTGATGAAATGTGTGAGTGCCAAGCCTTTGTACGGAGGTAATGCAGTAGCATATAACCCGCAAAAAACACCCGAAGGTCAACTTATGTGCAAACTCAATGGAAGAATGTACCGCGCAAAAACCATTAGTAAACCTATGTTAATTAAGGAAGCTAATTTACTCGACTTGTTTTTTGAAGCCGAAGACAAATCAGTAATCTGGTTGCAAGTAAATAACCTGATTGATATTGAAAACATCCCCCATGCAACTAAAACAGATACAAGTATCCATGATAGAATATTAGTTTGTAAAGTGGCTTATTTACCCAATGGATATCGTCCAACCGATATGCCTAATAATTATAGAGCCTATGAAGATGTAAAGGGTAATGCTGGCATAACCATTACGTATTTGAATAAGTATGAAAAAAAGCTATCGCTCGAATTTTCGGGCATACTTAGACCCAACATGAAAATAATTGAAGAAAAACCAGCCGCTGGGTTATTCTACGTGAATGAAGGCAGAGTTGATAACATAGGTTGGGATGCATT
>JBIIJE010000126.1:0-7132 GCA_044234005.1 Chitinophagaceae bacterium | reverse complement strand
AACATAATAAACTCACCAACAAAACCATTGGTTAATGGTAACGCGATATTTGCCAAGGAAATTAGAAGTAAGAAAATCATAAACCAAGGTGCCAGTTTCGCAATGCCTCCCATTTTTCTTAAATCTTGCGTACCCAATTTATTTTCTAATATACTCACAATTACCCACATTCCTAAAATATTAATCCCGTGATTAAACATTTGAATACCTGCGCCTTGGGCACCTAACATTTCAAAAGAAAATAAGGCTGCGCACATCAAGCCCACATGAGCAATCGAAGAATATGCAATCAATCGCTTGATATTTGTTTGAACCAAAGCCATACAAGATGCGTACACAATGCCAATTACTGAAAGCATTATAACAAGGTTCATGTATTTTAAACTTGCATCGGGCACGATGGGTAACAACCATCGTAAGACCGCAAACAAACCCATTTTTACCATCAAAGCACTCATGATAATGGTTACTGGCGTAGCACTTTGCTCATAAGCATCTGGCTGCCAAGTATGAAATGGGAAAATAGGCATCTTAATGGCAAATGCTATAAACAAGCAAGCAAATAACCAAGTCTGTGTTTCAATATTAAAACCATTTGCAACACTTACAAAGGCAAGCCAATCAAAAGATTTTGCAGGTGTATTTGAGTAAATATAAAGTAATGCTACAAGCATCAATAAGCTACCCACAAATGTATAAACGAAGAATTTAAAAGTTACTGCGATTCGTTTTTCACCTCCATACATTGAACTTAGAAAGTAAACTGGAATAAGAGCCAATTCCCAAAATAAATAGAATAACAAAGCATCATTCGATAAAAAAACACCCATTAATCCGCTTTGCGCCAATAATATCAAGCCTAAAAAGGTATTAGATTTAATCACAGATTTATTGAACTGATTTGCAAGTATTAACGGAAACGAAATTGCAGTTAATAATATCATTAATAAACTAACACCACTTGAAATTTGCAAACTAAATCGAGCACCTAAGCTTGGAAGCCAATCATGGTCGTAGCTTATTGTGGATGTAAGTGGTAGAGCAGTATAATAATTATACAATATAACAGCGACAACAAGTGTTAATATAGTTCCTATAAAGCTAGTTACAGTTGCTAACTTCGGTGTCATTGCGAATGTTATGAGTCCGCTTAGCAAAGGTATCAATATCAATAAAGGTAGTAACATAATATTTTTTCGTTAACGAGAATCTGATTTAGTTGAAAGATTTATACCACCATTGCAAGGCAAATAATAAAAGCATGCCTACTATCATCATAAACAAATAGAAGCCTACTAACCCATTTTGCAGTAATCTAATTTTACTGCTCGTGAAAGTTATAAGTTTTCCAATCCCATTTACAATGCCGTCGATACCACTTTTTTCAACTATTTTTTCACCCCAACTGCTCATTGCCATAAGAGGTTGCGTAATTACTTTTTGATAAGCTTCATCGAAATACCACTTTTCTTCAAAGAATTTTGTAATGCCCTTGGTATTATCGTTCGCATTATATTTTTTAAACCCTAGCCATGCTATAATTATTCCAAGTAAACCTATAAAAACGGCGATACCCATCAATAAATATTCTTGTTGATGTGTCAAGCTATGAATATTAATTTTTGCGCTTGTTGAATACAAAAGAACGCTTCGCAAGAATGCATTTAAATGATGTGAACCATGAAGTGCTTCAGGAACTCCAATTGCCCCTCCTGTGATAGACAAAATGGCTAAAACAACTAATGGAATTGTCATCAATGCAGGGCTTTCATGCAAATGCTTTTTACTTTGCTCTGTTCCACGATAATCACCGAAAAACGTAATAAACAAGAGTCTGAACATATAATAAGCTGTCATCAATGCAGCCAACATGCCCAATGCCCAAAATACTTTGCCATAAGAAGGATGTGCAAACACATGCATCATGATTTCATCTTTTGAGAAGAACCCGCTAAGTGGCGGAATACCTGCGATGGCGACACAACCAATCAAAAATGTAATATAAGTGATAGGCATGTATTTCTTTAATCCACCCATTTTACGAATATCTTGTTCGCCTTCCACACCATGTATTACTGAACCTGACCCTAAGAATAATAATGCTTTGAAAAATGCATGTGTGATTACATGAAATATTGCAGCTACATAGGCTCCAACACCCAATGCCATAAACATGAATCCTAGCTGACTCACCGTTGAATAAGCTAACACCTTTTTTATATCATTTTGTTGGGTAGCAATGGTTGCCGAAATTAAGGCTGTCAATAAACCAATAATTAAAATTACATGTTGAACATTAGGCAAGAGAGAATAAATGAAATGGCTGCGAGTTACCATATAAATACCAGCTGTAACCATAGTAGCAGCGTGTATTAATGCAGAAACTGGCGTGGGGCCCGCCATTGCATCAGGAAGCCATGTAAATAATGGAAGTTGGGCACTTTTACCTGTTGCCCCAACAAAAAAACATAGCGCGATCGCAGAATAATATGGATAATCAATTTGCTCTTTTGAAAAAATATTTTGCAAGCTCACAAAGTCAAGTGTGTGAAATTTTGCAAAGAGCAAGAACATACCAACCAGAAACCCTAAATCCCCGATTCTATTCATGATAAAAGCTTTGTTAGCCGCTTTTGTATATTCAATATTTTTATACCAAAATCCTATCAATAAGTAAGAACAAAGTCCAACTCCTTCCCATCCTATGAACATAATAAGGTAGTTGCCACCTAAAACGAGCAATAGCATTGAAAAAACGAATAAATTAAGATAAGCGAAAAATTTACCATACCCCTCATCATGCCCCATGTAAGAAATTGAATAAATATGTATGAGAAAACCAATGCCGGTAATTACTAAGAGAAAAATACTGCTAAGCGCATCAATTTGAAAGCTAAATGGAATTTTCAAAGAATCTAGATGAATAAAATTAAAAAGTGTTACAACATATTCAGGGACTTTCCCAATTTCATTTTCCAACTCAATAGGTTCATGCATCACCTCATTAAACAAAATAATCGAGACAATAAACGAAGCAAGGATCGCTAAGGACGCAATCCAACCACTTAATTTACCTAACACGTTACGGCCTAGGCCAACAATTATAAAACCAAGTAAAGGGAAAAATGGAACTAACCAAACCAATTTTAGCATGCGTTCTTACTTAATTTTTTAATCGGTTTAAAATATTAATATCAATAGAATGCGTTTTTCGATACATCAATACAATAATAGAGAGGCCTACACTTACCTCTGCAGCCGCAACAACCATTATAAAGAATACGAATAACTGTGCGTCGGAGTTATTGTACATTTTACTAAATGTAACCAACAATAGATTTACAGCATTTAACATTAACTCGATACACATCAAGATTATGATGGCATTTCTACGCATCAATACCCCCATGATGCCGAGGCAAAATAAAGCAAGACTTAAGAACAAATAATATTGCGTGGGCATGATGATTTTTTGTAGTGGCGCAAAAATAAGGTTTGCAAATGTAAATCGCTAATACTTAGGCAAACATTTTTAAATAGGTTATTAGTTTAGTTAAAAATGCTTCTGATGATTTACAAAAATGCATTTTACCTATCAGGATTATATAAAATAAAACCATAAGTAAAAAGGAATCTAATCGATCATAATCAGCAATTTATCAGCCTCTAAAAAGATGCACATAAGAATCGTTATAGCCTACCAAGCTTAATTTCTTCAACCACATTTGGATCGAGCAAGGTAGAAGTGTCTCCTAAACTTTCAATTTCGCCTTGTGCTATTTTTCTCAAGATACGACGCATAATTTTTCCACTACGTGTTTTAGGTAAGCCCAAAACAAATTGTATTTTATCTGGTTTGGCAATTGCCCCTATCAATTTTGAAACGGTCTGATTGATTTCTTTTGCGATAAGGTTTTTATCGTATGGCACACCATTAAAAATAACAAAGGCATAAATACCTTGTCCTTTGATATCATGTGGGTAGCCCACAATAGCACTTTCTATTACTCCTGTATGCATATTAATCGCGTTTTCAACTTCAGCGGTGCCAATGCGATGGCCGCTCACATTCAGCACATCATCGACTCTTCCGGTGATGCGATAATTTCCATCTGCATCACGTAAACAACCGTCTCCAGTAAAGTACATATTTTGATAAGTAGTGAAATAAGTTTGTTTGCATCGCACATGATCGCCATAAGTAGTGCGTATAATAGATGGCCAAGGATACTTAATACACAAATTACCACTCACTGTTTCAGTTGGCATTTCAGGTAAGGATGCATCACTACCTGGAATTGAATGACCATTTTCATCAACCAATATGGGTTGCACACCCGGTAAGGGCAACGTGGCATAGGCTGCTTTATGCGGTGTTACCCCAGCTAAATTGGAAATCATAATACCGCCAGTTTCTGTTTGCCACCAAGTATCTACAATAGGACATTTCCCTTTACCTATATTATCATGAAACCAATGCCATGCCTCCTCATTGATAGGTTCACCCACGCTACCCAAAACTTTTAATGAACTTAAATCCTTACCCTTTAGATACTCTAAACCAAAAGTCATTAGGCTGCGAATGGCAGTGGGAGCAGTATATAAAATGTTGACTTTGTGTTTATCCACGACATCCCAAAAGCGACCTGCATCTGGCCAGGTGGGTATGCCTTCGAACATGAGTGTTGTTGCACCTGCACTCAATGGACCATATACGATATAACTGTGTCCGGTAATCCAGCCAATATCTGCCGTGCAAAAATGAATATCACCCGGTTGATATTGAAAAACGTTTACAAACGTGTAATTCGTAAAGACCATATAGCCAGCGCAACACTGAACCACACCTTTAGGCTTACCTGTACTTCCGCTAGTATACAAAATAAATAGTTCATCTTCTGCATCCATGGCTTCTGCTTCGTAAAAAGGATTTCCTGCTATTTCAACTTTTTTTATTTCATCTTCCCACCAAACTTCTTTCCCTTTGATCATACTTACAGGAGTACGAGTTCGACTAAGCACGATTACCTTTTGCACAGTTTGACAATGAATTAAAGCCTCATCCATAATTGCCTTAAGTGGAATTTCTTTATTACCTCGATAAGCACCATCGGCTGTAAGTACTAGATTACATGCTGCATCATTAATTCTGTCTGCAATGCTTTGAGCCGAGAATCCTCCAAAAACAACAGAATGAATGGCTCCAATTCTCGCACATGCTAGAACTGCAATCGCTAACTCTGGAACCATGGGCATATAAATACAAATCCTATCCCCTTTTTTTGCTCCATTGTTTTTGAGCACATGCGCAAACTGATTTACTTTAAACAATAATTCCTTGTATGAAATAGAACGATGATGCTCTGCAGGGTCATTACCTTCCCATAGAATAGCAGGTGCATCTGGCTGGGTCTCGGCCCATCGGTCCAAACAGTTTTCTGTGATATTCATTTTACCCCCTTTAAACCATTCAACTTTGGGTTCCTCAAAATTCCATTCTAGAACCTTATCAAAGTGCTTTTTCCATCGAAAATGCATGGCTATATCGCCCCAAAATTTTCTAGGGTCTTGGATACTATCTTTGTAAACTTCGTGATATTGTGCTAAAGTTTTTATTTGATATGGGTATGACATTTCTTAGGTATTTAAAGTAATAAATGTAATTAGAATTCTACGACTCAAATTAATTCCTATCAGAAATTTATTAAAATCAGGAAAAAATTAGATGAGTTTGCGCGAAAATATAGTTTAAAATTCACTTGAAATACTAGAATAAGAATCAATTTATTACCCGAATGTGCCTCATTAAACATTTAGAGAATTAAAAATTAAGCATGATTTCTTAACATACAAAAATTAAATTCTTACGAACTCTCAAACCCATTCTGCAAATTTTATCTATCGTATAAAAATTAGTATTTGCGAACTAGTGAATGAATGTCTTAATAAATTGATTATTTATGCTTTTAGTGCGAAAATAAAGTCACTAATTCATTATTAATTTCGTGGCTATTTTTCTAATCTAAAGATTAAAATTAATCGAACAATAATTCTGGAAGGAAAAGATAAAATGCGAGAAATTCTTGCTTTTCTAATCTCAGCTAATTACATTTACCTTACAATAAATAAAAAAAAGAATATGAAATCAAAAATTTTATTCCAAATATTTCTTCTTGCAGGACTTGGTATCATTTTTACAACCTTGAAATCTAATTCTAATGGTCAATTTAACAACGGCCTTTCTTGCGCAGGTACAGGTTGTCATGGTTCCTTAAGCACAGCTACAACTGTTGCCATTACAGGGTTACCAACAACATTCACAACCGGAACAACATACCCTGTTACTGTTACAGTTACCAATTCTAATGCTGCTTTAACCAAAGGTGGGTTCAATATGGCTACTACAGGAGGAACATTTATTGCTGGAACAGGCTCAAAAATAAATGGATCAGGTTCACAAATCACCCACACAGCGCCAATGAGCGCTTCAGCAGGTGTTACAACGTTCACCTTTTCATGGAAAGCACCAAACACAACGACTCCTGTAATAATGAGTGCTGCAGGTAATGCCGTGGATGATGATGGTAATGCGACCTCAAATGACAATTGGAATTTGACAGGAAAAACAATGACAGGATCATTCCCAGCATCTCTAAATGATGTTAATATTCATAAACTATCTTGTTATCCGAATCCAACTACAGATATGCTTACGATTGAAGGATTTAGTTCAAAACCAAGCACAATGTCTATTTATAATATGTTTGGTCAAAAATTTGCAGCTAATTATTCATTAAATGGTCAAAAATGCATCGTAGATTGTCAAATGTTGCCAATTGGTACTTACTTTATAGCAGCGAAAGAAGATGGTAAAAATTTCATAACTACTTTTACAAAAAGATAGGGTTCTGTTTACGAAATTCTAACAAAAAGAAAATCTCATAAGGTTTAGAAGCTAACTTCGAATCCTCATGAGATTTTCTTTTTAGATGACTATTCACTAATGATGCTTATTTTTCGATCATCATTGAGATATATTTCACTACTTATTATCTCATGATGAGGCAAAACCATTTTAGTAATTATGAAATCAGTTTAGTTTCGTACTAAATTCTTTATTATTAAAATAATT
>JBIIJE010000031.1:0-23907 GCA_044234005.1 Chitinophagaceae bacterium | reverse complement strand
TGGCGCCAACTTTCACATTCGAAATCACTGAAGTTACCAATGGATTGGAGCGATTAGTTGCCAAATCAATATCAAGGGCTTTATAAACTTTTGTTTCGAGTTGTTTCAGCACCTCGTTGGTTTTACTTTGATCGGTACCTTCGGGCATGGTTAAATAAACGTAGGTAAAATTGGGTTCACTGCTTGGAAAGAAAACCGTTTTGGGAGGCACCGCCATAATGAGACCAATAGAAAGTACAAACAATAAAATAATAGCACTTAATGAAATTCCTCTGTGATCGAGACACCAACTTAATAAACGTAAATAACCTTTTACAACCTTAGGCCAAATTTTAGTTTGGAAAGTATGTATCCATTTTACTAAAATAAATTTATTCAATAAATAAAACACCCAAATAAATAAAACCAAATTGGCAAAACCATGCGAACCTCCTAAGTGAAACAATAAACCTATTGCGACAAATATTGCCGAAGTAATCGTGGTTCTCATATCCCATTTAATTTTCGATTTGCCATCATACTCTTTATCCTTCATGAAATCAACGGCAAATACAGGATTAATAAAATACGCTACTAATAAGGATGCAACCAATGTAATGATTAAGGTGATAGGTAAAAACAACATAAAGCTACCAATAACACCTTTCCAAAAAGCAAGTGGAATAAAGGGAAGTAAAGTGGTAACTGTACCAGTTAGAACAGGTAGAAATACTTCGCCTGTTGCCTTCTTGACGGCTTCTTTAATGGGTATTTTTTCATCATGAAAAATTCGATGCGCATTTTCGATCACCACAATGGCATCATCCACTACAATACCCAGGGCGAGTAAGAAGGCGAATAATACAATCATATTTAAGGTAAAGCCAATCGCTGGCAATACCATAAATGCAATCGCACATGATAAAGGAACCGACATGGCTACAAACAAGGCATTGGTTGTACCCATGAAAAATAACAAGATTAGAGTTACCAACATGAAACCAATAATGATAGTATTAATTAAATCGTGTAAGGTGGTGCGTGTACTTTCCGATTGATCTCCTGTAATAACTACATTCAAATCCTTTGGCAAATCATTGGCCTTCAATTTTGTAATTAACGTATCAATTTTATCAGATGCATCAATCAAATTCTGTCCACTTGCCTTAATTACATTTAAGGTAATTACGTTCTTTCCATTTAATCGAGCAAAGCTCTCTTGCTCTTTGTAAGTATCTTTTATTTCAGCAATATCTTTTAAATAAATATTAGCACCCATCGGATTTTTCACAACCACATTCCCAATTTCATCGGCAGTTTTAAATACTTTTTTCAAACTAATAATACGCTGCTCTCCATCTACTTTTACAACACCTGGTGTGGCTTCCACATTCTCATAGGCAATGGCGCCTTGCACATCTCGAAACGATAATTGTGCGGATTGCATTTTAAACAAATCAACATTAATTTGAATTTCACGCTCCAAGCCTCCTACTTTGTCAACACGCTTTATTTCCTTCATCGATTCAATGGCATCCTTTATCTTATCGGCGTATTTTTCTAGCCGAGCTTCATCGTAATTACCCGAAATATTTACAAATCGAATCGGAAATTCAGATACATCAATGTCTTTAATTTCAGGCGCATTGGGTAAATTATTTGGCAATCCATTTTGGGCAGATTTTGCTTTATCAACCGCATCTTTTACATCTTGTTTTGCTTTGTCAACTTTTACATCTGTATTGAATTCGGCAATGACCACCGAAAAATCTTGAAACGAATTACTGGTTACTTTTTTAACTCCTGTAATATTTTTCAACTGTTTCTCTATCGGCTTAGAAACCAAATTTTCCATATTCTCTGGCGAAGTACCTGGGTAGATAGTTTGCACAATGATTTGCGGAAACTTTACTTCAGGAAATTGCTCCTTGGGTAAATTGATATAACTCACTAATCCAAATCCGATTAGCAATACTGTCATGATATAAATAGCCGTTCTATTATTAATGGGCCAAGTTGATGGATTGAGTTTCATAATTTCTTGAATTTGACTATGCGTGAATTCTATACTTTCGGTTTATTTAAATTAGCTTATGCTTATTATTTTCAGTGCTAAATCGTTTGCGTTAATTGCACAAATTTTTGTTTGATGTTATTTACTTAAGATTTTCATTCTTTTCTTTTTCTCATCTTATTTTTAGTGCATACTCATTTAATATTACATTTATTATTAGGTTGTTTTTTCGAATAACGGAATAGTGTTTCACCACATCGCAAACATGGTATGGTTCAAGAAACATCAAATCATCACATTTCCAAATTCTCAGATTCTCACTTACCCTTATTAATTTCCTACAGCCAAAGCATCCCCTTCATTCAATTCTTCAAAACCTGTTGTAATTACTTTATCATCTAAGTTTAAGCCACTTGTTATTTCTACCTTGCTATTATAGGATCTACCTAATGTTACCGGAATTAATTTTGCCTTATTATTTGCATCAGCCACATATACAAAATCACCATTTCCAGTTTTTTGAATAAGACCTTCAGGTAATACAAACGCACTTAAATTGGCATAGGTTACAATTTTTACCTTGGCAATCATATTCGGTTTATATCTGCCATTATTTACTAAATTAATTTCTCCTTCAAATGTTCGTGATATTTGATTTATAGTTTGCGCTACATAACTTATTTTGGTTACTAGTGTATCTTTTATATCAGGAAAAAACAATATTGCATCTGTACCTGAGCCAATTTGTGCTGCATAATTTTCGGGAATATCTGCTTTCACTTTCAACTTTGAAGAGTTAACAATGCGTATCAAATTCGGAATACCAGGAGAAACGGCTTGTCCTACTTTTATTTCAACTGCATCTACCACACCACTTATCGGAGCTATAATATTGAAGCTACGCTTTGCAATATCAATTCGCTTGCGACCTACTTCAATTGAAGCTTTCTTTTTAAGTAAGGCGTCATAATTATTCTTTGCAGAAAGTAATTGTATCTCTGTTCCAATTTCTTGATCCCATAAACGTTTTTGTTTATCATATAATAATTTTGCAAAAGAAATTTGTTGCTCCAGCTCTGCGATGCCTTTATCTATCTCATCATCGATAAGGGCTTCGCTTTTTAAGCTGGCAAGTACTTGTCCTTTGTTTACATACTGCCCATTACGCACAAATATTTCTTTCACCACACCCATATTTTCAGGAGATGCATTTACGACTTGATCTGCGTCTACTCTGCCTTGAATTTCTATATAAGTTCTAAATTGAGAAGGAACCATACTTGTTACTACAACAGGTACTTTTCTAACACTTTGTTGCTGCGGATTTGCTTTCTCTAATCTGTCAATACTCGCATTCAATTCTTTTTGCTCTTGCTTAAGTTTTGCCAATTCCGCTTCACCGTTTTTATCATCAGTTTTGCTGCCACATGATACTGCCAATGCACTGACAGAAATTATCAAAGCGTGTTTTAAAATTGAATTTTTCATATATCTATTTTTGCGTTGAATGTTTATTTTAATAATCCTAATGATTTTTGGAAATCTATTTTTGCTACTACGGCTTCATACAATGAGTTATAGTAATTTGTTTGTGCTTCTTTCAAAGCAGTTTCAGCTTGTATAATTTCGATATTTGTGCCTACACCTTCTTTAAATTTTTTCTGTGCTATATCAAATACCTTCTCAGCTAGCTTAATATTCGCTTCTTGATTTTCGAGTGAAATAATTGAATTTTTTAACTGTGTTCTTGCATTGTGGCTTTCGAAATTTACCGCTTGCTTGAATGCCTCCATATCATTATCATTCTTCAAGAGGTTCAATTTCACTTGATTCATTTTAGCACGCCTTGCACCTCCACCGTATATGGGCATACTTGCATTAAGTACGAATGCCCCTGTTGGGAAATACGAATATTTGAATAAATCACCGAAAGATTGAGTTTGCGTTGCCAAACTTGTGCTGATTGCCGCCGTAAGCGTTGGTAAATAACTCTTTTGATATCTTTCATAATCAAGCTGATTCAATGATTTTGCCTTTTTCAAAATATCCATTTCGATACGTCTAGTATAATCAACTACCTTATCTAAATCTAGACCTTCCTTCACTTGAACCATAGTAAGATTTTCATCCAGGCCAATGTTCTTATTCAAATCCATTCCCATCTGAAATTTGAGTAATGCATAACTCAATTCAATTAAATTTTTAATTTTTTGCTTTTCAATATTCAGATTATTGAGTTGCACAGTTAGTCTATCTACATCAATGCGTTCTACAAAGCCTTCGTCAAATAGCTTACTAGTCTGAACTTCAATCGCAGATAACATGGTTATATTCTCTTCTAATAATTTCATTCGTTTACCCGCGATTACGCAATTGTAATAAGCTTTCGATACGGATAATCTAATATCTTCTTCAGTTCGCTTTGTATTTAATGTCGATAACTCCTCTAATCCTTTACGCGCTTTTAATGCAACAAAAACACCTGCATCAAACAATATTTGAGTTGCTTGAACACCTGCGGAAAGATTGAGTGGCAAGCCAAATTGCAATTCGCTATACTTTTGTTTGGGCTGTTGCTGAAATGCGACGAACGCTGGTGTATCTATTTTAAAGAATGAAAGACTAGAGCTAAAATCGAAGGCATCAGCAGCAGCTCGTTGCTTAGGAATAATGAACAAATATTGAAACTGTCCATTGGCACTTACTTGTGGTTTAGTGATAGCAGCTACTTCATTATTTTTCTCGCGTTGCAACTCTTCATCCATCAAAGCAGTTTTCATACGAGGTTGGTTTTTGATTGCAAATTCTATGCAATCTTGTAAGCCAAAGACTTTATCACCTTGCGCAAAAAGTTGTGCGCTAGAAAAGGCGCACCAAGCGAATAAAATTAGTTTTGTATTAAATTTTCTCATGCTAATATAAGTGTTTAGAAATAAGCTTATGACCTTTTATGGTTGCGATGCCATATAAATAGTGTGCAAATAATTGTCGGTTCAAAGTGATAATATCATATTGATTAATTGGATAAATATTGTTTTGAAAAATCATGAAGGTTGTTTCAAGTCGGTATTTGGCGATAATATCAACGTCTATGTCTTCTCTATACAAACCCTCTTGAATGCCTTGTTTTAGGTTATTAAGCAATGATTTAAAAATATAATCTCGTTTGTGGTTTTCTACGTGCTGATAACTTTTCGGATAAAATTTTTGCATTTCTGTATGACAAACAGGATTCATTTCGCGAACCATACTTTCCATCATATTTAAAATCCCTACCAACTTCTGAATCGCATTATGACTTGATTTTAGAATTTTATCAGAGATCACATGCTGAGCTTGTATCATCTTCTTCACAGTTACGAACACAAGTTCATCTTTATCTTCAAAATGCTCGTATAGTGTTTTCTTTGATATACCTGCGGCGCGCGCTATTTCATCCATCGTAACATTTTTGAACCCCAATTGCTTAAATTGCTTAAAGGCTTGTTCTACTATGTTATCGTATTGTGGATTCACGAGGCGAAACTATGAAAACTTTTTAAACTATAAAAGTTTCCTAAGTATTATTTTTCATTTTAGCAACATAAATAGGATAAGCGGGTAATTCCATATGTAAGCGGGTAAAAAATGAAAGTTGTAAAATTAGTCTTCATGAATGTTGAAACTATTTCATAAAAAAAACCATCCTCAAAAGATGGTTTAACCGTAACTATTTTTTACCGCTAATTAAACAACCGTTTCAGCTCCCTCAATAAGAACAACAGTCTTATTGCTATTCATTTCCACAAATCCACCTGTTATGTTATAAACTTCTTGACTATTTTTATCTTTTAAAATCTTGAGTTGTCCCTTTCCCAAAGCTGCTACTATGGGAGCATGGTTATCGAGTAATTCGAAGTAGCCAGAAACACCTGGCAATAAAACACCGTAAACGTCGCCGTTGAAAATTTTTCTTTCTGGGGTTAGTATGTCTAAATGCATTTTTATGATTAGCTGATATGCCAATTAGCTAATGTGCCGATAGCTAATAGCGTTTGTTATTTAATTGAAAGCTTTCTTTTTTTATATTAAGCACCAATTGGCATATTGGCACATCTTCAAATTTGCTAATTAGTTCTTCGCTGCTGTCATCATACCCTTACCTTTAGCAATGGCATCATCAATAGAACCTACCAAATTAAATGCGGCTTCAGGATACTCATCTACTTCACCATCCATAATCATATTAAAGCCACGAATGGTTTCTTCGATAGGAACAAGAACTCCTTTCAAACCTGTAAACTGCTCTGCCACATGGAAGGGTTGCGATAAGAAACGTTGTACTTTACGTGCCCTAGCAACGGTCATTCTGTCCTCCTCACTCAATTCATCCATACCTAGGATGGCGATAATATCTTGTAATTCTTTATAACGTTGTAAAATTAATTTCACACGATTCGCACAACGATAATGCTCAACACCTACGATAGCTTCTGTAAGAATCCGTGAAGTGGAATCTAAAGGATCAACCGCTGGATAAATTCCTAAATCGGCAATTTTACGACTCAATACCGTGGTTGCATCTAAGTGGGCAAATGTAGTAGCGGGAGCTGGATCTGTTAAATCATCCGCGGGTACATAAACAGCTTGTACAGAAGTGATAGAACCATTTTTTGTAGAAGTAATACGCTCTTGCATCAAACCCATTTCTGTTGCTAGCGTTGGTTGATAACCTACCGCCGATGGCATACGTCCTAATAAAGCCGAAACCTCAGAACCTGCTTGTGTAAAACGGAAGATATTATCCACAAAGAAAAGGATATCACGACCTTTCCCTTTGCCATCGCCATCACGATAATATTCAGCAACTGTTAACCCAGACAATGCCACACGAGCACGCGCTCCTGGCGGCTCATTCATTTGTCCGAATACGAAAGTCGCTTTGGAATCTTTCAAGCCTTCCATATCCACTTTATCTAAATCCCAACCACCATCTTCCATACTGTGTTTGAACGCTTCTCCATAATTCATGATGCCTGCCTCAATCATTTCACGCATCAAATCGTTTCCTTCACGGGTACGTTCACCTACACCCGCAAAAACCGAAACACCACTATATGCCTTCGCAATATTGTTAATCAATTCTTGAATTAATACTGTTTTACCTACACCCGCACCACCGAATAATCCGATTTTACCTCCTTTCGCATAAGGCTCAATTAAATCAATAACTTTAATACCTGTAAATAGTATTTCGGAAGCCGTACTCAAATCTTCAAATGCCGGTGGAGTCGCATGAATAGGACGACCTCCAACTTTTGAAGGTTGTGGTAACCCATCAATTGCATCTCCAGTTACATTAAACAGACGACCTTTAATAGCGTCTCCAATCGGCATAGCAATTGGCGCACCTGTATCTGTTACAACCATTCCACGAATCAATCCTTCTGTACCGTCCATCGCAATGGTACGAACACTATCTTCGCCTAAATGTTGTTGTACTTCTAAAACGAGAGTTGAATTATTGTTACGCTTTATTTCTAATGCGTTCATAATCTCTGGCAATTGGGAACCTGCATCAAAATGCACATCCACAACCGCTCCAATAATTTGCTTAATTTTTCCTGTATTTGCCATATTTTACTGAGTTATATATAAAAAACCAAAGGCTTTTTAAATTTTGCGCAAAGGTAAGTTTTCAAAGTTTAAAATCAAATAATAGTGAGTCAAATATTTCAGGTTATTGCCAGAAATCCTAAAAACTTGCAAAAAGAAAAAATATACCCCCTGTATATTTGTTTTTCAAACCCTTTTTCATAAAAAACAATAAGAAAATAATTATTTCGTCGTTATATATTTTTTACTACATTTGTTCATAAAATTAAACAATAATAACATGAAGAAATTATTACTTTTCGCGGGTATTGCTGCGGCAAGTTTGTCCACAAATGCTCAACTTCTTAAGCCTACAATTTCCACAGGGAAGGGCAAGGTTAAACATGTGAGCGATACGCCTGGCAACTTACAAAGCTCAAACGCTAACAAAGATAAAACCCCTGCTATTCCATTCTTTGGAGGCGGTGTAGGCCCTAGAGAAAATGTTGGTAAAACAACATACGATTTACAATCAAATGGCTCTATGATGCGTCGTGTGTTACAAAATGGAAATAATATTTCTTGTTTTTGGACAATGTCACTCGAAGAAAATGTTACCGACCAATCTTCGTTTAACGATAGAGGTACTGGTTATGCACATTATAATGGCACAGCTTGGTCATCCTATCCAACAGCTAGACTAGAAGCAATAAGAACTGGATTTAGTTCAGCCTTTTATAGTGGAAGTAATGAGGCTTATATAGCTCATGATGGTATTAATAACGTTCTTCACTTCGGCAAAAAGACAGGCACAACTTGGGGCTTGAATCAACTGAACGTTTCAAATGCGAACAAACCAATTTGGCCTCATGTAGCTTCTGCAGGTAATTGGATTTATCTTATAGCTTCTCCTTCTGATTCTAATACCCATACAAATGGTATCAGAAATGGTTATTTCTTCTCTCGTTCAGACGATAATGGAGATACTTGGATTGATGATATGATTCCAATGCCATTGATTGATTCAGTTGGACACTATAGAGGAGGTGGAAATAGTTATGCAATCTCTGCAAATAACAACGTTGTATCTATCGTTTTTGGTGATATGGGAGCTGATTTAACCTTAATAACATCAAATGATAATGGTGCCACTTGGACTAAAAAAGTAATTTTGGATTGGCCATTGAATAATTTTGACTTTGCAGGAACGGTTTCAACCGATTATACAGGTGATGCTATTGCTGATACAATCGAATGTAACGATGGTTCACACTCTGTTGTAGTAGATGATGACGGTGTTACCCACGTAGCCTTTCCTATCATCAGAGTATATAAAGATGGAGCAAGTACAGGATACGGATTTTTCTATACTTCATCTTTAGGATACTATAATGACTCCCCATCCAATGATTCAATTGCTATCGTTGATAATATTTTCAGACTTTACCATGATTGTAATGGAGATAATACATTTAGTATTGGAGAGAACTATACGGGCTCTACCGCGACTTCACCAGATGCTGCTTACAATACAATAGGAACAATTACACAACCTTCGATTTCTGTAACTTCGGGTGCAAATAAAAAAGTATTAATCACATATACAGCTATTATGGATGCTGATACAACTGAAGATGGAACTAATCCATTCTGGTTTGGTTCTTCCCAATTATCAGGTCAAAATTATCGTGATGTATTTGTAATCGGAACAGAAGATGGAGGTTTAAATTGGACCTACCCAGTAAATATTACGCGCTCAGCTCACTTTGAAGAAGCATTCGCTTCAACACCAGAAGTTCTTACAGGTACTACATTGCCTGTTTTATACCAAGCTGACATTGAACCTGGTACTATTATGCAAAATGCTGATGTGTACGATCCAACTTTTCAAAATGTAATGATACTCCAAAGCGTTTCAATTGACGATATTTTCACAGAAGGCGCTCTTGCAACAGCACCATGTGGTCAATCAGAATTACCGCTTGGTATTAAAACTATCGTGAGCAAAAATTTTGATGCTTTAAAAATTTGGCCTAATCCAGCTAGTGATCTTCTTCATGTAGATTTACCAGTAAATTATTCAGGTTCAAATTCAGTTTGCAATATTTTTGATATGACAGGAAGAAAGGTAATTGAAGCCAAATTGAATAGTCGTAAAGAAATAAACATTAGTTCTCTTACGCCAGGTATGTATCAAGTTCAGGTTACAGGCTCAAACAAGAGCTATACAGCAAAATTTGTAAAAGAATAAAATCTTTATATATTTTAAAAAAAAGAGAGACATTGTTCTCTCTTTTTTTATTGTTACATACCAAGTTCTAGACCAGTTATTCAAAATAATCAAAAATTTACTAACTTCGTACTTATAAAATCCAATTTAATTATGAAAAACCTTTATCAAATTTCAATGCTAAGCCTAGCTCTCGCCTTATTATTAGGTGCAAGTGCTTGTAAAAAAATTAAAGAAGCTGCTCAAATCAGCATTCCATTAACTACTGAAGAAGTAGCATTCACAATCCCGATGATTATCTCTGTAGGAACGCAAGAAATCGCGAGTGTAACTTTTCCAATCAACATAGATAGTATTATCAAAGCCAATAATGTTGAATTTGCAACAAAAAATATAAAATCAGTGAATGTGAATTCTTGCAAACTTATGTTATTAGATGGTGATGCTACGGATAACTTTTCAGCGTTACAAGATTGTGCAGTTCGATTTACATCGAATGTTAATAGCAGTGAAATAATACTAGCAGAAATAACAAATAACCCAGATGTAGCTTCACAAGAACTTGTGATTCCTGTTAAGTCAATCTCATATTTGAGCAGCTATTTCAAAACTAATTCATTTAGTTATCGTATAACTGGCACAACACGTAAAACCACCTCTAAGCCTTTACAGTGCAAAGCACGTTTATCATTTACCATGAAAGTGGGATTATAAAAATAAACACTTCTCATATTATAAATGAAACGTCAGTTTACCTGGCGTTTTTTCTTTTATGTACAAATCATAATTAAGAATGATTATTCGTTAAACCATTAGACAAATATAATAGATTAAAATTTCGTTTCTCCATTTAATCTAAACATTTGTATCCATAGGCATTCACCATTTTCGTCAAGCGAAATGTATAATATAAAATTAATGTCAAAATGGTATTACAATTACTTCATCAATTAAGCATTTCTAATGCTTAATTAGGGTTTATGGATAATCAAATATTTATGAAAACAAGATGATAGAAGATAATACATAAAAAGACCGCCTCTACGAGTATAGAGGCGGTCTTTACAATCTTTCTTATTTGACTATTCGCCAATTACTTCGAATTCCATTTCGATTACATTGGAATTACCGAAATCGATGTTGGCTTTAAAAGTACCTAATTCTTTAACTTCATCTACTAGCGTGATACGTTTACGATCAATTTCGTAACCTTTTTGTTCACGAATTGCACGAGCAATTTGAATAGAAGTAACAGAACCAAATATTTTGCCTGATGTACCTGTTTTAGCGCCCACCTTAACTGGTGAAGCTTTCAATACATCAATTACTTTGTTAATTTCAGCCAACAAAGCGCCTTCCTTCTTAGCTTTTACTTTTTCTTTTTCAGCAGCCACTTTCATGTTCGATGGCGATGCTTCAATAGCGATTTTGTTCGGGATAAGATAATTACGAGCATAACCCGGTCGGACATTCACTACTTCATGAGCAGATCCCAAATTGTCCATATCTTTTACTAATATTACTTGCATGATGAGTTTACTTTAAAAGGTCGGTTACGAATGGTAAAATAGCCATTTGACGCGCTTTTTTAACGGCAGTTGCTACTTTACGTTGAAATTTCATAGAGTTACCTGTAATACGACGCGGCAACAATTTACCTTGCTCGTTCAGGAAGCGTTTTAAAAATTCAGGATCTTTATAATCAATATAATGAATCCCCATTTTTTTGAAACGACAATATTTTTTTTGACGTACTTCTACTCGGTTGGTAGTTAAGTATTTTATATCTGTCTTTGCCATAATTATGCTTCTTCTTTTTCGGTTACAGAATTTGTTTTAGGCTCAATTTTGATTCCTTTGCGCTTACGATCGTTGTAAGCAACAGCGTGCTTATCCAATACAGTTGTCATAAAACGCATAATGCTTTCGTCACGATTCATTTGAATGGTGGTTTTAGCAATTAGGCTAGGATCGGCTTTGAATTCCATTACATAATACAAGCCTGTTGTCTTCTTATCGATTGGATACGCAAATGACTTTAAGCCCCATACGTCTTCTCCTACGACTTCACCGCTATTATCGGTAATAAATTTTTTAAGATTTTTGGTCCCCGCGTTGAACTCTTCTTGTGAGAGCACTGGCGTAAATATGACCATCAGTTCGTAACTGTTCATATATATCTAGTTTTATTAAAAAATATTTTAATGCCTTTTTCAGCAACTATGTTGGACATCACTTTCAAAATGACGGCTGAAAAATGGAGTGCAAAAGTAGGGTAAAATTGGTAGAATCCAAGTATTTATTCTCTTTTTTTAGGGTGTGATACAAAAAAACCGCCACAAATTGTAGCGGTTCTTGTACTTTTAGTCTGTTCTTTCTAAAGAAGAGATTAGTGCGGCTTTGCTGTATCAGCAGCAGGTGTTGCTTCAGCAGGAGCTGGTGTAGTTCCTGTAGCAGGTGTTGCTTCAGCAGCAGCAGGAGTAGCTTCTGCAGCTGGAGTAGCTTCTGCAGCTGGAGTAGCTTCTGTTGGAGCAGCAGCTTCAGTTGCAGGTGTTGCTTCAGTAGCAGGTGTTTCAGGTGTTGATGCCGAATCAGCGCAAGAAGCGAAGAAACCTAAAGCCAAAGCGAAGAATGAAATTTTTACTAAATTTTTCATGTTTGTGTTTTTAAAAGTTTTTTAATTGTTTGAATATTAATACCACAAGTAAAAAAAGGTAACCCATAATTTTAAAATAAATTTTTTAAGCTAATTAACTTCATTGGACAGAGGACTAGTTATGCCCTCTGAATAGGCATTTAATTCTTGCTCGTTGAATCTGAAAAACCAATTTAATCTTTTCTTTTGCACGCTTAACTCCTTGGTTTCATTTTTTTTCGGACTTTTGGGTTACCAATGTCTAAAATGCGTATTAATGAATAACAATCCTTCTCAAGGAATGAATGATGAACTTTTAATTAGTTCTTTGGCAATTGGTGAATCGAAAGCCATCAACTATATATACAAACATTTTTATCCGACCATCGAAAAAATGGTGTTTAAAATGAATGGCAGTACAGATGATGCTTACGATGTATTTCAAGATAGTATGACTATTTTGTATGAAAAAGCGAAGACAAATAATTTGCATTTAACTTGTCAGCTTTCGACCTATTTAACCGCTATTGCTAGGCACATGTGGTTAAAAAAACTATCGAAACGCAAGCAGCAATCCTTTTCGGTACTTTACGACAATATGGACGAAGACGTAGCTGTTGATGATGATCTAAGTAAATTTTTTGAATTTGAACAACATGCAAACAAGCTTACACAAAGCCTTACACAATTGGGCGAACCTTGTAAAAGCCTCATTGAATCTTTCTACATGCATGATAAATCCATGCAAGATATTGTAGAAATTTATCAATACACCAATACCGACAATGCGAAGACACAGAAGTACAAATGCTTAAATAGATTGAGAAAGTTATTTTTTAACGAAAAAGAAAAAGTAGGTAATGAGCGATTCTAACAACACATACGAACAAATAGAAAAATATTGCTTAGACTTAATGGACGAGCGTGAACGACATTATTTCGAATTGGAAATGGAAAGAAATCCGGCTTTACGCAAGGCAACCGAAGAGCATAAAATCTTATTGCAAACTTTCGACCATATCGAAAGCAGTGAATTCATTCATCAAAGCCTCAACCACATACATCATCACTCTCGAAGCCAAACAGATGTATTGATTAACCAATTGAAATTACATGTCAATAGATATTGGAAAACGGCATCGGTAGCGGCAAGTGTAGCTTTCATTGCTTCGTTTTTAACTTTTTTAGCGGCTCGCAGCGTTTACAATAAAGACGCGGCTGGCATTTTTGAACCCCTCAACAAAACCGATGAAAATTTAAAGAAAGAAATTAAAGGTTTAAAAAACCAAGTTGCCAACCTAAATAAAAAGGTAACGCCACAACCCGAAGGACCCGCTAAATTTACAGGATCCTCATTTGCAATTAGCCAAAATGGTTATATGGTAACAAGTTTGCACGTAATAGATGGCTATTCTAATATATTTGTATTCACCGAAGATGGTATTGGTCACAAAAGTGAAATTGTAGCAACAGATGACTCCAACGATCTAGCCATTTTGAAAATAACTGAAGAGGATTTTAAATTTAATGGTCGCATTCCTTATTCTATTCGCAAATCAAATCCTTCTATTGCTCAAAGAGTGTATTCGATGGGTTATCCTAAAGATGATATCGTTTACAATGAAGGTTATGTAAGTTCATCAACTGGTTTTCAAGGCAGTGAAAATCAATATCAACTCGAATTGCCTTCAAATAAAGGTGCGAGCGGTTCTCCTGTTTTAGATGAAATGGGTAATGTGATAGGAATAGTCTCTGGAAAGCAATCGCAATCTGAAGGTATTACATTTGCTACCTATTCCAAAGCATTACTCGATTTAGCTAGCAAATTACCAAAGGATTTTATTGTTTCTTCTTTAACTAACTCAGCATTGAAAGGTAGCACAAGATCAAGTCAAGTAAAAAAGATAGAACCATTTGTTTGTGTCGTGAAAGTCTATAACGACTAAATCACTTTTTTCTCAAGTAATTTCTAGGCCTTCTATTCGCATGTTGTAAGAGAGCTTACGATGCCGCAAACTGCTATCTCGAGCGCATCAAAAACTTTTGATGACGACGATTTACATACAGTTAGTTAGAATCACAAAGGCAGCTTGGTGGGTAGAATGTATCGTCAATGACCGTCCCTTTGTCGATGGTAGTATGCAAACGTAATAATGGCTTTTTAAACTCAAATTAAGCATGAGAATTACATAATCATTTCAACATTTCTATTGCTGAATCTGAGTTAATAGCAACTAATAATTGCACAGGTGTATAAAAAAAATTTAGAATCCCGTAAATAATAAGCACTTTTGCACTTGATGGGAAAAATTATTTCAGTTGCTAATCAGAAGGGAGGCGTAGGGAAAACTACAACTGCTATAAATTTGGCATGTAGCCTTGCGGTACTTGATTATAAGACCCTTATAATAGATGCCGACCCTCAAGCCAATACTACTACTGGCAATGGATTCGACTTACGCAATGTGCAGCTTAGCTTATACGATTGTTTGGTAAACGACACGCCTGTCAAACAGGTCATACTCGAAACCGAGACACCTAATTTATCACTTATTCCTTCACACCTCGATTTAGTAGGTGCCGAAATTGAATTGGTAAATCATCCTAATCGAGAACGTAAATTGCAACAAGTTATTGATGAAGTTAAAAATGATTATGAGTTCATCATCATCGATTGTTCGCCTTCGCTTGGTCTTATCACGGTAAATGCTTTATGCGCTAGCGATAGTGTAATTATTCCTGTTCAGTGTGAATTTTTCGCCTTAGAAGGTTTGGGGAAATTGCTCAATACCATAAAAATTGTACAAACACGTTTAAATGAATCATTGAGCATTGAAGGTATATTAATGACTATGTACGATGGTCGTTTACGCTTATCAAATCAAGTAGTAGAAGAAGTAAAAAATCATTTCGACGATTCGGTATTCCGAACCATCATTCATCGTAATACACGATTAGGAGAAGCTCCTTCCTTAGGCAAGCCTGTATTGTTGTATGATGCCGAATCAACAGGTGCTTTAAACTATTTAAATTTAGCCAAAGAAATTTTGCAACGCAACGATCTAACCAAAATAAAGAATAAGGATAAAACAATAGAACTGGAAGAAAATGAGCAGTAAAATAAATTCGAAAGAACAGATTGGGAAAGGCATTGGTGCTTTACTAGGCAATATCAAAGACGAAGTCAATTCCTTTCAAAAAAATGCGCAATCTGGCGATGTGTTAGTGGGTAGTATTACACGAATTCCCCTTTCATCTATTGAAGTAAATCCAAATCAGCCAAGACGTACCTTCGAGGAAGGTCCTTTGCAAGAGCTTGCCGAATCGATAAAACTACACGACATCATACAACCCATTACGGTTGTAAAATTAGCTAATAAAAAGTTTCAACTTATTTCTGGAGAAAGGCGCTTTAAAGCCTCTGCTATGGCAGGTTTAAAAGACATTCCGGCTTACGTGCGAATTGCCAATGACCAAGAAATTTTGGAAATGGGCTTACTCGAAAATTTACAACGAGAGAATTTAAACGCCATTGAAATTGGATTGGCTTACAAGCGCCTCATGAGTGAATGTAATCTCACGCAAGAGCAAGTGGCCGATCGAATGAAAAAAGAACGAAGCACAGTTACCAATTATATTCGACTGCTCAAATTGCCCCCTTCTATTCAAGTATCTGTTCGTAATAGTGCGCTAAGTATGGGTCATGCAAGAGCCCTGCTCAGTTTAGAGCATATTGAACAACAACTATTTGCCGCAAAAGAAATTATTGATAAACAATTATCTGTGCGAGCTACAGAAGAGTTGGTAAAGAATATCACGGCGGCAAAATCTGGTGCTACAAAATCAGCAGTTGAAAATAAAAATCAACTTCCACATGCTTTTAAACGCATTCAAGATCAAATGGAATCACATTTTTCTACCAAAGTACATTTAGACAGAAAGAAAAATGGGAAAGGAAAAATTGTTTTAGAATTTTACAATGACAGTGATTTAGAACGCATTTTAGATAAAATGAGTCTGTAGTCTTTTATAGCAATGAAACCCTTTTTGCTCATACTATTTGTTTTATTGATTTCTCAATTTCGATTATCAGCGCAGCAAAAAGATTCTATACAAGTTGATTCTACTTCAGCATCTAAAATAACTCCTGCAACATTTCCAGATTCTATATTTAAGTTCCGAATAAATTACGCTTCACCCAAACGTGCGGGCTTATATTCGGCATTATTACCTGGCTTGGGGCAGGCTTATAATAAACAATATTGGAAAACCGGTCTGGCATATGTGGGCGTAGGGGTTATCGCCTACTTTATCATAGACAATCATAATAATTTTCAGAGATATCAAAAAGCTTATGTTGCTCGTTTAAATAATGCTAATAATTTATCCCAATTTCCAGAGTTAAACATAGACAATTTAAAATATTTACGAGATAATTATGCTCGCTTTAAAGAGTATAGTGTGATTGCCGCAGTAGTTGGGTATTTTATAAATATTATAGATGCTTTTACAGCAGCTCATCTGAAAACATTTGATATGAGTAAAGATATTAGTTTTCATATAGCACCAAATATGAATATGCAAACGAGTGCCAGTTTAATAATCACAATTCCATTACATTAATATTTTACAGCATGAAAATTGGTTTAATCGGCTATGGAAAAATGGGAAAAGCCATTGAAGAAATTGCTTCACGTAAAGGGCATGAAATAGTCTTAAAAATTACCGACCAAAACTTGCAAGAGTTTACACCCGAAAATATTCGGAAAGCAGAAGTATGTATCGAGTTTACAGCACCCGAAATAGCTTTCGAGAATGTAAAAAAATGTTTAGAGGCTGGCGTGGCGGTTGTATGCGGCAGCACTGGATGGTTGGATAAACTTGAGCTTGCAAAAGAAATTTGCTTAGCACACAAGACTGCATTTTTGTATGCCAGTAACTTTAGTATTGGGGTGAATTTGTTTTTTAAAATCAACGAATATGTTGCTTCCATGATGCATAAGCAAAATGCATATCAAATTAGTATGGAAGAAATTCATCATACTGAAAAAAAAGATTCTCCAAGTGGCACTGCTGTTACCTTAGCAGAAGGTATTTTGAAACATTACAACCAAAAAACAAGATGGGTAAACGAACCAAGTTCAAAAGAAAATGAACTGGAAATTATTTCAAAACGAATTGACCCAGCACCTGGCACACATACAATTCAATATCATTCGGACATTGATAACATCACGCTTACCCATACTGCACACAGCCGCAGAGGGTTTGCGAGTGGAGCTTTGCAGGCCGCAGAATTTTTATACAACAAAAAAGGTATTTACACCATGAATGATGTGTTGGAATTGTAGCGCTATTTTATCAAAGTAATATCGCCTCGTTCTTTTTTACGTTGTTTACTTTCAGCACAAGTATACTCTAAATAATAAAAATAAGTTCCCATATCACACGGTGCAGATTGTAAAAATCCATTCCACGATGTAGCATAATCTGCACTTTCAAATACTTTTTGACCCCAACGATTATAAATGATGATTTTAAAATCATAAAACTCGCTACGTGTCACCAAATTCAATTTATCATTTAGACCATCATTATTTGGAGTAAACGCGTTAGGCACAACAATCGTGCAACAATAGTTATCTGTAACTTTAAATCTAGCACTTGTTTCGCATCCTCTTGCATCAGTTATGTAAATCGTGCCGAGCGACACATCCAAATTTGTAAGCATCAAACTTGTATAAGCAGGGTTATCATACACAAATGAATAGGGCGGCCAGCCACCTACAATAATGGCCTCAGCGCCCCCTGTGCTATCTTCATAGCAAGGTACATTCTTTACATCAAAGCTTGCTTGTAAAGGTTCCGTTGGACCCACAACCTCTATTGTGAACTGCTTATCGCATGTATTGCTATCAGTTACAACGATCGTATAGGTGCCTTCACCCAAATTATCATATTGCTGCTTAGGTCCATTATTGTTTCCATTAAATGAATAGGAATAAGGCGGAGCTCCCCCGCTCGCTTGAAAGGTAATTGTAGCGTTTATATCTTTTTTACAGACTAGGGTGTCGGTGGTGAAAGTAAAGAGAATAGGAGTTGGTTGCGCAAAGGTTACAACAGTATCATTAACGCAACCATTCGCATCTTTTATATAAATTGGATAGGTTCCTCCAGGTACATTAGTCAATGTCGCAATACTTTGATTAAAAAAGCCGTTTATCGAATATTTATAAGGTCCAACGCCTAATGTACCGCTCAAAGTAACTGAACCTGAACTATCTCCGTTACAATTTGGCGGCGTATAACTTACTATTTCTAATATGGGTGTTCCATCAGCACCAATATTAATGGTATCGCTAGCTTTGCATCCTAAACTATCTGTTGTTTGTACCCAATAAATGCCCGGTGCTAAACCATATTGATTGGGTCCAAGCCCTGCATGACTCCATAAATAAGTGATAGGAAGTGTTGCGTTACTTACATTCAACAATAATATTTTACCATTACTCGTATCACAATTTGCGTTAGATGCTGATATCTGATTTTGCGTAGGTAAAGAGCTTGCTATGTTGACAACATTCGTAGACGAACAACCGTTAGATGCTGTAGTAATGCATGTATAAATACCCGCCGCTAAATTAGTGGCCGTTGAATTCGTTTGTCCAGATGGCATCCAAAGATAGGTATAAGGCCCAAGCCCATTTGTCGCTGTTATACTTGCGCTTCCATTAGGTAGTCCACATGCAGTAGACTGACTATCTATAGTTGAAATCACATTGAGTGTATCCTGTAATTGAAAAATATTTGTACCTTGACATCCTAATGAGTCAGTTACTGTCACTTGATAGAAGCCTGCGGGTATACTGTCGAGGGTTGGACCAGACACACTAGGATTAAACCATTGAAAAGTAAAGGGGGGATTCAAGCCAATGGCAGATACGGTAATAGAACCGTTTGAATTGCCACAAATGGATTTTACTTTTTGCGCTAAAATAATAGTTGGAATGTTTATCAAAGGCAGTTGTACGTTCAAAACCTTCGTGCAGCCTATCGAGTCTGTGACTGTAACGGCATAGCTGTTCGGGGTGAGGTTGGTAAGATTGGGTCCTTGCACACCATTGCTCCAAGAATACGAATATGGAGGAACACCTCCTGTTGCTGAGACTTCGATATAGCCATTATTATTGAGTGGACAAGAAGGATAGATTATAGAATCAATTGTTACCGATAAAGTTGAAGTTGGTACCAGATACACGATTGTACTATTTACGCAATTGCCTGCATCTTTTACATAGACTATATAAGTGCCTGGCCCTAAATTGCTAAATAAATTATTGGATTGATAGGGTCCGTTGTTGAGCGAATAAGTAAACGGGGGGTTCAAGCCACTACCTGTTGCTAGAATAGATCCGTTAGCTAAAGTCGTACAACTGGGCTGGGTTAATGTCACATTCGAAATATTAGGAATATTTTGCGTAAAGTGCATAGTGTCTTCGATTACTGCAAAGGGGCAATAAAATGTAATTCTTGAGCGAACTTGATTATTATTAAAATAAGGTGGACAAAAATTTAAACTATCCACATTGCTTCCTATGAGTACATTGTTTTGATTGAACCAATCGATTTTATAATTTTCACCGCCAGAAGGGGAAAACTTGAACGCTTCTTGATTGCATGTAAACATGGATGCGCTTTTCCCGGGTATCGTATCAGCGATAGTGGCACCAAAATTTTGAATTCCTATGGTTGAATAATTTCTACAATTATTAGGATCATTGTCACATAACACCTTTTGTGCAATTTGCACTTCAATGCTGTAATCACTCTCATGTAATATGATTTGATAAGTGTTAGTTTGATTCGAACAGGTTGCCCCAAATATTTGTACATTATTGAAGCTTACTACAAACTTACGGTTGGGTATAATACCAATTGTTTGATACCTAATATTTCCGGCTGATGTCAAATCAATATCCATAAATAAGCCGTAAATGGCATTATCTGCCGCTGTTGAATTTGTGTAAGGCAAGGGGGTGCATGTGCTATTAAAACAAGTTGAATTAGCAAATACAGGATTAAAAGTAAGAACCCCATTATCGCTTATGTAACATTCGTTATATACATTATCGAAAAAACAAAAATTAAATCCTAAAGGAATTGCATTAGAAAATTTATCATTACCGCTTAAAACCAAATTGGTTCCTGAGGTATTTTGAGGCGCAAAAGGTATAAGGCTAGTTGTATATTGTGTGGTACGTTGTGTGGCCGGAAAATTAGTATGCAGCATTACGCAAGAGCTATCGCAACTTACATTATAAGAAGGGGATCCAACAATATTGAAATATTGTTGCGTTTGCCCTTGAAGCATTTGTACACATACTATTAAGTAAATCAGAAAAGTATATTTTTTTCTCATAAGCCTTGCTTTTATGACCAAATAACGTAAGAGTGCTTGGTTATTGTTAGTTACTCTTATTTTCAAATTTAGATCTTTTCTCGTGAAAGAAAAACTGTTTAATTGCAACTCCAATTATTTAGGATACCAAAGCCTTGTGCTTAGCTTATTCAATGGAAATATCAAATATTTGTGCTCTTAATAAATGACATTCTTATGAACTTTCCTCATAGTTAGTTGCTTCTAAATGTAATACCAACTTCAATACATGATAACTTTTCACATATTTATCCTTATTCTTGTCCACATCAGTATAAACATCGATAAGATTAATACACAATTGACGCGTACTATTTTACAACTATGTGTTTATATTTGCCCATTAAACTTAATTATATAAAATCTTAAAAAATTAATATGGCAACTACTCAGGATATGCGAACGGGTTTGATTATCAAATTAGATGGTAGTCTTTACTCGGTGGTTGAATTTGGGCAAAACAAAACAGCGCGCTCAGCTGCAAAAGTTTGGGCAAAACTAAAGGGCGTTGATAATACACGTAGTATTGAACATACTTGGAATAGCGGTGAAACAATATTTGTAGTTCGAGTAGAGAAAAAAATCTATCAATATCTTTATAAAGATGAAACAGGCTATAGTTTTATGGATAATGAAACCTTTGAACAAATTACCGTAACTGAAGGTTTGGTGAATGCGCCTCAATTTTTAAAAGATGGACAAGAAGTAACCGTGCTAGTGAATGGGGAAACAGATATGCCTATTGGTGTTGAGTTGCCAGATAAAATTGATGTACTTGTTACTTACAGCGAGCCTGGCATGAGAGGCGATACCGCTACAAAAACCTTAAAACCCGCGACTATAGAAACAGGAGCCACTGTGAATGTACCTTTGTTCGTAAATGAAGGAGAAATGATACGCATTAGCACTAAAACGGGCGAATACGTTGAACGTGTAAAATCTTAATTCGGACTTATTAATTCAAAAGAAATTTTTTAAACCCATCATATGGCAACAACTAAAAAGGTCGTAAAAAAAGCTGCGGCAACTAAAAAAGCAATTCCTCAGAAAGTAGCTAGTAAGCCAACTGCTGTTGCAAAAACGACTGGTCCTAATGCAATATTTAATATTGACGAACTCAATCAAATTTTACAAGCCGTAAATCATTCAGAGGTGAATGAATTGCGCTTGCAAAAAGGTGATTTTAAAATTACAATTCGCCAAGGCGGTGTTGTAACACAAGCTCCTCCTGCACAACAGGTGCACGCCCCTGCACCTGTGTTAGCGGCACCACAACAAGCCGCACCCATCGCACCTGCTGCAGAGCCTGTTAGCGACAATTTAATTACGATTAAATCACCGATGATAGGTACTTTTTACCGTTCGGCAGGTCCTGGCAAACCTGTATTTGTAAACGTAGGAGATGATATTAAAGTAGGTCAAGTGCTTTGTATTGTTGAAGCCATGAAATTGTTCAATGAAATTGAAAGTGAAATGAGTGGTAAGATTGTAAAAGTATTAATCGATGATAACTCTCCAGTTGAATACGATCAACCTTTGTTTTTAGTACAACCTTAATCCAATTTGAAAATTTGATACTGTGAAAATTTGATATGGTTCTTCGTTTTAAAAAAAATAACGAGAAGCTCCATCAGCATTTATTTTCCAATTATCAAATCGTCAAATCATCAAATTGAAAAATATGTTCAAAAAAATATTAATTGCCAATCGCGGTGAAATAGCATTACGAATTATCCGAACTTGCCGTGAAATGGGTATTCGCACTGTAGCGGTTTATTCTACTGCCGATAAAGATAGTTTGCATGTTCGATTTGCGGATGAAGCTGTTTGTATTGGTAAACCTGCCAGTGCCGATTCTTACTTGAATATTCCACATATTATGGCTGCTGCCGAAATTACCAACGCCGATGCCATACATCCAGGTTATGGATTTCTTGCTGAAAATGCCAAGTTTGCAGAAATCTGCACACAACATAAAATAAAATTCATTGGCCCAACACCCGAAATGATTAATGCTATGGGTGATAAAATTACGGCCAAAGAAACCATGATAAAAGCTGGCGTTCCCGTTGTTCCTGGGAGCGAAGGTTTATTAACCGATATTCCTCACGCCAAAAAAGAAGCCAAAAAAATGGGCTACCCTGTCATGATAAAAGCGACTGCAGGGGGTGGTGGCAAAGGGATGCGAATTGTTTGGAAAGAAAGCGAATTAGAGAAAGCCTACGAAAATGCGAAAACAGAGGCTGCCGCATCTTTCAAAAATGACGGCCTTTACATGGAGAAGTTTGTAGAAGAACCTCGTCATATCGAAATTCAAGTGGCTGGTGATCAATACGGAAAAGTTTGTCATTTAAGCGAGCGCGATTGCTCGATTCAACGTCGTCATCAGAAACTTGTTGAAGAAAGCCCTTCCCCTTTCATGACACCTGAATTGCGCAAAGCGATGGGAGAGGCAGCGATTAAAGCGGCGAGCTCTATCAGCTATGAAGGAGTCGGCACCATCGAATTTTTGGTAGACAAACATCGCAATTTTTACTTCATGGAAATGAATACACGAATTCAAGTAGAACATTGTGTAACGGAAGAAGTAATTAATTACGATTTAATCAAAGAGCAAATCAAAATTGCTGGAGGTGTACCTATTTCTGGAAATAATTATGAGCCAAAAATGCATGCCATTGAATGCCGTATTAATGCAGAAGACCCATATAATGATTTCCGTCCAGCACCTGGACGCATAACCGTATTACATACACCTGGCGGACATGGTGTTCGTATTGATTCACACATCTATGCAGGTTATAGCATTCCCCCGTATTACGACTCTATGATAGCAAAAATTATTGCTGTTGCACAAACGCGTGAAGAAGCAATTAATACCATGAGTCGCGCATTAAGCGAATATGTGGTGGAAGGTATAAAAACTACGATTCCTTTTCATCAACAACTGATGCAAAATGAAGATTTTAAAAGTGGTAATTTCACGACTAAGTTCATGGATACTTTTGAATTGAAATAATCGATTAGCTCCATTAGGA
>JBIIJE010000124.1:0-7274 GCA_044234005.1 Chitinophagaceae bacterium | reverse complement strand
TTATCTTTATGCTGTATGGGTTTACTGAAAGCTACATCTTATTGTCATCAAATCTGAGTAAATTATTTTTTTTTATAAGATTAAAATTACAAATTACATTTACATTCAGTCCATTATTATACTGAAATACATTTCTGTTGCTGACTTCACGTCCAAGCTGCAGAGTTTGATTCAAATAACCCGCTTCAATTCTTAATAAGTGACTCAATCTATATCCCAATAAAATTCCGAATCGGTTTTGGTCAAATATGTTTTCATTTACATTTTTCCCAAATCCTATGAATAGTTCATTATACATGGCTGCATAGGGTGTTTTATTTCTAATCTCTTTACCTTTTAAGGGCGCTTGCATCCGAAACATATATCTAAATCTATGTATTAATGGAAATTCATCCTCACTTGTTAAACTAGCATTTGAGTATCTTCCAATCCAACGCTGTTCAAGCATAAAACGATGGGATAAATCGATCATAGAAACTTTATCGGTGATAGTTGCTATTTGAAAAATACGATATTCACTAAAGCTTTTTCCCATAGAGTTAAGAGGTATTTCACCATAAGCAAATGTTTCTACCCAAGCATATCCGAATCTTAATTGTACTTTCGAGTTGAGTTGATAATTAACTCCTAATCGCAACAAGCTCTGCTGCCATTGAGTGACTATTTCGTTACGGCGTAACTGATATTCTGTATGAAAGCTAAATTTTTTAGAAACTTGGAAGGTGCTAAAGTAGTTATACCAACCGATTCTATGGTTTGTGCTTAAACGGGCATTTTGCGCCAACAAGAGGTTCGTATTACAAAATAAAATAACTAGGAGGAAGATCTTAATTTTCATGCATCCCTATTATTTTAGAATATAATTTTTAGTCCATAATCAATATCCTGAATATTCTGACTTGGAATTTTAAACTTATTATCCTGTAAATCTAAATATTTTAAATTCTTTAATTCCTTTATTTCCAGGGGTATTTTTTTAAACCGATTCTTATTCAGGTACAACGATTCTATATTATCAAGTTGAAAGATATTCTTGGGTAATTTCTGCAAACCATCATTTTCGATGTGAAGCGATTTAAGTTTGAGTAATTTGCTTAAGATTGGGATGTTTTTATCGAATCGAAATTTCTTATCATCATTCAAATACAATTCCTCTAGATTTGACAATTGAGTAAATGTTGTCGGCAGCATACTAAAATCGTTACCACTCAAATCAAGCACTTTAAGATTTTTCAAATTCCCTATGCCTTCAGGTAATTTCTTTAAATGATCGTTTTTCAAACTTAGATATTGCAAGTTTACAAATTTTAACCAAATTGAATCTGGAATTTGAAATTTTTGATTACTTAAATTTAGCCTTAAAACATTTTGTGGGTTTTTCAGTGCGTCGTCTAAGTTATCAAATTCTTTCTTCATTATTGATGAATCTGAAGATGTTTGTGCTTGCACACTTTGAAATAAAAATGTGAAAAGCAATGAAAATATACTTGTGTATTTTATCATTGTTTTGTTGTTTTCGAGATTTAGATGTTAAAAGCAAAGGTGGCAAATAATTTTACCTAATCTAATCAATTTTTTAAATCCAGTTGTCGAATATACACGAATGTAAGCTAAACAAATACTTGTCTCGTATCGAATATTAACTATTTCAATTTTCGAAAATCGAGACAGATTTTTGTAATAAAACTGAATTGGGTATTGTTACTTTCTCTCCACTTTTAGTTTTAAGGTGTACAAAGAAAAACGTCAAGTCGATGACTTCTCCTTCTAATGAGAAGTCCTTCTCGGAAACATTAATTCTATCTCCAATCTTCATGGGATGGTTGAAAAATAAGATGATGCTAGCAGTTACATTAGAAAGTAAGGACCATTGAGCAAAAAATGCAATACCTAATGCAGTAAAAATTGTTCCAACAAATACAGCGATTTTATTTTGTTCAAGTCCCCATACTGCAGATAATAGAATTATTAAAGTGATTAAAGAAAATAGCTGTATCGCTTTCACAATTATTTTTCTTCTGCCGCGTTCTACGTAGGTACTTTTAAGCGAATTATTAATAAGCACTTTGGTGATAAAGTGTGTAGCTATGTAACCAATAAATATTATAATGGTTTCGATGATTTGAGTTAGGTTAGTTTTCATTTTTAACTATATTAATAATGTTACTATTTTTTTGAAGAAGCCGAAATTAGATTATATAAATTTTTACAGAATAAATGTAATTTAATGCTGATGATTATCAAACAATAATATGATACCGCATTTAATGATCTCTTTTTAAAAGTATGAACAAGCAAATCTAATCATTACTTTATAGATAGAGAAAATTCTTCAGGAAACCTAGTTAGAAGATTATCCAAAAAGTTTTTCGATAGTATTTTCGCGATTCAGGAAGCTTTAAGAATCACATCTAGTATTCATAGCAAGTTAATTTTGAATAAAAAACTTTAATCTTAATTAAGAATGATTATCCATTAAACTAAATTAATATGGTAAATGAACGCAGGTCACACACATATAGGATCTCATTTTTCAAAGCATTAATTCGAGTAAAAGTTTTAATGTAAGATACAGCCTAAGATTAGAGGTATAAAAAAATATTGAAATCTTAGCCTAACTTATTACGTTATTTGAGCGCCGTCGAATATAGTTATAGGTTTGGTATCTTCATGTGCGGGGTTGGATAAAAGTGGTCTCCTCTCTAGTGACGAGACGGCAAAGAAAAGTGAAAAATAAAATAAGTAACTTTACGGATAATCAAATAAGTATCAATTCAATTTTGCAATTATTTTAAAATAGAATACTCTGTTTTAGTAACGTGATTTCTTATTCCTCATTTATCATTATTACTTGTAAATTTACTTATGAGAATACCCACTAAAACGACTGAATAAAATTGACCTGCGATTCCAAAGAAGGCAGTGATAAGTTTCGTGTAGTGAGTATTAGGTATAATGTCACCAAAGCCAATACTGGTTAGTGTAATGGAGCTAAAATAGACTAAATCCGTATAGATTAGAGCTGGCACTGAAGAATCAATTCCTATGAATGCTTGAGGATTTTGAGATACAAAAAATTGAAAAAGAAAAGTACTAATTTCTATCAGTAAAAAATAACCACAAGCAGATGCTGAAATAATATCGGTATTGATATAACTTGGTTTGATTAAATATTTTAGCACTTCCCAAAATATGAATAAGAAGAAAACAACATACGAAATATCTAAAAAAAGAAAATAAGAAATGCTATTATTAAAGAAAGATATTCCAATTGGTAATGCCAAAACAATTAGAAAAAGTATTTTTTGAACTATTTTTTTCCAATGACCTTTTTCTATAAAAACACCTAAACTTGCGACGCCTAGAATTAACATGTTGATGGGCCAAATAATCTTTGTGTAATACACCAAATCGCTCAGAAAAATACCAATAAAAAGGTGTTGAATGAGTGCAAAAAGCAATAATTCATATTTTATTTTATGCATGAAAGCAATTATTTTCTTATTCATATTAATTAGCTTAACCGATATCCAAAAGATTTATTTTTCCAGTATTTATTTGTTATTTTTTAATTTTAGTTTAGTTGTTTCTTATTTTATGTTTGTTTGAATGCTTTAAGACTTACAAATGCAACCTAATTTATTCATTTTAATTGGTTTTTGAAAATGGATTTGCTAAAAATATTATAACGAAATTAAACAAAGCCAAAGATAGCTCATTTGATATTCTTTTACTATCCCTAAACTATACAGCACATTTTTGAATCAGTACCGTGACTCATTCATTATTAACGATTTTTATGACAAGATCGGAGTCATTGAGATGTACATTGTTTCTTAAGCCTCCGGCTTCACTATTTTTCTGATCATAAACAGTTAAGTTAGCATTTCCATATTCACTTTATAATGTTGAAAAAAACTGAATTGCAGAATAGGGTAAAATCCTTTCCCAATAGTTGGGGTTAAAGCGGATATTTTGTAATCCCATACCCTTCCTATTCACCTGTAGAATCTCATCCGCACTCCCTTGATAAGCAGGAGTATTAATTCATTTTCACTCATTTTATTACCTAAAGGCTCAATAAAAATCATATATCGATTAATCTGTTTCCTTAAAGTATCTTTGGTTTTGCTGTTACCATTTCTTTGACTGTAACAGTTTGCCAGTACTTAGGTTTGTGAGGGTTGAGCATTATCAAACTGCTACAAGTATGAAGGGAACAATCCTGCTAATGAACGCTTTTAGCGAGTTCTTTTACGAATAGGAAAACCACATATAATTCTTTTAAGAACATATCTCCTTTATTACTGAATTTCTATCATGTCCTGCTCGAGTATTATTAATATAAAATTCAAAATTTGGGGATCAGCTGTCCATTTTCCTTATCCCTTATCATCTTATGCACATCAAAGTCAGAAGCATCTATAACATCCTAACTATATTATTTTCAGAGAATTGACAAGCTACGCAGTCTTATAGTAGTGGACTTCAATATTTGCAAATTATTGAATACAACTCCTTAATCGTTTTAAAATACCTAATGCTGAATTTGGGTTAAAATTTTGAGTAATAATTTTAGGCTTTACGAAAGAAAGTTTTATAAAATTTAAACATTCAAATTTAATATAAAAGCTAATAGAAAGTATCTCGAATTTTTGAGATGCAGACAAGCACAAAAGCCACACAGATGTAAAACCAATGTTGATGGTAGTTATTTATGTTTTAAGTATATGTGTCGAATATTACCTACTCCTGTATCTCGTTCGTCAATTTCAAATTTATTTATATTCTTAATTAATGGCAGAAGTTTCGGGAAACCATAATTTCTTGGATCAAAATCTGGCTTCTTCTTAATTATAAAGTTTCCTAAATTAGCTAAGAAAGTCCAGCCACTTTCATCTGCTAAATCATTTACACTTTCTGTAATTAGTTTAATTGTTTCATGATCAACTTTGCTCAATGGTTCGTCTTTCTGTTTTGCTTTTGCTTTTGTTTTTGGTTTACTTATGTTATTAACTTCTATTGTTGGAATTTTGAGGATTTCCAAATAAATAAATTTATCACAAGCTGAAATAAATGGTTGAGGTGTTTTCTTTTCGCCAAAACCTATCACTGTCATTCCAGCCTCTCTTAGTCTTGTGGCTAGTCTAGTAAAATCACTGTCACTCGAAACTATACAAAAGCCATTTACCTTGTCTGAATATAAAATGTCCATCGCATCAATTATTAATGCACTGTCACTGGAATTTTTACCGGTTGTATAGCTGTATTGTTGAATAGGTGTTATTGCATTTTCTAAAAGAACATTTTTCCAACCCGAAACAGTTGGCTTTGTCCAATCGGCATAGATTCGCTTAATCGTTGGTGTTCCATTTTTGGAAATTTCTTCTAACATTTCTTTCACATTAGTATAAGGAACATTGTCGGCATCAATTAAAACTGCAAGTTTATCATCTGTCATATTCTTTTTATTTAATCATTTAGTAAAGTTTGTCATGGCTACCGCCTAAGGTTTTTGGCTTAGCTTCCAGTCTGGAATACAATACATCGCGGAAGATTTCAGGATTCAAATTTAATACAAAAAATAGAGCAATTATCCAGAAGTTTTCGGATACAGCAAACTTCATGTTTGCATCATTTAAAATTATCGATATCAATATTCAGAAATTCAAAGTTGCGGAGTTTTTTTAAGTTTAGCTAAATCAAACCCTTTCGATTTAAGTTTGGAAATAATCTGAAGATAAATACTTTCATCCATTTTAGAGTTTCTTGAGAGTATCCATAAGTATTTTTTATTTGGCTCACTAACTATTGCAAAGCTGTAATCATCAGCTAAGTCGATGATCCAATATTTACTAGTAAAAGGCCAAAAAAATTGTACATTCAACTTAGCATTTCCAGAATTCTTCACAACAAAAGCTTTGCCTTTTATGTACGTCTGTTTCCCATTTACGCCATCCTTGTTGCATCGATTCTCAACAATAATATATCCTTTATCGCTTAAGGTATATTCGGCAGTCGCGCAATGACAGCCTTTTTGAAAGCGTTGCGGATATGAGGCAATTTCATACCATTTTCCAGCATATCTTTTCAAGTCAACATTTGAAACTGTTTCCAGTGTTTGCGATAGAACATTATTAGATGTCATGATTGTAAATAGTAGTAAAGTTGAAACTATTTTTGATATGTTTTTTGTTCTTTTGGTTATAAATTCCGTTTTCATATTTCAAGAAATTTGTTGCCAACCAGACTTTCACTTCCTTCCCACAGTGTTTTGGCTTTTTGCTCATCGTAGCTGTCATCTGATGACTTTACAACCTTTTCCTTGTCGTAATATTGCGCACTTGTATTTACATTATCAATTAGACGAATCACTGCTTTAGCGGAATCTTTGGGACTATCACCCAAACCAATTAATTCGAAAATAAAGTCTAAAATTTTTCTTCGCAAATTTTCACCTGGCATATACTTTCTGCCCAAATTAGTTGTAAGCATCAAACCAGGATTGATGGCATTCACTAAAATTGTTTTGTTTAATTTTTTAGTTTTAAGTCTACGATCTAGTTCATAAGTCAATAATACCATACATAATTTTGAAGTAGCATAAAATGATTGTGTTTGTTTTTGTACTGTTGAACTTTCATCTACTTTCGGATAGGCTAATTCATGTATAGGTTTGAATTCTGCTTTTGCAAATGGAGATTTATTTAGCGGATTATGCAGTTCACTTGAAACAAAAACAATTCTTTCAAGACTATACTTCTCGAGCAATAAATTTGTGAGCATAAAATGACCTAAATAATTTGTTCCGAAGGTTTCTTCAATACCATTTTTTGTATACCGAAATGGTCCTTCGTAAGATATTCCTGCGTTACATACAAGGGCATAAATATCTTTGATATCAGATAAATCTTTTACGAAATTTTGTATGCTTTCGAAATCAGCCAGATTAAGTAGTTTCAGAATATATGATTTATTCTTATTAAAAAGAGAAAAGGAATTAATTACGTTTTGACTTTTTTCTATATCTCTGCAAGCCATAATAACTTGGTAATCTAAATCAAGTAGATACTTTGTAGTCCATAAGCCAAGACCGCTATTTGCACCTGTTACTATTATTGTTTTCATTCATATATTATTTCGTTTCTCCTGGGTTGCCGCTAATGGTTTTTGGTTTTGCATTCGGTGAGGAATAGAAAGCATCCCGAAATCATTCTGAATTCAAATTTAGTCCAAAAGCTGGCGGAAAGTATGCAGAAGTTTCTGGATTCAGC
>JBIIJE010000030.1:0-24238 GCA_044234005.1 Chitinophagaceae bacterium | reverse complement strand
AGCTGATTATATTCTACTTTCGCATGGACATTATGATCATTTACTTGATATCGAGGCCATTTCATTAAGAACGGGAGCTAAGGTGGTTTGTAGTTGGGAAATTCATGAATGGTTAAATAAAAAAGGCATAAGTAATACACACCCAATGAACATTGGCGGGCAATGGAACTTTGATAATTTTAAACTAAAATGTGTAGCTGCACAGCACAGCAGTAGTTTACCCGATGGCAGTTATGGCGGAAGCCCAATGGGTTTTGTTCTATTTGGGAAAAATAAAACTTGCTACTACAGCGGTGATACTGCACTTACATTGGAAATGCAACTTATTCCGCTTTGGGGGCAAATTGATTTTGCCATTCTACCAATTGGCGACAATTTTACGATGGGTATCGAGGATGCTTGTCGTGCCGCTGAATTTGTAAAAACCACAAAAGTAATTGGTGTGCATTTTAATACTTTTGAATTCATAAAAATCAATCACGAGGAAGCGATTCAACATTTTGCATCTCATAATATTCAACTCAACCTCCCAATTATTGGGAGAAATTTGAGTTTATAAGACCTAAGTTCAATATCCTAATAAACCATCGTCTGCAAAACTAAAATAATTATTGTTGGCAATTATAAGATGATCCACCAATTGAAAGTCAAGTAAATTAGATGCTTCTATAATTTTATTTGTTATTTTTTTATCGGCCTCGCTTGGTATTAATGATCCTGAAGGATGGTTATGTGCTATTGCAATTTTTGTTACCCCTTGCAATTCGAAGGCTCGTTTAAATATAACTCTCACATCAACCACCGTAGAGGTCATACCGCCTAAACTGATAGGCTCAATGGCTTGTATTGTCATAGCTTGTGTTAAGTACATCACATAAAATTGCTCAACTTTGGTTTCATAAAAATGCGGTAATAAATTTTCGAAAATGTCTTGACTTTTCCTCATCACTATCTTTTCTGCAGCAGCACTAATTTGGCGACGTTTACCTAGTTCCAGCGCCGCAGCTAAAATCACAGCTTTTTGAATACCCATTCCTTTAATTTTTCTAAAATCTTGCAAACTAAACTTACTTAGACTTAGCAAATCATGATTAGCCACATTCAAGATTTCTTTGGCGATATCTAATGCAGATTTGTTTTGCATGCCAGTATTGATGAGAATAGCTAATAATTCCGAATTAGATAAAGCCTCAGAACCTTTTTCTTGCAATTTTTCCCTGGGTCGATCTTCAGTTGCCCATTCTTTTATGCTCTTAAAATCTTTCATTATACTTTATTTTTGAATACTCATTCATTTTAAAAAATCCTAAAATCAATCAATTAAATTAGTGTGAATAACTTTACTCTAAATTTTATTTTGCATTTTTATCAATGTTGTTTTATATTTGCTCTCAAGTAGGTAATTTATGTGACGTTCTCACCGGAACCCCGTTGTTTAACGGGGTTCCGTAATTTATAGAAGCGATGCTTTTTTTAGTACAAACTTAATTGAATCATACGTGTTTTCGAAAATTTGGTCGAGTTCGTTATATTTCCTCCAAATAGCCGCTTCAATACCTTCATTTGCTTGCGGAAATAAAAATTTATTACTTGTTTTCATTTGATACCAATAAGTCTCTTTAAAGACCATCTTCTTCAAATTATAAATGTGATAGGTGACACAAATTAAATTCTCAAGATACAGTTCTCTTGCGCCAGTCTCCTCTTCAACTTCACGCAACGCACATTCTTCAATGGTTTCGCCATCATCTAATTTGCCTTTGGGCAAATCCCATTTTCCTCTACGGAAAATAGCTAGTATTTCACGCTCGTCATTGTGAACAATACCTCCTCCTGCTTGAATATGTTTGTATACATTTTTAAAAAAAATAAGGCTATTCGGAACATTATTTACAATAACAGCAATTCCAGAACTTGCCTCATGTAAATAATTCATAATTTCTTTTAATTTCTCGTCATCTAATTGAAATATCACAAATGCATGTTTACCCTTAAGAAAAGGTAAAATATCATTTTCATTTTCTACTAGATAAATAAGATGAGTTTCGTAACTTATTTGAATAAGCTGATTTTCAATTTGCATGGTAAATATTAGGGTGCTAAGTTTGCAATCATATGAAACGAGAATTGGCTGTTGCTGAAAAGCTTTTACAAATTAATGCTGTAAAATTAAATTTACAAAATCCTTATACTTGGGCAAGCGGCTGGAAAAGCCCTATTTATTGCGACAATAGAAAAACTCTATCTCATCCGCACGTTCGCGACTTCATCAAAAGCGAAATGACCAATGCTGTCTTCACCGAATTTCCAAATGCAGAAGTTATAGCTGGTGTTGCCACTGCGGGCATTCCTCACGGTGCTTTAGTTGCTGATTTATTGACTTTGCCATTTATTTATGTGAGAGCAAAACCAAAAGAACATGGTTTGGGCAATCAAATTGAAGGTGAATTAAAGGCTGGTCAGCAGGTAGTCGTTATTGAAGATTTAATCTCAACTGGCAAAAGCAGTATGGAAGCGATTGTTGCGTTACAAAAGGCAGGTGCCCATGTAATCGGAATTTGCAGTATTTTCTCCTATGGATTCGATAAAGCCACAGCACTTTTTGAACAAGCGCAAATCAAAAGCATTAGCTTAAGCAATTATAATGAATTAATTGAGCTTGCATTACAAAAGAAACAAATTAGCGATTACGAATTAAAAAGTTTACAAGAATGGCGAGCTAACCCAAGCACATGGGGGCAATAGTCAGCAGTCGTCAAGCGGAACAATATTATTATTTAATACTAATGCACCTATATTATTTTTAAAAATGTTAAATAATTGGAACAAATAAATAATGCTTATTAACATTGGAGGTCTAAAATATCATTCTTGTGGAATTAAAATGGTTTATTTTACTCATTACAGCATTCATACCTTTGCTTGTTGGTTTCATTTGGTAGAATCCTAAAGTATTTGAAAATGCTTGGCTCAAATCTATCAACATGACCGAGGAGCAAATGAAAGGTGCTAACATGATTTTCATCTTTGGACTCACTTATCTTTTTGGACTCATGTTATCTTCCGGCTTAATGCTTATTGTAATTCATCAAATGGGCTTTTATTCCACCTTAGCAAATAAGGCAGGCATTGAGGATAAATCTTCTGAAATTGCACAATATTCGAAGCAATTCTTTGAGACATATGGCACTCGTTTTCGAACGTTTAAACATGGCTTATTACATGGTATATTAACTTCTATCATGATAGCATTGCCTGTATTAGGAATCAATGCCTTAATTGAAAGAAGAGGAGCTAAATATATATTTATTCATTTAGGATACTGGGCAATTACTTGTGGCTTGATCGGTGGTATTATTTGCCAATTTGCCTGATGATTTTCTAAAAATCAAAAACATTGTATGTATCCATCGAATAATCAAGAAATAACAATGGATGTTTTGTAAGAACATTACTTGTTAAGCCGAGCAACAACAGGCAAAAGGTTTGCGAACTATATCATTGATGTCATTGGGTTTTATTTATCTGTTGTATTATTGAGTCGTCTCCTCGCAATAGTATCACCATCCATGATAGATGAATTAGAGAATTTTGCAAATCGTGTTGGAATATTAGATAGAATTTTAACATTGTTCCTTTACGCCATCTACATGCGTCTTGTGGAAGGTATTTTTAAAGGAAAATCACTAGGCAAAATATTTACAGGCACAGTGGCCGTCAATTTAGATGGGAGTACATTAGAATTCTCAAAAGCTATTGCAAGAGGCTTCATTAGAGCTGTTCCATTTTGTGTATTTAGCGCATTAGGAACCCCCTGCAATTCGTGGCGAGACCGATGGACTAATACCATAGTTGTTGATACAAAAAAATAACACTTCGCAGAAAACGAACTGGCAACTTGAATAAAAGCTGTGAATTATCATTTTTTTGCAGGGCTTTAAGATGAGGAATCTGGGGTTATATAGAATACGATAACTTCACAAAGACATTTGCACCAAACAATACTATCGAATCTTTTTCTTGATTCAAACTATCTATTGATTATCTATTTGCAGGCATTGCCATCGCAGCTTCGTAAAACTGATGCCCCTCATTGCTTAATTTACTAACTTCTACTTCTATTGAAGGCAAAATATCAATTAAGGCATTGATTCGTCCTTCCAAAGGCAAAAACTTATTGATGACAACTATTCTTCGGTCTTGTAAAATGCAATATCCACTTTGAAAATTGCCTTTTTCGAATCGAATCATGTAACCAATTTCGTCGTATAGTTCCTCAAATTTTTTCAGTGTGGAAACTGAATACTTTAAACTCATATCTTTGCGTTAATAGTTTTATTATGGTAAATAAACTCAAAGAGATAAAATTAGCTCAAAAGCGACTACTACTAATTATTAGTTCGCTCTACTTATTCACAAATTTTGCTTATGGGCAATATGGTGATGACAAGTTGTTTTACGGTGGTGTTATTCTCGGAACGAATTTTACACAAGTAGATGGCGACAACTTTGCTGGCTATCATAAGGTAGGCATCAATGGAGGTTTTATTGTTTATGCAAAATTGGGCCAATATGTAGCTGCAAGTATGGAGCTGTTGTATGCGCAAAAAGGAGCTCGGGCAAGTAATGGTCAATTACCTGCAAGATCGCTTGATCAAAGTACTGTTTTTACAAAGTTTTATAACAAGTTGAATTATGCCGAAATACCGATTATGCTGAATTATTTTGATGAGAAAAAAAGTAATTTCGGTGCAGGCTTTTCTTACAGCCAACTGGTTAGTAGCAAAGAAAGTTATACAACGAGCTCTGGGGCGGTTATTGAAAATGGGGCGACACTTTATCCTTTTCGCAAATATGATTTAAACTTTTTACTCAATGGCAATGCGGCTTTATACAAAGGTCTTTTCTTGAATTTACGCTTTGCATATTCATTAATATCTATTCGAAATGGAGGTAGTCGTAATCCGCTTACCACAAATCAAGCACGACAAATTTCCAATAACATTTGGACCTTTCGATTGATGTATATGTTTTAACCCAATTTTCAAGTTAGGATTTAAGAAGCGAAAATTCTAGCGTGTTAGATGTATCATCAACTATTTACGAGACGAATTAGAAGATGTTTTCAATATTTGCAAAATATTGAATTAGAGCTTCTTAATCGTTTCAACATTTTTAATCCTGAATGTGTATTAAATTCAATAACCTGAATAACTACTCGTTAATTTACACTAAACACATTGAGCAAGTTAGCCGATCTAAGGAAATTAATTTGCTGCAAGTTTAGGGCGAAACTCATCGTATTTAGAAATCTATTCTTAGGATAAATTTGTTTTGTATAGTCTTTAAAATCCTTACTCATAATAAAGGGCGCATAAATAATTAATAAATCTTTAAAAAGATGCAACTCCAAACCAGCGTCAAACAAAGCTTTTTGCTGACTTGGATTCAATTTACTCGCACTCGCAAAAGTACCTACATCTGCAAATACTTGGAGTTTAATAGGCATTTTGATAGGCAAATCACTTCTTAAATTTAAAGTGGTAAGCCAATTATCGCTTATCCCGATTGGATTAATGTACCGGTCAGTTCGAATTTTAAAACCTCCCTCGCGCATACTTATTTGTTGTACTAAACCTCTGTCCTGCTCATTGCGAGCTAAATAAACATCATCGTATATAATATCATTTTTAGCCAAAAAAGTTGTATTCAAATAAGCATTGCGTAAGGCAAAATCATTGGCAGCTGTTTTATAATCGAAAAACTTGCCTGCATAAAATCTAACATGCAACCCTTTATCTTTCATGTGATAATCTACTCTCGCATTTGCAGTGAATCCTATCTTCAAAAACTCCTGATTGCCCAAGGCTTCTAGTTGATAGCCAAAGGGATTAAAAGTTCTTTTATTCATTCTGCGATACACAATATGTCCAAAATGCTGAATTTCTGACTGGGCAATACTCGGTTTGGTCAAACTGTCGGTCAAATCAAGTCGGTAAGTAAAAGATTCTTCGCGCAATAATATATAACGAGCGCTTAGACTACTTTGAAGCTTTGAACGAGCAAATGGCGGTTTGAAATCAATTTGCACACTCGGTGTAATTTTAAAATGTCGTAAGTGCAATGAATTAGCAATATTCAAACTACTTTGGTTATGATGAAAGCTTCTTCCAGCCAATGAAAATATAATACGATGAATCGATTTTGATTGATTAGGCAAATGGGAGTAGCCAATTACGCCATTACCTGCCAAATCACTGGTTCCTACACTAAACATAGGATTTAACATAAATTGAAACTTACTATTAGGTAACGAAATATTATGTACACAAATACCCATCATGTATTTATCGTAATAATTATAACCTATGCTTGGCATTACATATATATTTCTCCTTCTACTCAGACCAACTCCAGTAAATGGCTTGATTTTTATTGGCATACGATGAAATAGACTACCCATTCGAAACGTGTTATTGCGCATATTCAAATCAGGAATTTGATGCGAAGGATCAATTTCGAAACGTGAATACTTTCGCTGTGGCTCATTCAGAACAATTTGTGTTTCAGGGTATTTAACCCATTGTGTAACTACAGTGCTATCTTGTTGCATTGCACTAATTGGAACTGGTCCTTGAAATGTCTTTTTACGAGCAATTCGAATGATATAGTCCCCACCTTGAATCTGCTTTGCTGACACCAATTTATAATCAATTTTTTTTGTAGAGTAAATTCCATCTTTAAAAAACCAATCTAAATTTTCAGCTGTTTCACGCTCAAATACTCTTTGAATATCATTAGGGCTTGGGTGCTTAAATTTCCATCCATCAAAATATTTTTTCATGCATTGTTCGAATTTCTCATTGCCTAAATAGGCTTGCAAATATTTCAACATCGCAGGTGCCTTTTTATATACTATTGCGCCATAATTCATGTTTGAAAAATCTTCAGATTTCTCTCCAATTGCCTGATCTTGATTTTCTGAAGCAACCAAGGCATAAATTAAATTTTCATTGATAGACTTTAAAGCTCTATCGGCTAGTTGATTTGTTTTTGTAGTATCTACTTTTTTATAAGCCTTTTCAATTTGAGATTCGTAAAAAGAATTAACCCCTTCATCTAACCATGGATGTGCTCTTTCATTGGATGCAAGTATGCCTTGAAACCAATTATGACCGACCTCATGTATGATTACAGTTTGCAATTCACGCTTAGATTGAAGCTTTCCAATTACAGTAATCATGGGGTATTCCATGCCTCCACCTGCCAATAAAGTTCCATCCACTATGCTTGCATGTGCATATGGATATTTGCCTACATGTTTTGATAAATATTCGATTGTAAATACAGTGATACTTGTACTATTCTCATAAATTTTTGCATTCTCGGGCTTGAAATAACTTAAACATTCAACCTTTTCGGAAGTTGGCAAAGTTGCTGTATCAATTTCTACTACAAAACTTTTACTCGCAAACCATGCAAAATCGTGCACATTACTTTGTTTGAATTGCACTGTTTTAAATGTAGTTTCACTGAGAGGATTGCTCTTTGTGTTAACCCAAGTCGCTTTTTGCTCAATCCTATTTTTTAGAAATTGCTTTTCCGATTGAGTTTGTAGCTCACCTGTGGCTGCTATTACATAGTTAGATGGTATTGAAATATTTACTTCGAAATTGCCAAACTCACTATAAAATTCGCCTTGGTCAAGATAAGGCATCGGGTGCCAACCCTCTACATCATATACCGCTGGCTTCGGATACCATTGTGTTATTTGATAATTTTGCCCATCATGACCTAACCTTGAAAATACTTCGGGTAAAACAACCCGAAATGAAGTTCTAATATCAATGGCTTGAGCAGGCAATAGCGGCTGATTAAGTTCTAATAAAACCACATCTTCTTGTTCGTTATAGTTGTTGACTGTAACCTTATTATCATTAACACGAAAATCTAAGCTGTCAATAAATCCTCGCTGTTCTTCTTTACTAAAGTAAAATTTGGTTTGTCCATTTTCAACTTCCTGTGCAGCAAATGAAGATTTATCATTTTTATATGCATTAGGATACAAATGAAAAAAGAGAAACTTTAAAGTATCTTTTGAATTGTTGGTATAATGTATGAGTTCATCGCCTTTTAAAATATGATTTTCATCATCGAGCGATACATTAATTTTATAATCAACTTGTTGCTGAAAATAATTTTGTTGAGATTTTACTTGTAAGCTCGCGAATATGGAAATTGCAAGCAGAAATTTACGAATCATATTTATTTGCCTCTGCCCTGCAAGATAACAAAAATGGTATAAATCATGATTTTAAAATCGAGAACGAGCGAGCAGTTTTTGATGTACAGCAAATCATACTTCATACGTTCAATCATTTCTTTAGTGTTTTCGGCATAACCAAATTTCACCATACCCCAAGAGGTTAATCCAGGTTTTACTTTGTGTAAATATTTATAGTGCGGGTTAGTTTTTGCTATAATATCAATATAAAACTGACGTTCAGGTCTTGGTCCAACCAAGGACATATCTCCTTTCAGAATATTGAAAAACTGAGGTAGCTCATCGATACGCCATTTACGCATAAACCGTCCCCAAGGGGTGATGCGAGGGTCATTTTCACTTGAAAGTGCAGGACCATTAGCCTCTGCATCTAACACCATGGATCTAAATTTATAAATCATAAAAGGTTTGCCATAAATACCGATACGAACTTGTTTGTAAAAAATAGGCCCCGGAGAAGATAATTTTACACGCAAGGCCGCTATTATATATACAGGACTTAATAAAATCAATATAAAAATGGATGCAAAAATATCGATTGTCCGCTTCACAACACGCTGCCAATCAGGCATAAGCTCGGGATAAATTTCGATTAGGACTGCACCAAATAAATTACTTGTTTTAACCGAACCTGATATAATATCGTATAAATCAGGTGTAATTTTTATAATCACTTGCCTATGTGAAAGCTTGGCTAATATGTCTTGTAACTTGTCATGTTCTGCTGTATCAATAGCAATTACAACTTCTTCAATCTTATGTTCATCAATTATTTTTTCTAACTCATCGATACTTCCAAGCTTCTTTAAATATTGGCTCATACCATTTTGACCTGAATTATCGGCATAAACGAAACCTTTAAAAAAGTATCCCAACTTAACTTCATTCTCAACTATTTCTCTATAGCACGCAATAGCTTGTTGATTGCCCCCTATCATCAAGGTATTATGTCCAAATTTTTCGTGATTGATGTTACTTTTTACGGAACGCAATACAAAAATGCGACCTAGAGAAGTCAACATAAATTGAATTATAAAATAAACAAAAAATGAGCGATAGAAATAACCTACATCAACGGTTTCATCATCGATGATAACTACAAAATAAATGCACAATGCTCCAAGCAAGGTGATTATGATGGTTCGATAAATTTCGATTAATCTTGATTTACGATAAAGGTTAAAATATGCGCCAGAGAACATGTGCAATAGAATCCAAACAAAAGGCACAATTAACAAACACATGAATGCATCTTTCAGCGTTAATTGATGAACAAAATAATCATAAGTGATAGGATGTGCAGCATTTTTTCGATAGAAAAGAAAACCAAACCATGCGCATAAAGCAGAAAAATAATCTGCAAGACCGTATAAAAATATACCTATGTGTACTTTATTCTTCAATCGCTAGTATTACTAATTAAATCGAATAATTTTAAAATTATCTATCAACATTGTCGCATTTGTTTGACCACTTGGTAAGTTGCATGCAAAATAAAATTGCAATTTCGACCCTTGATATGCGTTTGGAAAACCTTTGATATTGAGATAAGCTTTGGTCCAAGAATCTCGAGCTCTTAAACTTATAATATCTAAATAATTAATGGCGCCATTATGCTCCACTCTTACCTTTACCGCAAAAGGCATTTCACTTTTATAATTAAATTCGAGATAAGCATCATTATTCGGCGCAATCGTGATAGCCTGATCAGTCATGATTTCTGCTTTATTTGCAGTATCGGTCAAGAATAATTTACCTGCCCACTCCCCTTCAAGCACTTCATTTGAATTATTGGTTCTTACCATATTTGTATCTCCACTAAATTTTTTAAAAATATTTCCTTGTTCAAAATTTTCTATCTGATAAGTAATATCCGATGATGAGGCCTCATAATAACTGAATATTGGATTAACTTGAAGCGTATTACCAGCTGAAACCACAAAATTTGTTTCATAAGGTTTATAAAAAGGGTATCTTGCTCGAGTTGCACCCAAGCCGTTATCCCAGATGCCTGCAAATACCTGTATGGAACCATTGCTTTTGGCAAGCACAGGTATGCGAGCTGGCAATTCAAATGCACCCAATAATTCTCGATCGTAGTAAACCCACACATCACTGATTTTATGACTTACACTTCCATGTTCCGCTAAATTGCTAGGTGTTACTTGCACGCTATCAATTTGAATAAAAGTGGGAACATCTTCTTTAGGATTAATTAAATTACAAGACGAAAAAATCAAATAAAAGCAAAGCGTCAATAAAAGTGGGTAAATTTTTCTCATGCTACTAAGTTTTAACGTAAAAAAAAAGATTTTAGTATATCAATCATTCAAAGAATATATTTTTTTCAAGATTTTATCTGCTACTTGCATAGATGTGTATGCTACCTCAGCTGATATGATAGGAGTTTTCCGCATTTGAATACTTTCTACAAAATTTTTCATTTCGTCTAAAATGGCATTATTCTCTAGGTTTTTCCACTGCTCAATATATAAATATTTTGTGGCTTGATTGGCAACTTGTATGGCTTGTAAATCCGGATTGTATTTCGCATGATTCGCATCAATTAATTCCACGACTTCACTTTCGCGATGCAAAAAATCAATATTGAAATACTTGTCTTGCTGAAATACACGTGTTTTACGCATAGCATATTGCGAAATACGACTGGCGGTTAAATTCGCTATACAACCGTTCGAAAATTCAATACGAGCATTGGCAATATCGATGGAATCGGAAATCACTTTTACACCTGTTGCTGAAATACGATTTATTTCACTTTTTACAAGACTCAGCACAATATCAATATCGTGTATCATCAAATCTAAGACAACACTTTCTGTGGCTAGCTTACTAGAAAAACTAGCTAAACGATGCGACTCAATAAAAAGTGGATTTAGGATTAACCTTTTAACTGAAGTATAGGCTATATTAAATCGTTCAACATGACCAACCATACAATACACATTACTTTCTTTACTCATATGCACCAATTCGAGTGCTTGTGAAATATCAAGTGTGAGAGGCTTTTCTATAAAAACATGTTTACCTGCTTTAATACACTGTTGTGCAATTTCAAAATGAGAATCAGAATCGGTTGCAATAATTATTGCTTCGGTAATTTGCAATAACTCCTCAAGATTACTACAAAATGGTATCCCAAATTGAATACTTACAGTTTTAGCAGTCTCTATTCTCTTATCCAACACGCCTATTAATGAAACCTCACTTATTTGCTTAAGTTGTTCGATATGAATTTTACCAATATGCCCACATCCTACCACACCAATTTTTACCATACTCTTACGAATCTGAAACCTTGCTTTTTAAAATAATTTTGAAGTACCCGAAAGATGTTCAAGCGCTTAACACACTTTATACATCCAATGATGCCTATCAGCTACAGCACCATATCTTATATCTATTAATTCTTTTTTTAACCAATTTGATATTTCCCATTTTTCTTGTGAAGCTGGATAAATTGTTTCCCCTTCGTAAAAAAGTTCTGCAATTGGCGCTATTACTGCTGCAGTGCCAGCACCGAAAGCCTCTCTAAACTCTCCTTTTTTGTAACTATCCACTATTTCTTGCATCGACAATGGACGTTCCTCAACAATAATTCCTCTTTCCTTTAATAACTTAATGATGCTATCTCGCGTTACACCAGCCAAAATAGTACCCTCACTTAAATCGGGCGTAATAACTTTATTGCCAAGCACAAAAAATACATTCATTGTTCCAATTTCCTGTACAAATTTATGTTCGATGGCATCAGTCCAAAGTATTTGATCGTAGTTTAAGTTTTTTATCTCCAAAGTAGGCAACATAGTGGCTCCATAGTTACCAGCTGCTTTTGTAAAACCAATACCCCCAGGAAATGCACGTACATATTTCTTCTGAACATAAATACGTGTTGGCTTGCTGTAGTAAGCCCCTGCCGGAGAAGTAATTATCATAAATCTGAAATTCTCGGCTGGCTTAACACCTATAAATTCATCCGTTGCAAACATAAATGGACGAATATAAAGAGAACATCCTTCTGAAGTTGGCACCCAATCTCTATCGAGACTGACAAGCTCTTTCATTCCTCCTATAAAAATATCTTCAGGAACATGTGGCATGGCCATGCGCTCAGCAGATCGATTGAAACGAGTCCAATTGTCATAAGGACGAAAAATACTCACCTCCTCTTCTTTATTCTTATAGGCTTTTATTCCTTCAAAAATAGATTGGCCATAATGTATAAAGGTAGTGGCTGGACTCATACTAATGTTTCCATAAGGCACTATTTTAGGATCTTGCCAAATTCCATCGATACAATCTGCAACCAACATATGGTCGGAATATGTTTTGCCAAACTGAATGTTCGCAGGGTCAACCTGGTTGGCTCTGCTATCAAGAACTTTATCAGTGGTAATGCTCATAAGTGAAAAATTTTAATTTTAGAATGAACTTCCGTTGCAAAACAACAAAAAAAAATCCATATTTGTTGAATGATTGGGCTTTCAGCAGATGAAGTTCTGCACATTTATACTGACATTTTGTACGAAAATTTTGAAAATGAATCTTTGACACAAATATTAGCTGGTAATTATAAAAAAAGGATATTAGTGATTATTAAGTCAACAGAGTACGACGCAGGAGATGAAGCCTTGCTTAGTAAAATGTTACAAGCTTGCCAACTTGCCCAAGATGATTATTATTTAATAGCAGCCACAAGCGCAGATATGATAAGGCCGTTAATAACTAAACATAATCCTGAAACCATAATTTTGTTTGGCATGAGCCTCGACACGGATATGATGAAATTGCAAAAACCCAAGTATAAACCTTTCCGTTTTAATCAGATAAAAATATTACTCTGTGACAGTTTGCCCGCTATCGCCAAAGATGGAAATTTAAAAATAGCCATGTGGACGCAAGGCCTGAAACCTCTTTTCAAAATTCCTTAACATGTTATTCTTTTCACAGTCGACAAGCCTATTAGTGGCAACTCGACCAAACTTTAACTTCTCAAACACTCATTTATTTCCAATATGAAACTTGTTTTTTGCACCAACAATCAGCATAAACTTCAAGAAGTAAGCCAAATTATGGAGGGCAAAATTCAATTTCTAAGCCTTCGTGATATTGGGTATGACGCTGAAATACCAGAACCATATGCTACCCTGTCGGAAAATTCGAAGTATAAAAGCCAGCAAGTGAAAAATGCGACTGGGTATAACTACTGCTTTAGCGAGGATACTGGCCTATTTATTGAAAGTTTAAATGGTGAGCCAGGGGTCTTTTCAGCAAGATATGCTGGTGAAAATGCCAACTCCAAAGAGAATATTGAAAAAGTACTGCATCTTTTGGGCGATGCCCCCAACCGAAACGCTTACTTTAAAACAGTAATTACCTTACTACTTGATAACGAAACTCATCAATTTGAAGGCATCTGCAAAGGCGAAATTACACACCAAGAAATGGGGGAAGATGGATTTGGGTATGACCCAATTTTTATTCCCATGGGGTATAAACAAAGCTTTGCTCAGCTAAGTTCTGAAGAAAAAAATACGATTAGCCATAGAGGTAAAGCAATTGCATTATTAATTGAATATTTAAATTCTCATTTACCTATAAGGCTTAGCTAAAACTTAGATTTCTCATTTATACACAACTTTACATGCGCATTAAAATAAGCTTCCCTTCTCCATTTATCTATTTAACGCATATTCGCGTTCGAATTAGTGATATTAATTATGGTGGACATGTTGGTAATGATGCTTTTTTAAGCATTGCACATGAAGCCCGAATTGGATTCTTCTGGCAATGGCAAATGACTGAAATGAACTGCTTTGGTGTTGGGCTGATTATGGCTGATGCGGCATTACAATACAAAGCAGAAGCTTTTCATGGCGATATGCTCAAGGTAGAAATTGCCGTCGAAACTAGCAGCAACATTGGCTTTGACATGTATTACAAAATTAGTTGTCAGCGTCAAGAAAAAAAACTGGATATAGCCTATATAAAAACGGGCATGATATGTTATGATTATGAAACCAAGCGCACTTTAGCTATACCTGAAGCTTTGTTACTTGCATTGGAGTTTAAACAATAATTTTCTAGTAAACTTTTCTGTAATGCCTTTCACAAAAGCAAATACTCTTCAATTGATTTTTCGAACTACATTTACACTTTAAATAAAAATTACAACTATGAGTTTCTTCACAAGTCCTTTATTCATTATCATACTAGCTATTGTAGCAATCATCTTTTCGGGTTTAGTTACGGTGCAGCAAGGTAACATTGCTGTACTTACCATGTTCGGAAAGTACAGGCGTTTACTTTATCCAGGTTTAAATTTCAAAATCCCATTTCTTGAAGTGATTTATAAACGCATTTCAATTCAAAACAAGTCTTCCGAATTACAATTCCAGGCCATCACCCTTGATCAAGCCAATGTTAATTTTAAAGCCATGCTTTTGTATGCAGTTTATAATCAAGATGAAGATTCAATAAAAAATGTGGCCTTTAAGTTTGTTGACGAAAGAAGTCTCATGCAAGCTTTAATCAGAACTATTGAAGGTTCTATACGTGCTTTCGTAGCTACCAAACGTCAATCGGAAATTCTGGGCTTACGCGGCGAAATTATTTTGCATGTAAAAGAGCAAATTGATACACAGCTCGAAAGCTGGGGTTATCATCTAATAGATTTACAAATTAATGATATTTTCTTTGATGAAGAAATTATGAAATCTATGGCTCGAGTTGTAAGTAGTAATAATCTAAAAGCCGCTGCTGAAAATGAAGGACAGGCCTTGCTTATTACAAAAACTAAAGCCGCTGAAGCAGAAGGTAATTCAATTCAAATACAAGCGCAAGCTGAAAAATTAGCGGCTCAATTGCGTGGTCAAGGTGTGGCTTTATTTCGCGCAGAGGTAGCTAAAGGTATGGCAAGCGCGGCTAAAGAAATGGAAGATGCTAAATTGGATGCCTCATTTATTTTATTTTCTATGTGGACAGAATCCATTAAGCATTTTGCTGAAAATGGCAAAGGAAATACAATTTTCTTAGATGGATCAGTAGATAAAATGCAACGTACCATGCACGAGCTGATGAGTGTCACCAATGCCGATATAAAGAAATAGAAAGTATTCATGCAGTTTTGTGAAGTTGTTGGTCAGCAATCATTAAAAAAACATTTGATTGATTTAATCAATCGAAATCATATGCCACATGCTTGCATGCTGCTTGGCAAAGAAGGAAGTGGAGGATTGCCACTAGCGCTTGCCACAGCGCAATACATTATGTGTAAAAATAGAAGTGAATTTGACTCATGCGGTGATTGCGCCGCTTGTATAAAAAATAAAAAACTTCAACATCCAGACGTACATTATTCATTTCCAACTTTCAAGAAAGATAACAACAAAACACCTGTTAGCAATGATTTTATAGTAGACTTTCGAGAACAAATTTTGAAACAGCCTTACCTCGACGATACCTATTGGCTCAAAGCACTTGACACCGAGAAGCAAGGTAATATTACAGCCAACGAGTGCCGTGAAATTATTCAGAAACTACAATTGCGAAGTTTTGAAAGCAAATACAAAGTACTCATCATGTGGTATCCGGAGTATTTAGGTAATGAGGGTAATGTATTATTGAAACTTATTGAAGAACCTACCACAAATACTATTTTGCTGTTTGTAGCACATAATTTAGAGAAGGTTTTACTCACCATTCAATCACGCACTCAACTATTTATGCTCGAAAGGTTACAAGAAACCGAAATTCAAAAAGCACTGATAGAACAGCAAGTAAATCCTGAAGAAGCGCTGCAAATAGCCCGCTTGGCTGATGGCAATTACTTTCAAGCGCAACAGCTATTAATAACACACGATGACGATTTGATTTTACTGCTCCGGACCTGGCTTAATTGTTTGTATGCCAATAAGGGAATAGAATTGGTTAATTGGATTACAGAAATCAGCGAAAAAAGCAAAGACGCACAAAAAAAGTTTCTGCAATATTATATGCAGCTTCTGGAGGAAGCGATTCGAGCCCAACACATAGGTATACAACATCTCACTTTACTAGAAACAGAACAAAAAATTATTGAAATCCTGCTTGCGAAAGGTGTTAATTATACTTTAGTAAATACAATTTGCTCAATGATTGACGAATCGATTTATCAAATTGAACGTAATGCGAATACCAAAATTCTCTTTCATTCCTTATCTTTACGCATTCAACAACTCATTTTTAAGCAGAAAGCAATAGCTTAAATTGGGTTAAGGGTATCAAAATGCCTTTACGATTGATTTAAAATCGTAAGGCGTATTTATAAATTTAAATGTATTAACATATATATGGGATGCGGAGGAAGTTGTGGTTCACATAATAGTAGCAATGGATTGCCAACAGGCTGTAAAGATCATGGGTCTTGTAAAAGCGGAGGTTGTAATCGATTAAATGTTCATGATTGGCTGAGTATGATTCCGGTTTCGGAATTTTCAAAACCTTTTCCATTTATAGAAGTAAGCTTTAACCACGGCAGTCGCAAAGATTATTTCAAAGCGAACAATCCTTTACTGTTTGAAAAAGGAGATTTTGTAACCGTAGAAGGCTCCAATGGATTTGATGTGGGTGTTGTAAATGTTACAGGGGAGTTGGTAAAATTGCAGATGAAGAAAAAAGGTGTTTCTGAAAAAAGCGATGAAATAAGAAGAGTCTTGCATGCAAGTACAGAGGATGAAATAAGCCGAATGCATGAAAATAAAAAACAAGAGAAACACATGATGGTTCGTGCTAGAGTCATAGCACGCGATTTAAAATTGGAAATGAAAATCGCGGAAGTAGAAGTACAAGCTGACGGCAAAAAAGCTACTTTCTTTTATTCTTCTGAAGACAGAGTTGATTTTCGTGAATTGATAAAATTATTTGCGCAGGATTTCAAAGTGAAAGTTGAAATGCGACAAATTGGTATCCGACAAGAAGCTGCTAAAGTTGGCGGCATTGGCAGTTGTGGTCGTGAACTTTGCTGTAGTACTTGGTTGAATGAGTTCAAATCTGTAAGCACTACCGCGGCACGTTATCAAAATTTATCTATTAATCAAACGAAGCTATCTGGCCAATGTGGTAGATTAAAATGCTGTTTGAACTACGAGCTTGACACATACATGGAAGCTTTGCGCATATTTCCTGAACAAGCAGAAAGGTTAAAATTAGCAAATGGTTTAGTGTACTTACAGAAGAAAGATATTTTTAAAAACTTAATGTGGTATAGTTTCGAGAAAAGCAATACCCTTTATCCTTTGACAATTGAACGCGTTAAAGAGATTCAAGATTTAAATAAAAACGGAAAATTTCCAGAAGAATTACAAGCTGTGGAAGTGGTGAAAAAAACGGCTATAACAGAAAAAACTGATTACGTGGATGTTGTAGGACAATTTAGCTTGAAGGGATTAGAACGTGCTAGCAAAAAGAAAAAACAAAAAGCAAAAGAGCAAACTAATCCAAATCAAGTACAAAAACCACAAGGGCAAAAATCCAACCCAAATCAAACTCAAGGGCAAAAACCGCAACAATCAAAACCACAAAAAGTAAAACCTAATACTCCCCCAACATCAAAAGTTGAAACAAATGTTGAGGCGGCACCTAATACTATTAATTCGAACCCTAACCCTAGCAAGAAAAAGCCTTGGAATAAAAACAAGAAGAAAGGACCTAAGCCGCAAGATGGGGGTGCAAGTCAATCTTAAAATATTTCGGTATGCGATGGTTTCAGCACAAGTTATCGTTGCTTTCGCTTATTGCTATTTGTACAAGCTTATTCTATTTTAGAATTCATTACCCAAATGATATTGATACCAAACAGCCTAAAGTAACCACTTGGGATGCCTTAGGTTATTATATGTATTTGCCATCTGCTTTTATTCACCATGATGAAAAGGAATTAAAATGGATTCCAGGCATTGATTCTATCTATCAAATGAGCGGTGGAGAATTTTATCAAGCTAATCGATTATCTAATGGTAATTACGTAAATAAATATTTGATGGGTGTTTCCATCTTACAATTACCTTGGTTTGCCCTTGCAGATTTTAGTGCTGAAAAATTAGGCTTTGCACGAGATGGATTTTCTCTTCCCTACCAGTATGCCATTGCTTATGGATGTATTTTTTGGGTCATTATTTCGTTATTCGTTTTGCGTAAAATGTTGCTAAAATATTTTACTGATAAAGTCGTAGCAGTCGCTTTAATTGCAACTTGCTTAGCAACAAATTTTATACAATATACTGCTATTGAAGGCGGGCAAAGTCATGCTTGGATATTTCCATTGTACGTATTTGCGATTTACCTTACGATCAAAATTCATGAAAAAATCACGAGCCTACAATTAACCTTACTTGGTTTTATAATAGGCTTAGCTTGCATTTGCAGACCTACAGAAATTGTAATGATATTTATTCCTTTGCTATGGACTAGCGAGGCGTTCCCAAATTTAAAATCAAAACTTAATTATTGTAAGAGCCATCTTACAGCAATCATTTTTATTGCATTAGGAGTTCTATTAGGTGTTGTACCGCAACTCTTATATTGGAAAAGAGTAACAGGGAATTTTGTTTATGATGTTGGCAGCAAATGGGATTTTTTAAATCCTCACTTTCGTGTGTTATTTGGTTGGGAAAAAGGATGGTTCATTTATACACCCATCTGTTTGTTATTTATAATAGGATTATTCTTCCTCAAAAAGTATCCATTTAAAAAGGCTATCATCACATTCACGTTACTGAATATTTACATCATTATAGCTTGGCATGTTTGGCGATATGGAGGTAGTTATTCAACACGGGCATTAGTACAAAGTTATCCGATAATGATATTCGCCATGGCAGCTTGTTTAGAAGCCATGAGATCATACAAAATATTCTGGTCAATAATTCCTTTGTTTGTGTACTTATCTTATGTCAATATTTTTCAAATTGAGCAATACAACTCAGGGGTATTGCATTATGATGACATGAATAGAAAATATTATCAAGCTATCTATTTAAATAAAAATATAACCCCTTTAGATATGAGTTTATTGGATACCGATGAGCAAATGAGTAACGATGAAAGAAATCAAATCTCGAAATTATTACTCATCCAAGAGCCAAGAAAAATTGAAAATGGAGTTCCCTTTTTCGAGCAAATAGTTACCCCCGGCGCAAATTTTATAAAAGACGGCTGGATGAATGTGATAGCAAAAATCGAAGTTAAGAAAGGACTTTGGGGTAGTTTTTTATATTTTGAAATCCAGCGTGAAAATGACAAGAAAATTTATAAGGTGAGATTATATAATGCATTAAGTAAAGAAGATAAAGTAAATACGTATGAATTTGATATGAAATTGCCGACTGGTTTTAATCTAAAAGCAATTAAGTGTTTGATAGATGGAAACGCATCTTTTGAAGGTGAATTGCAATATTTATTGATTCGAAAAACATAAGCATACTTTTAACTCATGCGTTTCATGGAGCTTAATTATAATTTGTTCTTTGCATAAGTTATAATATTTTTCATCATGTACAATATATCTTTTGTCTCAATATTTTTTAAGTTTATAGTTTGATTTCAATTGAGTGCTATCTTTAATTCATGAAAGCAAGTATTGAATATCAAATAGAAATACCACTGCCATGTCATGAAAACTGGGACGCAAAGACAGCGAATGAGAAGGGTCGATTTTGTAATTCATATAGCAAAAGTGTAATTGACTTTTCAAATTATAGCGCTGCGGAAATATTACAATACTTGTAGAATTCGAAACAAGATGTTTGCGGTAGAGTGAAGCGAGAACAATTATCAATAAATAAGAACCTGCTCCCTAAGAAAAAACTACAATATTTTCTATATGCAGTGCTTGTAGTATTTATCTTGAATTTACCTACAGAAAGTTATGCTCAATACATTCAGCCGCCAAGTGAAATGCCTTCAGTTGGATCAGATAAGATTTATGGCAAAGTGGCGGACAAACAAGGCAGTCCATTGGTTTCAGCTCGCATAGACTTATTGCAAAATGGAAGCATTGTAAGTAGCGCAGAAACTGATTCTAATGGGTTTTATAGTTTACCAATACCTCAGAATAGAATTTACTACTTGATAGCCTTTTGTTTTGAGTACGCCGATTACGAATCAAATGGAATGAAAACGGCGACAGGTAATTCACTCAATTTTAATATTCAATTAGAAAAAAATAGTGATGAGAATATGCGTATGCTTGATGATTTCAAAACACATTATATTGGTCAGTAATCTATAAACCAAATAACTCTATTTGAGACTTGCAATTTGATATTGAGCATCTTATTCATCGAATGCGTTAATTCGAGCTTCTACTCTTGCCACTTCATTGCAAATATTTTTTACTCCTTACATACCTTTCAACTCGGTTACTAAATCTTGTAATACTTTTTTAGCATCTCCAAATAGCATCGATGTTTTAGGCTGAAAGAATAAAGCATTCTCGATACCTGCATAGCCAGGTTTCATACTGCGTTTATTAACTATCACATGGGTTGCATTTTCAACTTCTAAAATTGGCATACCATAAATTGGCGAAGCTGGATCGTTTTTAGCCGCAGGATTCACCACATCATTCGCACCTAATATGAGTACCACATCCGTTTGTGCAAATTCCGGATTTATTTCCTCCATTTCTTTCAACTTTTCATATTGAACGTCAGCTTCTGCCAACAATACATTCATATGACCTGGCATACGTCCTGCAACAGGATGGATGGCGTAAGTCACATGCACATCTTTTTCTTCTAGCACTTTTTCTAATTCGTGACAAATATGTTGTGCTTGTGCTACGGCTAATCCGTATCCTGGCACTATCACTACATTTTTAGAATATGCCATAAGAACCGCTGTATCACTCATCGAAATTTCCTTGTAGGCACCTCCTGATTCAACACCTGAAACAGCCCCTGTTTTAGTACCACCAAACGCACCTACTATTACATTCGTCAAACTTCGGTTCATGGCTTTACACATCAAAATAGTAAGTATAGTACCGGCACTACCCACCAAGATTCCGCCAGTTAGCATTACAGGATTGCTATACAAAAATCCACCACAAGCTGCCGCGACTCCCGTAAATGAATTCAGTAAGGAAATAACAACAGGCATATCAGCCCCGCCAATCGGCATTACAAATAAGATACCATATAGCGCAGAGACAGCTAACAATACCCAAAATAAAATTGTGATATCAACCCCAGTGAATCCTGTAATCATGGCTATCAGCAATACCACAATTACTATTAGTAAACCAATATTGACGATTTGTTGTCCTGGTAAAGTCTTGTCATTGATATTGCCATTCAATTTTCCAAAGGCAATCATCGAGCCAAAAAATGATACTGTACCTATAACTAAACCGAGTAATATAGTTAGCAAAATCAAAATGAAATTCGTGGTTGGATTTTCTTGCTTATGCAACAAATGCTTAAACTCTACAATTGAAATAATAGCAGCGCAAGCACCGCCCATACCATTGAACAAACTTACCATTTGAGGCATAGCTGTCATTTCTACTTTCTTTGCCATTAAAGTTCCTATAATAGAGCCGATAATTAATCCGCCAAAAATCCAGATGTAATTGCCTAATTTCTTCCCTTCATCATCCTCATAAAGAAAAATGGTTGCAAAAATGGCAATTGTCATCCCAATAGCTGCGTACAAATTTCCTTTACGAGCTGTATCGGGATGTGAAAGCATTTTTAAACCTACGATAAATGAGATACTTCCAATTAAGTAACTTAGTAATAGTATAAAGTTTTGCATTTATTTTAATTTGAATATTTGAAAATTTGGGAATGATTAAGAACTTGACATTTCGAATTTTACTTTTTCGAGTTTTTCTTTTTAGAAAACATTTCCAACATACGATCGGTTACTACAAAGCCCCCGACTACATTCAAGGTGCCGAGTATAACCGCTAGAAAACCTAAAATTAATGCTAGATAATTGTCGCTTTCGGCTTGCCCCATTACAATTATAGCTCCAATGATAACTACACCATGAATGGCATTCGCACCACTCATCAAAGGCGTGTGTAATACAGATGGAACACGAGAAATAACCTCAATACCTAGAAAAATTGACAAGATAACAATAGTTACCATATTGTAGTTTTCTTTAAAAAAATCGAATATCGCTTGCATAGTTTTTTATTTTTTTTAAAATTATTTAAATGAGCAATGAGTCTTTAAGTCTCTTATGGATTAAGTTATAGAATAGTTTTTGTCTTTACAGATAACATATGATATATCTAAGTGGGATGTTTTTATACTAGCTGACTAACTCTTTCGTTCACAATTTTACCATCATGTGTAATACAAGTGCCTTTAACCAAATCATCCTCGAAGTTCAAATTCACGTTGCCTTCCGCATCAATAATTAATTTTAAAAAGTTTAAAACATTCTTTCCGTACATTTTACTTGCATCAGATGCTTGCATAGAAGCTAAATTAGAATTGCCAATTATCGTCACTCCATTCGCAACAATCGTTTCATTATTTTTCGTCAAATCCGTATTACCACCTGTTGCAGAAGCCAAATCAATAATAATACTTCCAGCTTTCATATTTGCGATCATTTCTTTCGTAATTAATATAGGCGCCTTCTTACCCGGAATCTGTGCTGTAGAAATAATAATATCTGCTTTCGCAGCACTATCAGCTATTTTTTGCTTCTGCTTTTCCAGAAATTCAGCACTTTGCTCAACAGCATAACCTCCAGCCTGGCTGGCATCAGCCGCACCTTCCACTTCTACAAACTTTGCACCCAAACTCATTACTTCTTCTTTCACTGCTGGTCGAGTATCAAAAACTTCTACAACTGCACCTAAGCGTTTCGCTGTTGCTATCGCTTGCAAACCTGCAACACCTGCACCTAGTATCAACATCTTAGCAGGCGTAATACTTCCAGCTGCAGTCATAAACATTGGAAAATATCGACTGTATTGGATAGCTGCTAGCAAAACAGCTTTGTAGCCTGCAATATTTGCTTGACTACTCAATACGTCCATCGATTGCGCCCTTGTAGTTCTTGGAATCGTATCCATACTAAAAGTAGTAAGCCCTTTACTTGCCCATTCAGACATTTGTTTGAAATTAAACAAAGGTTGAAAAACACCTAATATTACTTTCTTCGATGCTAGCTCGGAATCTGCAATAGGATGTATGCTCAAAATAATGTCTGCTTGCTGGATTGCCTCTTGTCGAGAAACTATTTTCGCGCCGACAACTTCGTAACTTTTATCGTCCGCAAAAGCTGAGACACCAGATCCAGCTTCTAACACAACTTGCACTTTTAGCTTAATAAATTGACTTACTACCTCAGGCAAAGCCGAAACTCTATTTTCTCCTTGTGGTTCTTTTAAGATGCCTATCGTCATAGATATAAATTAATGCACTAAACTTACTACAATTATTTTTTTAAATGTCATTCTGAGTAAAAATTATTATAACTAATTCCTTTTTGTAGGGGCGCCCATCATGTGTTACGCTACAAATCCTCGTTCGTCCTTTGTCGTTACTGCGGGCTTCCGCTGCTCCGTGCGCGCGGAACCGCAATACAGCTATAAAATTAACTCATGCAAATATCTAAAGCGATTGCCTTCTCATCTCGACCTGTCAAAAAATAAATCATTCGCCCGTTAATATTTATGTTTTGCCGCAAGAATAAAATTATTATAGATATTTTATGAAATATTTTTTTTTCAGCATCGTTACTAAAACATCGAAATGAGAATACAACTATACTTCAACAACTAATTAATAAGCCATGTAATGAAATATACATCACCAAAGTTTCATAAAAAATGGACAAAAACAAAATTCTTAATTCTGATGTGTTGGATATTATATTCGACCAACGCAACAAATCATACGGGGCTTACGAGTTGCGTATGAACTA
>JBIIJE010000123.1:0-7319 GCA_044234005.1 Chitinophagaceae bacterium | reverse complement strand
CTTATACCTTTCGAATTTCCTATCTGAATAACTGAAACTTCCATTTTCTAAAATTATGTAAATACAAAGTAGTTACAGTTTTATTAATTTGACAAATTTTACTTCGTTCTAAAAATGCACGGTAACTTACATATTATCAATACAAACCTAGAGTTCTGATTTTCTTTCGATTTTTACTTTGACATATTCAAATACAACTTTTCTCATATAAAGTAATCGAAATATCCTGTTGTTTAACATTACAACTCAACCCGCATATTCTACCATTCACCTATTACATGCTTTTACAACAATTTATCTCTTAATAAGTTTGTGCTATAAAGTCAATTTGCTTTCAAACAATTTTAAAAATTTAAACTATTCATCATGAAACAAACTATTCTATTTTTACTTATTATCGTTTCGCAAGCGACTGCATTCGCCCAAAATAATGCGCAGACCATCCGAGGTGTTATTGTCGATAAGCAATCGCAAGCAGCCATTATAGGTGCTACCATAAACATTATAGGTACAAGTATAGGCAGCAAAAGTGACGATAAAGGTCGCTATGCGATTCAGCAAGTTGCACCTGGGCGTTATGAAGTAAAAGTTACTTACATCGGTTATAAGGAAATCGTGATACCAAATGTGGTAGTAACCTCAGGTAAAGAGGTCGTACTTGACATACAAATGGAAGAAAATATTCGAAGTCTAAAAACGGCAACCATAAAAGCTAGTAATAAGAATAGAACCATCAATGATATGACTTCGGTAAGTGCCCGAACTTTTTCGATGGAAGAGGTAAATAGGTATGCTGGAGGTAGAAGCGATCCTGCTCGTTTGGCAGCTAATTTTGCAGGTGTTAGTTCGCCTGATGATTCACGCAATGATATCGTGATTCGAGGAAATTCACCATCGGGTGTTCTTTGGCGCATTGAAGGTATGAACGTACCCAATCCCAATCATTTTGCAACAATCGGTACTACTGGAGGGCCTGTAAGTGCTTTAAATACGAACATTTTAAAGAGCTCCGATTTCTTTACATCAGCTTTTCCATCTGAATATGGCAATGCCAACGCAGGTGTTTTTGATTTAGGATTCCGAAAAGGCAATTCTGAAAAACGAGAACACACATTTCAATTGGGTGCTTTGACGGGTCTTGAAGCCATGACAGAAGGACCTATTAAAAAAGGAAATGGATCTTCTTATTTAGTTGCGTATCGTTACGCATTTACTGGAGTCGCGCAACAACTTGGTATTCCTGTTGGTACAGCAGCTACTCCTTTCTATCAAGATTTGTCTTTCAAAATAGTAAGTGGTGAGTCTAAAGCAGGTCGTTTTACTTTGTTTGGCTTGGGTGGTAAAAGCAAGATTAGTTTCCTACGCGATGAAATTGATTCAACTGATTTATTTGCCGATCCATCAGCTAATAGTTATTTCACGAGTGATATCGCGATGGTAGGTTTAAAACATTTTATTCGCACTGGTAAAAATTCATATGTCAATACCATTATTGGTGGTAATTACTCAGCTTCTAATTTTACATTAGATACTTTACAAAACAATAATAGTGAATTACCGATTCGTGCGGTTGAAAATCTAACAAGTCGTTTAGTTTACAATATCAATTCATCATACAACACCAAAGTAAATTCACGCCTATCTATCAAAGCAGGACTTATGGCAGATTTGATGAATTTAGATTTAGATTATCGCTATCGTCGTTTTCAACCCGATTGGAAAGTGGTTTGGAATTTCGATGATAGAACTACCTTATGGCAAGCTTACTCGCATGCTAAATACAATTTCAGTGATCAATTAACCCTAAACGCAGGCTTACACGCTCAGTATTTAAGTTTAAATAATTCTACTTCAATAGAACCACGCGTGGGTTTGCGCTATCAAGCAGCACCAAAGCATACTTTCAGTTTGGGCTATGGCTTACATAGTCAAATGCAAGCACTCGATGTTTATTTCTATGAGCAAGTTCAAGCAGATGGTAGTGTCAATAAATCGAATCAAGATTTAGATTTTACGCGTAGTCATCACTTTGTATTAGGTTACGATTTTATTCCCATGAAAGATTGGCGCATGAAATCTGAAATTTATTATCAATATATTTTCAATGCACCTGTTTCACAAACCGCGAATAGTTTTTCGATGCTAAACAATGGAGCGAGCTTTAATCCAACCAATGTAACCAATTTGGTAAATGATGGTACTGGAAGCAATTATGGATTCGAGCTGACTATCGAGAAGTTTTTCAGTAAAGGATATTATGGTTTACTTACAACTACCTTATATGAGTCGAAGTATAAAGGTAGCGATGGGATAGAGCGCAATACCGCATTCAATGGGCGATATGTATTTAATGTGCTAGCTGGTAAAGAATTTAAATTAGGTAAACAAAAACGCAATACATTTTTTACAGATGTAAAATTAACTTCTGCCGGTGGAAGGTATTACACGCCAGTCGATTTAGCGGCTTCGCGTTTAGCCAACGAGCAAGTGCTTAAAGGGGATGAGTTTGCCTACACACAACGAAACCCTGAGTTCTTTCGTTTAGATGTGAAAGCGGGATTCACTTATAATAGCGCCAAACGTAAATTGTCACATTCATTTTTCTTCGATATTCAAAATATAACCAATCATAAAAATGTATTTGCCGAGCGATACAATACCGTTACCAATGTAGTAAACACGGCTTATCAAATTGGTCTTTTTCCTAACTTCACCTATAAGTTGCAGTTTTAGTTTTGTATGTTTGGTTTATAAACGTTTAATATTCTTCCTTCGTCATGCGACATAACAAGTACCGATTCATTTTTATGATCCTTTTGGGCGCATGCATGACGCTTGTGTTAAAGAAGCTTGTTTACACGATGCCTCAAGATCATTCAATCATATTCGATTTTGCTATTTCAATTTTGATAACCATACTTGTTTGGGAAGGTAACCTTAGGCTCGATGCTTGGCTCAATCAAAAGGTCCCTTGGATGTCAAATCCCAAGAAAAGACTTTTATATCAGTTTTTCATTTCAACAATTTACAGCAGCATTAGTATTTATTCTCTGATGTCGCTTTACGATTCGATTTTTTGCAACTTAGGACTGGAGCAGCATCAAATACTACAAAAATCGTTGACAATAAGTATTACAGTTTCTTTATTGTTACTTACTGTTGAAATAAGCTATCAGTTTTTTAAAAACTGGAAGAATTCTTTACTTGAAATTGAAGGTTATAAAGCGGCCAGCGCGCAAGCACAATTACAAAGTTTGAAAGAACAAATTAATCCACATTTTTTATTTAATAATTTGAGTGTGCTTACTTCGCTGGTTCATAAAAATCAAGATAAAGCTGTTGATTTTATCAATCAATTGGCAAAAGTGTACAGATATTTACTTGAAAGCAAGAATCACGAATTAGTGACTTTACAAGATGAATTAACTTTCATAGATTCATATAATTATTTATTACAAATTCGATTTGACAAGAGTCTTTCCTTTCAAATTGAAATTAACGAAAAGTATAAGCACTTTTATTTGCCGCCCATGTGTTTACAAATGCTCGTTGAAAATGCCATCAAACACAATGAGGTTTCAATTGATTATCCATTGCATATTCTTATAAAAACTGACGAAGATTATCTTATAGTCAGCAATAATTTGCAAAAGAGAACACAAAGTGAGCAGAGTTCAAAAACAGGTTTAAAAAATATTGAAGCACGTTATGAATTTTTTACAGCAGAAAAAGTATTGATACGAGAAACGGAGGCGAAATTTGAAGTGTCGTTACCATTAATTTCTAAATTATGAGAGTTGTAATTGTTGAGGATGAAGTCTTATCAGCTGAATATTTAGCGGATTTACTTCAGAAATTAGATAGATCTATTCAAATTATTGCTCAATTTGATAGTGTTAAAAAATCGGTTGCCTCGTTTCAAAGTGGATTGGAAGCTGATTTATTGTTTTTCGACATTCATTTAGCAGACGGTTTGAGCTTTGAAATATTAGCAAAACATCCTTTGGAAGCGCCTATTATATTTACCACCGCATATGACGAATATGCCATAAAGGCATTTAAGCACAATAGTATAGATTATTTATTGAAGCCAATCGGGATGAGTGATTTATCTGCGGCATTAGATAAATTTCATCGCTTCAAACAGCCCTCCCAACTTGATTTAATTAAGCAAATGGGAAAGTTTTATCAACAGTTAAGTAAGTCGTACAAGAGTAGATTTATGGTAAAGTCTGTTCAAAGTATTGATTCAATAAATACATCACAAATCATTCATTTTCAATCAGTTGAAAGTATTTCTTTTCTAGTGGGTAACGATGGGAAACGATATCCTGTTGATTATAGCATGGATGATTTAGAGGATTTAGTATCACCAGCAGATTTCTTCAGAATCAATCGAAAAGTGATAATTCGAATCAGCAGCATACAAAAGGTGAGTAGCTATCTGAACAGTCGTTTATATGTTCATGCTCCGCATTTAACTGGCGATTTAGCAGTTGTAAGTAGGGATAGGGTAAATGATTTTAAGGCTTGGTTGGATGCATAAAAAAAAGGCTATACGATTGTACAGCCTATAATATTAAATATTTTAATAATATTATTTCTTCGCTAAATGTTCAGCCACTTTATCTTTATGAACGATGGCTTCTTTGAAAGTATATGCACCAGTTTTTGGGCTACGAACCGCACGAATTACTTTCGTCCAGTTTTTCGCGTCAGCTGACGCTTTCAAATCTTTTTTCTGTGCGGTTTTTGCTGCTTTTGCCATGGTTTATCTTATTTGATTTCTTTGTGAACAGTATATTTTTTCATAATCGGATTGAATTTTTTCAATTCAATACGTTCTGGTGTGTTTTTCTTGTTTTTTTGAGTGATGTAACGACTTGTACCAGGAAGACTCGAGTCTTTATGCTCGGTACATTCTAGTATTACTTGAACTCTGTTGCCTTTTTTTGCCATTGCTTATAAAAATTTTGAGGTAGCTTATTATTAAATGTGTTGTCCTTCTGAGCGTAAACGCTTAACAACGTTATATAATCCTTGTTTATTGATGGTACGCATTGCATCGGTAGTCAATTTTAGGGTAATCCATTTATCTTCCTCAGCTAAAAAGAACTTTTTTGCCTGTAAATTAGGCATAAAGCGTCGTATGCTTTTCTTGTTAGAAAACGATACTTTGTTTCCTTTTAACGGTGTTTTTCCTGTCACTTGACAAATGCGTGCCATTTCTTTAAAAATTTAGGATTGCAAAAGTAGGGTTTATTCTTTGAGAAAACAAGAATAAGTTAGTGCAATTTTAGTAAAAAAATGTCTAATGCGATGTATTTATGTGAATCCTAGCTTTCAGATGTCTAGAATTAAGGTTCATGAATGAGCCTTTCAACGATTTGTCGTGCTCGCAAAGATGCATCTTATAGATTCATAGACTTAACTATTTCATAGGTGAATTCGTGTTGGCTGGATCTTTTTTCTGCTGTTTTTTAGCAATGAAACTACCTCATAAGCGGGGAGCATAAAAAAGGACGGCCAATTTAATTAGTACAATGAATCCTTCAAAGTGGTTTAATATTGATAGCATGCTAGCTTTTGAAAAATAGTTTGAGGTAAATAATAGTGTATGAATATTTCTTGCTCTAATTTGCAATCCAATTATTTCATCAATTGGCTTTACAGCAACACGAATTACAAGCATTACAAGCATATCTCCCCGCTAATACAGCTGGTTGGGTGATAGATTATATGCACAGCTACAAAATACATTTGAAGATAAAACGTGAACGTCGTACTATTTTGGGTGATTATCGACCAGCGCACAGGGGCAAACCTCATACGATCTCAGTGAATGCCAACTTAAATTCTTATCATTTTTTAATCACTTTTTTACATGAGCTCGCGCATTTAATCAATCACCTCAACATGGGGCATCGCGCGTTGCCACATGGTGCCGAATGGAAAGCGGTTTTTTCTAATCTATTAAAAAAATTTCTCGATGCCGAAGTTTTTCCAAAAGATATAGCATTCGCGATTATAAAATCTCTACAAAGCCCTTCTGCCAGCACATGCAGCGATCCTTATCTTTATAAGATACTCCGAAAATATGACCATGAAACCGAGAAATTTTTGATTGACGAACTAAATCTAGGAGATCACTTTAAAACAGATAAAAATCAAGAATTCAAGCTACTCGAAAAACGAAGGACACGATTTGTATGTGAGGATTTGACTAGCGGCAAGAAATATTTGTTTCCTGGCATTTACGAAGTTTATAAACTTTAGTTAAAATTTTGGCTAATTTATATATATTTGTATGGTACTAAAATAAAAAAGCGAGGATAGCCATTATATGATTTCTTGCATCAAATGAATATTTTGGTACTACATTTTTTAAATAGATTCAAATGAGAAAAATCATTGTTGCTGTGCTTTTATTCATCGTGTTCGATGCCCAAGCCCAATTTGATTATAAACAAAATAATGATATAGATGTGCCAACTTTGGGTTGGCAAACGGGTTTAGTGGGTGGCGGTTATACAGCAATGCTGCCGAATAGAGATGATTTGGATGCCGACCTCAGGCTAGACCCGCAATCTATTAATTTCGCTTATGGTGGTGGTCTAGAGAGAATTTATTGGTTTCAGCATACAATTGGCTTCGGAGCACAGTTTTTATATTGGAATGCAGGTGCAGCTTATGTTGGTGATGATACAATAACCAAAATACAATTAAATGGTAAATCTGAAATGACTTATCTAAAGATGCCATTACTCTTTCATTTCAAGTCTTACAATAGATATTATCCAAATCGCCGTGTTCGTTTTACCGCTTCATTTGGACCTTATGCTGCTTTAATGCTAGGTTTTAAGGATGAATTTGTTTACACAAAAGAAACTGATAAAAATTATAGACAAGTTTCTACTTTTGATGGTTTCCGTTTTACTGATGTAAATGGAAGTAAAGGAACCTTGTCGGGCAGAATATATAATCCTATTGATATTGGTATGGTATTCGCTTTTGGTGGTGAAGTACGTTTGGGTCGAAGAAGCGTATTGGTTTTGCAGCTGCGAACTGATATTGGCTTTTCGAATGTCGAAAACACACGAGCTCTCACCTTAAAATATGAGAATACAAGCACAGAGATGAATTTTAATGTTTGGAATGGTTACTATGCCAAGTTTATCCAACCTAATTCCATTGATGTTTTAAAAGGATTTGAAGCGAACAGACCCGTAACACGTAATTTCAGTGCAGGAGGTTTTTTGGCCTATCGCCGTTATATGACCAAATAAGATTTAACATTTAAGAAAACAGAATGAAGAAAT
>JBIIJE010000029.1:0-24555 GCA_044234005.1 Chitinophagaceae bacterium | reverse complement strand
CTATTATTTGAAAAAAGGGATAGCAAAGATTGGCATGTATAACCAAGGTAAAGAACGTATTTTATAATTTTTCTTTTCTGAATCCTTCTTCTCATATTATACCACTTTTATCACGCAAACACCTTTCCAGGTCGAAGTGATTGCGCTTGCAGAATGCAAAGTTGAGTTGATATCATACAATGATATGCAAAAGGCTAACGAGATTCTATTATCGCGAATAAACTAGGTGGAAAAGTGACTGAAAATTTCAATATCTAAAATTTCAATAATAGTAAAGAAATACAAGCTGTCGAAAAATGCAAATAAAAAAAGAGAATGGAAATGAATCTTTTAAAATAAACTCATCCATTCTCCTTTAGCTGAGTGCCTCAGGCCGGACTCGAACCGGCACATCCTTGCGGACGGCAGATTTTGAGTCTGCTGCGTCTACCAATTTCGCCACCAAGGCTTTGTGGGATTGCAAATATAAGTAAATATCGAAAAGTACAAAATTGAATATTTCAAATCACAAGTATGAAATCGAAAGTTGACCTAAGAATACAAGAAATAGAATCACAGCAGTGCAAACAGGTATTTAACTTCCGAAAATTCGTTCTTAGTACTTAAATTACATCGGAACTATAAGCAGATATGATGGTTTTCGGTATAAATCAGTTGAGCCTCCTCTGATGGATTCGTGCCTCACCATCGGAATTGGGAAATCTAACATTCGTATCTCATTTTGATTTTCATCACGACAAAAGCACTGTGTTTTTGAAACCTTCTAGGTTTTGTTATTACATTCACGTTTTACTAATAAACATTTAAAATGGCGCTCAGTAGATTTTGGTTAAGTATTTTTATTGCATCAATAATTTTCGTGTTGGCGAGTCTAATCATCGGAAAAAACTACTCTATAGATTTTGCCTTGAATGGGAAAAAAGATGATCCAATTTTGGTTTCAGAAAAATACGTAAATCAACTCCCTTCTAGTATCGCAGATAGTTTGCAAAAAAGTGAATCTAAAAGCATTACACTCAATTACGATGAAACAAATCCTGATACGACTTACACCTTATCGAATAATATTGTAAAAATATTTTCTGGGAAACAAAAAAGCGATGGCATATTACCAACCTGTAAAAACGTAATTTTTGATATTATTCTGCCCCTCATTGCCTACTTAGCATTTTTTTGCGGCTTAATGCAACTCCTAATCGATAGTGGCGCGGCTGAAAAATTAGCCAAATTTTGTAGCCCTTTATTTGTAAAAATATTTCCAACCATTCCAGCCAATCATGAATCTATTTCTTATATGACTTTAAACTTTGCCGCGAATTTTCTGGGCTTGGATTCGGCGGCTACACCTTTTGGACTAAAAGCCATGCAAAGTTTACAAGAAATAAATCCAGATAAGGACAAAGCCAGTGATGCCCAAATCATGTTCATGTGTTTACATGCTGCTGGGTTATGCTTGATCCCAACTTCAATTATTGGGTATCGTGCGGCACAGAATGCGGCAAATCCAGCTGACGTAATGCTGCCTTGCATAATTACATCATTTGTAGGCACTATAGCTGCTTTAATTTTAGTTGGCATTCGGCAAAAATTAAATTTCAAAAGTGCCACTTTAATACTCGGCTTGACAGTCATTATAGCTGCAATTATTGGCTTGTTGTTTTATGTGAATGGGCTAGATTTAATCGGAAAAAATTATTTCACAGCTAATTTATCTAATGTTTTATTGCTTGTTATCATTGCTGTGATTCTTCTCTATGCTTTTACAAAGGAAAAAATATTTATAAAAAACAAGAGTGATATTTTCACCTCATTTGTAAACGGCGCCGCAAGTGGTTTAAAAACTGGTGCAACTATTTTCCCTTATATGTTGGGTATGTTGGCTGCGATTTCTATTTTCAGAAACAGTGGTTTGTTTGAGATCTTGAGTACATGGGTAAGCAATGGATTTGGTTTATTGGGCGTAGAAAAAGAGATCACAGATGCACTGCCAGTAGCCATGCTTCGACCTTTTAGCTCGGGCGGATCACGTGGATTTATGATAGATGCGATGAAAAATTTTGGCGCGGATTCTTTGACAGGAAGATTAACGTGCATCTTTCAATGTAGCGCCGAAACTACATTTTATGTGATCGCAGTTTATTTCGGATCAATCAGTATTAAGAATACAAGATATACCTTAGGCGCTATGTTGTTAGTTGATTTAATTTGTGTGATTACTGCGATTGGCGTTGCAACTATCTTCTTTTAATTTTATTTTTTCGATAAAAAACTAACTATCTTTTTCTTCTGCATTTGAACTGCAAGGCCATAGCCAATCAGATTCAATCACGCTGTATAAAAATATTTTTAGATGTCGATTTTTTCGTGGTGGCAATAAAATTCGCAACTATGATATTAGAAGAGTGCTGATGGCAAATCGCAAAGCACATCAATATTACTAAAGGTCCTACAGGCAAATACTTTTTCGATGATACCGGGTGCTGCTAGATGGCTCTTAATTGGTATGGTATTGGCATAGCCATGAAACTTTAAGACTAAGCTATCTCAATAAGTGCCTTTTCATACATTTCCTTCCAACCATTCCATGGTGTATCAGAGCCTAATGAAAAATTATGCCATATCATGATAAAATTTCCATTGACTTTTTTGACTTCATGGTATAAAGCTACAAGTTCTTGAAAAGCTTCTTCAGCAGTGTCTTTCTGCTCAAATCTACTATTGCATTCCATGTAACAAAAAGAATGAATTAGCAAATCAGTAGCTTCATTTTTTTCTACATCGAACCATTTGAAGGGATATGATGTACTTGCTCGAAAACCATTGATAGAACCATAACCCATTGAATAATCATCCGTAATTCCGCATTGAATTAAATTTCGATAAGATTGTGGTAGCGTATATTTTATATAATGAAATCGACTTTTATTGCTGGTTACCCTCGCCACTTCACGTTGAAGAATACCCAAATTTTTATGGCTATTTACCGAAGGATGAACGCCTACTTCATATTTAGATTTTGAATTTGCAATTAACGATTGCATACTTGATGAATCGACAGGAAGATTTCTATCTAATTTGCCTCCGTCACCTACCAAGAAAAAATATATGGGTTTCAGACGATACTTTTTATGCAATTCATCCAAAGACGGATAGGCATCATAAGGATCAATTAGCTGACCTCTTAATACTTTCAATCGTTCATGAACGCTCCTTATTTTAAAATGCAAAGTGTCATTGACTGCACCAAAAAGATTTCGCCAAAACCCTTTACCAAGATAGCTATAAGCAATATCGATATCATAAGTTGGGGTAAAACTAAAAACAGGTTTTAAAAAAATAAGCTTTGGTTGAATGTTCAACATGATTGCTCGCAATTCAAGCATCCACAAGTCAATTAAGGGTAAATTTAAAAACGACGCTTGAAATGCGATTGCTTCTTTATGCGGGAATCGGCCGAAATCATCAGCTTGATAAGGCAAATACTCTTCATAGCGAACCAGCAAGTAAAAAGAAGCGCTTATAATATCAAAGGGTACAACACTAATTGTATTACTAAAGAAAATGGGCAATTCTTTCCAAGTAGATATCTGAATTGCTTGTGAAGTAATATCGCTTTCGAAGAGTAAATTATGGGGTATAATCTGCAAATCGGATGGTAGACTTCTACGCGAGTAATTTAACTTAAAACAATTTTCAGCTTGTAAAAATTGAGAAGAATCTGTGCAACATCTATAATTTATACCTAAAATCTTCTCAACTAAAAAATGAAAGATGTAATCACTTCGGGGTGTAATTTTTTCGATATAAATAAGCATTAGGTTCATAAAAATTCATACCAAGATTTACTTGTTTTTCGCACGTAGCTTCCATAAATCTTTGAACGATTTTTGGAATACAAGCCCATCACGTCTTTTGCCCCAACTATCTTTAAAAATACTATTTACAATTTGGTTTTTAATACCAGCCCCTGCCAAATCCACCATACCTCTGTGATTCATGGCGAGCTTCCACATTTTCCAACTTGCATTTTCTACAAATTGGGTATCGTGCCTTTTCACTGCCAAGGTTCTGTTGTAATGCAACATGCCGTGGATATTTATTTTTAGAGGGCAAACTTCTGTGCAATTGCCGCACAACGTCGAAGCATAACTTAAATGATTAAATTCTTCAAAGTTTTTTAAATGCGGCGTAATCACAGAACCTATAGGTCCACTATATGTAGCACCGTATGTGTGTCCACCTACATTTTTATAAACAGGACAAGCATTCAAGCATGAACCGCATCGAATACAATACATGCTTTCACGCACATGAGGGTCTCTTAATAAATTAGTACGTCCATTGTCAAGAAGTATGACATACATCTGTTCAGGACCATCATTTTCTTGCTTAGTTTTTGCACCTGTAAAAATCGAGTTATACACTGTAACATTTTGTCCAGTTCCATAAGTCGCTAACAATGGCCAAAACAAGTTTAAATCATTTACAGAAGGAATCATTTTCTCAATACCAACAATGGCAACATGCACTTTAGGGAATGCGGTTGTCAATCTGCCATTACCTTCATTCTCGGTTACACAAACCCCACCAATATCAGCCAGCAAAAAATTACCCCCTGTAACGCCTACACCAGCACTTACATACTTTGAACGTAAATTTTTGCGCGCAACCAAAGTAATTTCGCTTGGTGTTAAATTCGGATCAGTACCTAGTTTTTCATGAAATACACGTGCGCAATCTTCCTTGCTCTTGTGCATGGCGGGTGTAACGATATGATAAGGTGCTTCACCATCGAGCTGCTGAATATATTCGCCCAAATCAGTTTCAACACTTTCTATTTTATTTTTTTCTAAGAATTCATTCAAATGAATTTCTTCAGTTACCATGCTTTTGCTTTTTACAACTTGCACTGAGTTATTTTCTTGACAAATTTTCAGTAATGCTTCATTTGCTTCTTGCGCATTGTTAGCCCAAATAACCTTACCTCCATTTTTAGTAAAATTCGATTCAAACTCAAGCAAATATTTATCTAAATTTTCTATGGTTTTCCATTTGATATTTTTTGCTTGCTTGCGAGCATTATCCAAATCTGAAAATTGCAATTTTCCTTTAACTACGGTTTCGTTGTATTTACCAATATTGAAAGATAATTTACGCTTATGCTCTAAATCCATCGCTTTAATTTCACTTTTATCTAAAAAAGTTTTTTTAATGACAATATTGCTCATGCGAAAAAATTTGTTGGCAAAAGTACACAATTCAATTTGTGAATGGTGATAAAAAAAGCGTACCCTAAGATTCGCTTCATAAAAAATTCTTCTGGTAGTTTTAGATAATCAACATGGCATCTCCATAGCTACAAAAACGATATTTATTCTTGATAGCTACTTTGTACGCTTCCATGGTTAAATCGTAACCCATGAAGGCAGCCACCATAATTAATAAGCTTGTTTTGGGTAAGTGGAAATTTGTAATTAATGAATCTGTCAATGAAAAATTGTGAGGAGGATATAGGAAAATATTTGTCCAACCTTCAGATGATTTGAGCGATCCTGTTGTGGTTATAGAAGATTCGAGTGCACGAATCGAGGTTGTACCAATGGCACAAACTCTTCGACCTTCTTCCTTAGCACGATTCACGGTTTTACAAGCTAAATCTTCTACTTGATAGTATTCTGAATCCATTTTGTGTTTGGTAATATCTTCCACTTCGATGGGACGAAATGTACCTAAACCTGTATGCAAGGTTACTTCCGCAAAACGAATACCTTTAATTTCTAATCTTTTTATAAGTTCACGACTAAAGTGAAAACCAGCGGTTGGAGCAGCTACGGCACCTTCGCGCTTTGCGTATACTGTTTGATAACGCTCTTTATCTGACTCTTCAGGTTCACGCTTAATATAACGTGGCAAAGGCGTTTCGCCCATGTTGTCTAAAATGGTTTTCAATTCATCATTGCTTCCATCGAATAAAAAGCGAATTGTACGACCTCGAGAGGTAGTATTGTCAACCACTTCAGCAACTAACGAATTATCATCACCGAAATACAATTTGTTGCCCACACGAATTTTACGCGCTGGCTCTACAATTACATCCCACAATCGGTTTTGCTTATTTAATTCGCGCAATAAAAATACTTCGATTTTTGCGCCTGTTTTTTCTTTTCTACCGTAAAGACGAGCGTTAAAAACTTTGGTATTATTCGCCACGAAAACGTCTTTATCATCGAAATAATCTAATACATCTTTGAAAAGCTTATGTTCAATCTTTCCGGTTTGCTTATGTACTACCATCAATTTGCTGTCATCCCGATTTTTGGTTGGATATTGAGCGATGAGATTTAATGGAAGATCGTAAGTAAACTGAGTTAACTTCATTTGTTTTTGTATTTATTATCCTAATGAACTTGTGTTTGGTAAAGAATTTACCTTTACTTCCACGACGAGTTTGTATTACCTTAAAAATTAAGGGTGCAAATGTAATGAAATATAGATAATTAAAGGAAAATAATATTGATAGGAACGATTGATGGGTCTAGGCGCTAAAAGAAAGGATTTAACTCAATTTTTACCCCTGAGTACATGGTTAAGATGTATTGCGGTCTTGTTTATCGAACGAGACAGTGTATAGCCTGTCTGCCGCCCTCAAAAAAATAGCAGCAATTTGTGATTCCTTCGAGAATAATTTTAGCAAAAAGTTATAAATCAAAGCCTTACTTTTACCCACTTAAAATTCAAAATTCATGAATATACCATTTTTTGGTACGAAAGAGAGTAAACCCAAACCCAAAAAATCCATTTTACGCGAATGGCTTGATGCGGCTGTATTTGCAATTGTGGCGGCTACAATTATTCGTACTTTTTTCATAGAAGCTTATACCATTCCTACGCCTTCTATGGAAAAATCTTTGTTGGTGAATGATTATTTATTTGTGAGCAAAATGCATTATGGGGCACGTTTACCGATGACGCCCATCGCAGTTCCTTTTGTGCATCATACCATTCCTATTCTGAATGTAAAATCATATACCACCGCGATACAAGCACCGTATAAACGTTTATGGGGCTTTAGTCAAATTGATAGATATGACGATGTGGTATTTAACTATCCGCAAGATACAGAATGGAATAGTAGCCGACCGGTTGACAAGAAAGAAAACTATATCAAGCGCTGTGTGGCGCTGCCTGGTGATACATTGCAAGTAAAAAACCGTGTTCTTTATATAAATGGGAAACCTGGCTATGCGCCTCGATTTATGCAATCGAACTATGTCGTACAAAATTCGCTTGGGCAGCCAGGCTTGAGCGACGAGCAACAAGATGAATACAGAATTACACCTGTTGACCCTTCTTACCCTCAATTGTATAGTTTAACTGAAGAGGAAGCCAAAGCATTGCGTGAAATCCCGAATATGCAGATACAATTGCTGAATGAAATGCAAGGCATAAAAGATAGTTTTCCGCAATCAGAATGTTTCCCACACGACCCAACAAATTTTCCATGGAATATTGATTTTTATGGTCCTTTGTGGATACCTAAAAAAGGAGCAACCATCACTTTAACGAAAGAAAATATTTCACTTTACCGAGAGGTTATTACCCAATATGAAGGACATACCTTGGATACATCAACTTACCCATTTTTAATAGATGGAAAAGCTGCTAATCAATATACATTTGGCATGAATTATTATTTTATGATGGGAGACAACAGACATAACTCTGCGGATTCTCGCATATGGGGCTATGTTCCAGAAAATCATATTGTAGGTAAGGCCTGGTTTATATGGATGAGCTACGATAAATATGGCATCCGATGGAAACGCTTGTTTAGAGGCGTGAAATCATTAGAGAAATAGTCATCCTAAAGTCATTTTGCATTTTAGTCAAGTAATTATCCTTGATGGTCGCTATCTAGTGATTTATTTTAGTAAAAAAATTGTACCTTCGGATTTGAATTAATCCTTAAATATATTATTTTACAACTATTTACATATTCTAAAAAAGTATTATATTAATTTACGAAAGAAATTTTATTAAAATAAAAATTTGGTGGTTATGCAAATTAATAAGAAACAAGTTTTAAACTCCTACCTCAAACATTTGATGATTTGGATGAGTGTTTTGAGTACAACAACCTTATATGCCCAAACGGCGGATGAATTTTATCAAAAGGCGATGAAGTATAAAGCTAATGATAATTATACCGAAGCTGGACGTCATTTGGAAAAAGCGATAGCTGCCAATCCACTTAATGAAAGCTACGAACATGAACTCGCAGATATTCAGTACTATAGACGAGCCTATTATTTAGCGATTCCGATGTACGAAAAAATGCTAGCTCAAGACGAAGACAATATAATTTACCTGACTCGATTGGCAGAAATGTATAGTATGAGTGCTCAGAAAATGAAAGGAGTTGCTTATGCAGATAAAGTAATGAAAAAGAAGCCGAGTGATGCTGAAATATTAATGAAACTGGCTAGAACTTATAGCGAGGTTGAACACTACAAAAAGGCGGTTGATATTTATGAAGCTGCCTATAAATTAAATCCCAACGATAAAGAACTACCGAGTAGAATTGGAGATTGTTACAAGCGGATGAATAATTACAGAGCAGCCGTAGGTTATTACAAAAAAGCCTTTGATTTAGATCCAAGCAGTTCGCAAAAAAGCTATGATGCTGCGGTTGTTTGCTATAATGCAAATCAATTTTCAGATGCAGTTAACCTGTTTCAAGTAGCTGAAAAGAATGGCTACAATGTCAGCAAAAGTTTTTATCAAAATTATGCGAATGCCTATTGGTCGATGAAAGATTATGATAATAGTATTGCCATGTACAAAAAGGCGATTGAATTAGCCCCGTTTGATAAAAATTTAAATTTAGATTTTGCAGATACTTATATTGATGCGCAACGTTATAAACAATCAAGAGATTTGTTGGATGAACTACTAGCTCAGTATCCAGATGATCCGGAGGTTCTTTATACAATGGGCATGAGTTATTATAAGGAGGGCAACACAGGTAAGGCTGAACGATACTTTGAAAAAGCATTTAAAATAGACCCTTCTTTGAAAGCTTTACGTTATCAGAAGATGACTTTTCAGTAATGAAAAAGTCTCATCGCTGGATGGCGACGAGACTTTTCAATCCATTCTAAATTTTCCAAGTGGTAAAACTTTTTATCAATTAGAATTGGCACTTTTCACACTCAATCAAAAAACGACTTAGTTAATAACAATGTTTTTAACCATAGTTTCTTTTACTTCCTTTTTAGGAATCGAAACAGTTAATAAACCATTTTCATACTTTGCTGAAATTTCTTCGCGATTTAAATCTTCGGATAAGTTGAAACTCCTCTTGAACGAGTGGATCGCAAATTCTTTTTTAATAAATTTTGGCTTCTCTTCTGTTTTCTCCTCTTGCTTTTCGAAGCTGATGGTGAGCAAGTCGTTTTCCACAGATAATTTAAAATCATCTTTGTTTAAACCTGGCACATTTAACACCACATCATATTGATGATTGTGCTCGATAATGTTAACTGCAGGATGAAAAGCTTTTTGATGCGTTGTAAAATCATCTTTCAAAAATGCGTCCATGGCGTTAAAAAATCCTGGAACGAAGGCTGGGTTTTTTACTCTGTACTGTGTCATAATTTTAGTTTTTAATTTTTATTGTTATAACCCGTATAAATCAAATTAAATACCAAACGAATATTTAAGTCATTTTGGCATTATAATTTAAAATTAAATGACATATTGTCTTTTCAGGGCATTATATTGTGAAAAAATGAAGCAACACCCTGCATCTAAATCAAATTTCACGAGAGAAAGTTCTTAAGTCATGATTATGTAAAGGCTATTGTCACTTGACTTTTGAAATGCTCACGTTACTTTTGAACCTTTATTGAATAAATATGCATAAAACTTTTTTAAAGCCATCTTGGATACTTCTAGAAATTGTAGTCATCTTTCTAATTTGTAATACAATGCTAAGTTGTAGCGAATCAAACAAAACAAAAAATGATTCAAAAGTCTATTCATCCAATTTACATCATGTCCAATTTGAATATCCAAGCAATTGGGAACTAAGCTTTCAACCCGACTCGTCGAATCCTAATGCGATTCTATCTCTTAAAAATCCTATCGAAAATCAAGCTGATTTCTACGCGGAAGAAATAAATATTGTTCATGAACAATTACCCATGAAAATATCCGATTCGCTCTATCATGCGAGTACAATTGGACAAATAAAAATTACAAATCCAGATTTAGAAATTGAGAACACTGGAAAGGAAAAATATGGCAACCATTCATTTTCAACATTCAAATTTGAGTTTACACCAGATAGCGGCAAAAGCTACTATCAAGTAAATGGTTACACTCTCCAAAAAGATAGTATGGCTTACACCATCAATTTGACAACAGAATCTAAGCAATCGAAAAGCTTTGAACCCATTATAGAAAGTCTGCTAAAATCTTTTAAAGCGTTATGATAAAATATCTCGCACTTGGCGATAGTTATACAAAAGGCGAATCGTTGCCTCTAGCAGAAAATTTTCCGAATCAACTCGTAAAAATACTTCAGGAAACTAATATTGAAATTTACGTAGATAAAATAATTGCCATAACCGGATGGACAACTGATGAGCTCGCACAGGCCATCTATCAGCAACAACCTTCGTGTGATTATGATTGGGTAACATTGTTAATTGGTGTAAACAATCAATATCGAGGAAGAAGCATAGAGGAATACGCCTGGCAGTTTTATGGACTATTATGTCAAGCCATACTATTTGCAAAAGGAAATGCGCAACACGTAATCGTGCTTTCCATTCCAGATTGGGGGCTTACTCCTTTTAATACCACAAAGGATAAAATTGAGACGAGTGAATCCATCGATAAATTTAATGCTGTCAATAAAATGATAACTGAGAAAATGGGATGTCGCTATCTCGATATAACTAGCTCAACACGAGAACATGCAAACGATAAGCAGTATTTAGCAGACGATCTTCTTCATTACTCATCAGCGGAGTATCATATTTGGGCGAAGGAAATTGCCCGTATGATGAGCGCTGACTCGAAAAAATAATTTATAAAAAAAGAATAGAGTAACCGTAATTAGCATAAACCAAACCATATTAAATCGATCTCCTTGCCAAAAAGACATACAAGAAGTGACGAAGGAATAATCTGCGAACAGAATGACCAGATAAATTATTGGGCTTACGAATAAAAGTTTACGCCAAGCAAAGAGCCATACAACATGAGCGAGAATTAAGGCTAAACAAAAACCCATATTAAAGATTCGCGTAATCTCAAAATACCTTTGCTGAAAAATATTTTGCTTTTCACTATTGTAGTTCGTATTGCCAGTAAGAAAATTTGATAGCATAGTTTTTAGTAAGGCAATACCTGTGTGGCCATAATTTGCATGTAAATTTTCATGATTGATGTTTAACATATACTTGTGCTGATTGTGGCTTGGCAGTGAAGAAACAGTAGCATCTAAAGTCTTTAGATTTTCAAGCAAACTCTTGGCATGGCTCACGCATTGGATTTGATTGGTCAAATAACGATATTGGGTTATCACATCTATATGACTGAGTTTAAACGCTTGATACTTTTGAAAAAAAGTAACTTGATGCGAAAAAATAAACAAAGAATAAATACAGCCAATGGAAACTGCATAACTCAATTTTTTCCACTTTACAAGGGACAAAAGAAGAATGAGTAAGCAAAAAAGCAAATTAAAATAATAGAATCCTGGTCGGATCAAAGTAGCAAAACAAAAACTACTTGCTGCCAATGAAATACTTATTAAATTTTGCTTTAATAAAAATTTATGCACTGCATAAAAACCTAAACTAATAAAAAACAGAAAGGACATTTCGGTTGAAATCGAATAAGCATAAATGATGAAAGTAGGATTCAAACTTAGCGCGATTGCAATCCAAATAGAATTTAACCTAGTCAGTTTTGTTGCAATGCGCATCCATATAAAAATTGCAAGAATCAACATAATAAACTGAATTATAAAAACAGATTGATAAAAATGGTAAGGAGTAAATGAACTCACTTGTTTCATTAAATACAAAAGCAAAGGATAACCTAACGTTCTAATTTCATCAGGTTGATAGTGCCCATATAGTGTATACATTACATTTACATAGCTAGCTGAATCAGGTATTTCGTGTGCTTCAATCGGTGCGTGATCTAAGCCTAACCCAAAATAATAAATACCTTGAATAAGCACGATTACGAGTAACGGTATCAAATATTTATTGAATAAACTGCGGATGTTTATTTTGCTCATGTTCATTCTAAACTAAAATTACCCTTCACTTCCTACTTTGATTGATACTGCTTGAAAATCTCATCAATTTTTTGCTTCTTTAAAATTCGCTGTCCTTGACTCCCTTTCGCAAGTAGTCGAGTATCACAATACGCTTCAAACGATGTAATAATTTCACCTTTGTCAGAAATCTCCTCAAATATTGCTGTATAAATGATTTCAGCATTCAAAAATGCGGGCGACTTATGTTCGACATGTATAAAAGTACCTATGCCTTCTTCATCTTCTTCTTTCATATCGAGCACAAACAATCGACCACTCCACTCTGCATCTCGTGCAATTGCAAAAGTTGCATATACATCATGCACTTTCCCACTTTCAAAAATGGCTAAGTCGGTTTGGCTTACTGTTTTCTTAAATACTTTTTGATTGCCTCGTTCAAAAATTTGCTTCATTTTACTAATTATTCTTCCAAAATACGGATAAATTATTTAAGATTACAATCAAATTCCAACTAGAATGAAACTGATAAGTACTCTATTATTCGTTTTCGTTCATACACTCCTTCATGCTCAATTTTGAATAGTTTTTTGAAAGACGCTAAAGCCAACTTTTAAACGGTTTACAACATGAGGACATGAGACTGCAGCAAAATAACAGTTGATTCGTTTTTGCCGCTGAATAGAAAGATTCCAAAAATTGGCTTAATAAGAAATACCTGTTAGAAATATTGGAAATTAGTTTTTGGAGTAATCTTCAAAAGCACTTCATACATGAGTTTAATACAATTTTCAACATCGTCTTTATGAACGGTTTCTACAGTTGTATGCATGTATCTTAATGGCAGCGAAATTAAAGCACTAGGTACGCCACCATTACTAAATGCAAATGCATCGGTATCAGTGCCTGTAAATCTGCTAACTGCCTGCAATTGATATTTCAATTTATGTTTCTTGGCTGTATCAACAATTAGCTCTCGTAAAATATTATGCACAGCTGGACCTACACACACCACAGGACCTTCACCACATGTTGCCTCACCTTGTGCCGCTTTACTCATCATGGGTGTGGCTGTATCGTGCGTCACATCAGTACAAATTGCAACGTTCGGTTTCAATCGGTTTGCGATCATAGTAGCGCCATTTAAGCCCACTTCTTCTTGTACCGAATTTACAATGTATAAAGTAAAAGGTAGTTTCTTTTTATTCTCTTTCAACATACGAGCTACTTCTGCAATAATTACACCTCCCATTCTATTATCGTGTGCTCGTGCAATCCAATAACCATTGTTCCCAATTTCAAAACCGTCTACAAAAGTGCAAACAGTTCCGATTTCAATGCCTAAGGCTTCAACTTCTTTTTTATTTTTACAATTTACATCTATCCAAATGGTTTCAGTTTCTGGCTTCTTCTCATTTTGTGGTGTTCTTACATGAATGGCGGGCCAACCAAATACACCTCTTACAATACCCTTTTTGGTATGCAAATTAACTCGCATCGATGGGGCAATTTGATGATCACTTCCTCCATTTCTACAAACATGTATAAAACCATCTGATGTAATGTACTTCACATACCAACTAATTTCATCTGCATGGGCTTCAATTACCACCTTGAATTCGGCGTCCGGGTTAATGACCCCCACCGCGGTTCCATAAGCATCCACAATATGCGAATCAATATAGGGCTTCAAATACTCAAGCCAAATTTTCTGACCGTTAGCTTCATAGCCTGTTGGTGATGCATTGTCCAAGTACTTTTTGATAAAATCCATTGAAGATTGCTCAAAAAAATCCTTTTTAGTTTTACTTTTTGCCTTGGTGTCTTTTGCTTTTGCCATAATACAAGAATAAAAAATTGAGCCACGAAGATAAGTTAATTTATGATTTTCAAAGTATCTCTTCTAGCTTGCGATTTTTAGTTTTCTATCTAGAAAATGTGTTTATTTGCATGATAAAATGAACATACTATGTGGCAAAGGAAACAAATATTGTGGCTACTCTTATCTGGATTAATTACTTTACTCACTTTTTTTATTCCTTACGGTGTCCAGTCTGTAACTGATTCGACTACACAAGTAACCAATGAACTCGATTTAAGCGCACGAACCAGTCTTATTATTGGCGTACTTACAATTTTAATTGCATTATCATCGTTTGGATGTATTTTTTTATATAAAAATAGAAGTTTACAAATGAAACTCATTTGGCTAATTATTGCCTTATGCATTGGATGCGCCGTATACATTTTTTATGATGCAAATTTGAGTCATGAACAAAAAAAATTAGTTATTGGTCTCTTGGGCGATAAATTATACCTTGGCATTCTTGTTCCAATCGCGAGTATGGCATTACTCATACTAGCTTTTATGGGCATTCGCGCAGATGAAAGGCTTATTAAAAGCATGGATAGATTACGATAGATAATTTTTATGCCTTTACAATTGGTATATAATCAATTTTACGCGATTTTTGTAAACTATGGCAAGCGCAAAATTATTACTCGAACACGAAAATGTTGAAGGCATCCGTTACTATGAAACGTACCGTAAAAAAGGCGGCTACGCTTCAGTAGAAAAAGCCCTGAATTCTCAAACACCCGATGAAGTAACGGAAGAAGTGAAAAAAAGCGGATTACGTGGCAGAGGTGGAGCTGGTTTCCCTACGGGTTTAAAGTGGAGCTTTTTGGCAAAACCCGAAGGCATTGCACGCTACTTGGTGGTAAATGCTGACGAAAGCGAACCTGGCACTTTTAAAGATAGATACTTAATGGAATTTATTCCGCATTTGCTAATCGAAGGCATGATAGTATCGTCTTATGCATTGGGTGCCAATGCATCTTATATATATATTCGTGGTGAGTATGCTTGGATAGTTGATATTTTAGAACAAGCTATCGCTGAAGCGAAGCAAAATGGTTGGCTTGGAAAAAATATTTTAGGCAAAGGTTATGATTTAGAAATATATGTGCAACGAGGCGCTGGCGCATACATCTGTGGAGAAGAAACTGCTTTAATTGAATCTCTTGAAGGCAAGCGAGGTAACCCCCGGATTAAACCACCCTTCCCAGCCGTAAAAGGCGTTTGGGGTTGCCCAACTGTAGTAAATAACGTAGAAACTATTGCTGCAGTTGTACCTATCATCAATCATGGTGGTGATGAATATGCAAAAATTGGAATTGGTAAAAGCACAGGAACAAAATTGATTTCTGCTTGCGGTAACATAAATAAACCTGGCATTTATGAAATTGATATGACTTGCTCTGTAGAAGAATTTATATACAGCGATGCTTATTGTGGTGGTATTCCGAATGGCAAAAAATTAAAAGCTTGTATTCCAGGAGGCTCGTCTGTTCCGATTTTACCAGCCAACTTATTATTGAAAACTGCGAAAGGAGAAACTCGTATCATGAGTTACGAATCATTAGCGGATGGTGGCTTTGAATCTGGTTCTATGATGGGAAGTGGGGGCTTTATTGTTTTGGATGAAGACCAATGCGTTGTGCGTCATACTATGTCATTAGCTCATTTTTACAACCATGAAAGCTGCGGACAATGCTCACCTTGTCGTGAAGGAACAGGTTGGATGTATAAAATTCTGAAAAACTTAGAATATGGTAAAGGCAAAATGAGCGATATAGATTTACTTTGGGATATTCAACGAAAAATTGAAGGCAATACGATTTGTCCACTCGGCGATGCAGCTGCTTGGCCTGTAGCAGCGGCTATTAGACATTTTAGAGATGAATTTGAATGGCATGTAACGAATCCTGAGGAATCACAAACTCGTAATTTTGGTTTAGCACATTATGCGGATGCTTTAGAAGCACTTGCTTAATCTAGGAATTCTTAACGACAATATTCCGAAAAGTAAGATTGACTCTTGGGCTCTTAATTTTTCGAGTTGGAGGCAATCGGTGCATCCAATGTGTTTGCGTCTCTCCCTTCATAATCATTAAACTCCCATGTTGCAGTAGCATATCAATTTTAGTTTGATCCTTTTTGTGCTTAAACGAAAATTTCCTTTCTGCTCCCAAACTCATAGAAGCGATTGCACCATTCTTCTTCAACATTTTCTCGCCATCACTATGCCAAGACATACCTTCATCGCCCGTATGATAAAGGTTTAACAGACATGAATTAAATTTCTCTGCAGCATATTCCTCAACAACCTTCTTCAGCGATAATAAAGCAGGTGTCCAGGGCAATGCTTGCTTTGTAATATTTGAATAAGTGTAATCAAAGGGTTCATCTGCATACCAAGCCACTTTACGCTTCGTAGTAATTAATTTACCATAGATAAGAGATTCATCATTTCGCCATTCGATATTATGCATCAATTCTATTTCATAAAAATTTGCTTGCTCATGAGAGAGTATACATCCCAAATAGTTTACTGTACCATCGTAGGGAAGCCAATTCTTATTGACATCAATTTCCTCAGTAAATAATCGTTGCATTTACCAACGAAGTTAGATGCTTTCAATTCAAATTGAAACTTCTTGTAGGAATACTTCATTAAATTATGAAATATATTCGACTACTGCATCTCATATTCATGCATAACTCATCGCGAAGAATCCTAATTTCGCCACAAGCGTCTTTTTCGTTGAAACACACATTGTAACTTTAAATTGAGATTGACAAAAACAAATTTTATGAAACATACTTCCTTCTACCTAACTGCATTATTACTCCTATTCTTGAGCACGAATAGCGTAAAAGCACAGAAAGTAAATGCCTTGATTAATTATGACACCATGACCTATGTATATAAGCTAGATTATGAACATATGAAATCAATACTAGAAGCGGGAACTGTATTAGATGCTAACAAATTATATACAAATAAATTTAGAGAATATCCGAAGACAAAATTCAAGACTGATACTTTACCCTATGGCCATTTTATCATTGCCAACATCAACGACAATTTAGTTCATTATTCTTTTTATACAAGTATGCCATTTCTAATTACAACAAAAGTAATTGACAATGATATTATAATTTTTCTTAGGGATAAAAAAAATAAAAAACTCTTAAAAGATGCAAAACTAACCCTTCAAAATAAACCTATAAATTATGATGCCGGTTATGGTGGTTATGCAATTGATAAAAAAGAAATTGATATTAAACAACTCAAGATACTTTTGAAGATATCTTATTCAGGCGAAATTTATTCACATACTTTCTCTCTTACACAAGGCAGCAAACCAGTAGTATCAGATAATCCTTATGAGCATAGAGGCACTTATAGCTCTCCAGGGTATATCCTGCTTGACAAGCCAAAATACAAAGTGCTAGACTCATTGCATTTAAAAGCATTTCTCTTTAAGTATACGAATGGGGGGTCGCTTAGAAAAAAAGCTTTTTTAACTATTTATGATCCTATCAGCTATTACACACTCACTCAAAAAATCAAACCGCGAACTCCCGGCGCATTTATCTTCGATTGGAAAATACCAGATAGTTTAAAAATTGATAGATACTATAATGTAAGTCTGAGTTTCAAGAAAAGAGGTCGAACATTTTTGAACTCAACAAAATTCAAACTTGAAGAATATGAATTGAACAAGAACACCTATGATATTGATTTGCCAAACCAAGTATTATATGCAGGAGATGATGCGAAAATATATGCTTCAGCAAAAGACATGAATGGATTTCCATTACAAGGAACACAATTGCATGTCAGTTTACGTATAGATGAAGTTATGAATATCATGCAAGACACATTCACCCTGACTCGTGAGAAAAAAAATGAATGGTATAGTTTAGATACCACCCTTGAGTATGATAATTTTATAGAAATAAAAATTCCATCTAATCAACTTTTAAATGCGAATGCAAAATATACATTGCTTGCAACATTTACCGACCCAATTACTTTTGAGAAAAAAGCTTTTGCTAAATCTTTCATTAAATATTGCCAAGCCGAAAATCGACTATTTTACCAAGCGGAAGATTCAATTCATGTTAGAAACTTATACAACGGGAAAGATACAGCTAACAATTACTTCTTTATCACTTTAAACGGAACTGACACCATTAGTAAAACGAAAATTACTACCCCATTTCATTACAAACTCCAAGAGCTCGAAACACAAGCCATTCTGATAGATAAAGATTCTCTAAAAACACCCCTCTTGATCAATTACAATAAATTAGAGATAACAAAAGTTCAAGGTCAAAGAACAGGTGATAGTATACGAATATCCTTTAAGTATCCATTTTTAGAACCGGTACATTATAAAATTTACAAAAAAAATAAACTTGTTGCATTCGGAGAAAATAGCGAACTCGCATTTACCGCACTTGACAAATCAATGGATGAATACAGAATTCTGCTTAGTACCAATTTGCAAAGTGGTCTAGAACAAAATTTTTATGAAATAAAATATGTACCAGAAAAAAATAAATTGCACTTCGAAAACACAATACCTAGGCAAGCCTTGCCAGGAGATTCTCTTACTGTAGAAATTACTGCCAAAGATTTTCACAACAAGCCTCGTAAAAATATCAATATCGCAGCTTATGCCATAAACAAAGCTTTCGAAGAAGAAATACAAATACCTTATATTGAAGTGCCTGCAAAGTATCAAAATAAAGTTGATATCAATCCGGTAAAGCAATATGATTATGCGACATTTAATAACACGATTAACAGCTTACAAGTTAGCCTAGATAGCCAGCACTTCAAGCGTTTTAATCTCTACAAAAATGAGTACTATCAGCATAAATACCCTAAGAATGAGTTAAGTGAAATTCACATCAAGAAGCAAACTCAAGAACCAGAATTTTCGATCTTCGTAACACATAAACACAATATGTATGCACCTAAATACATATTATTAGATGGTCAGCCTGTATTTATCGGTGATATAAATCAGAACAAACCCTACTCTATTGCAGCTAGTTCAGGCAAGCACACCATTGCTTTTCGATACTTCGACAAATTGTATGAAATAAAAGACATACAATTAAAAGACTATCATAAAACACTATTCGGAATTAATTATGATAGTATTAAAAAGCAACAAAGCAGATTTAAACAAAGCGATTCACTTAGCATACTCGAACCTACAAATGATGAGAAAGAAATTCTTTATAAAACCTTACTGGTTACAAATATGTTTCAAGCCGATTCAGTTAAAGTAGTTTCTAGCAACAAAAATTACGAACAACACTATTACAGCAGCTATACCATTAAATCATTAAACATTGATGGGGATAATTACTTTGTACAAGGACCATTTACAAACGTTACTTCCGTGGAATTAAAAGTAAATAATACCTCACATAACCTAAAACCAGGCATCCATGAAGTTTATCATTACGATGCTATTCTCAAAGAATTCATTCCCAAAAAAATGCCTCCGATAAAAGGTGCGTTTATGCATTTTCGAGAAAATAATTTGAGCAATGCTCACTTAGTACAACTACTCGTGATGGACACAATTGCACCTACACCTATTGAAACTAAACTCGAATACCAACCCAAAACAGCCAAAGCCATCGCAATTAAAGAAGAAGAAAACTTCTACCAAAGCTACCGATCTAGCCTCGGTGGTGAAGGATTTACAATTATGTTGAAAGACAACGCAGATAGCAGCTATGTAAAATCGATGTGGGTTATAAGTAAATCAAATTTTCAAGCTTGTGATTTTATTCAATATGTGAATAGACCTATTTACAACCATTATAAAAGCAATGTAAAGGATACTTTCGACATCTATTTATTTTTAAATAAGAATAGAATGTGTGTTCTAAAAAACCAAACACATCTTCCTTATGATGAATTTTACCTTAATATTCAAAAGTTAAAAACTGAACCTTTCGAAAAAGAAAAAATAGAAATCCCTTTAAAAATATATAGTGAGCTAAATGATTTGCCACTGACAGCATTTAACGAAATTCCGTTTGAAACTTCTCAAAAAATTAAAGCTATTAATAAAACTAACCGAAATAATACAACCCTTCATGGTATAGTAAGTGATGAAAGTCAACAACCAATTCATGATGTGATTGTTTATTTAGAAATGAACGGAAGATTTAAATACGGCGGTAAAACCAATGCAAATGGGATGTTTGAAATATTGGATATTTTGCCTGGCACCTATCAAGTAAAAATAGTGGGGAGTGGTTACAAACCTACACATTTTGAAACAATGCTTTTCGAACCGAATAAAGAATATGAAGTATTAAGTAGTTTAAAAGAAGCAGCTAATGGCTCACCGCTTTTTCAAACTTTGCAACACGATTTTCACATGCAAGCTTATGCCAAACATAACCAAGAAAATACGATGCAAATTCAAATACATGAAAAGTCAACAAGAGAGAAACTAAACGGCGTTCATTGTAGCATGCTAAAGAATGGTAAGCAGATAAAGGATTTTACGTTGAGTGAACACCAAATGAGCTTAGTATTTCCGAAACAAGACGAGCATTTATACACCCTTATTTTAAGCAAGCCTGGCTATACAACATTGCGTTTGAACGGCATCGAATTTGTTAACAAATACTATTACCGATTGGATGCTTTTATCGGATTGGAAAAGAAAGAGATTATAAAAATTAAAGAATATAATTTAGGCATGCAAGGCCTATTGCAACCTATTCAGGCAGAAGAAATAAATTTTCGAATCGTGGAAGAAAAATATGAGAAAGGCAAGAGCATGATCTATGGCAAAATCACAGATCAAAACAATGAAGCTTTAGATTTTGTTACCATCAAGGCTACTCAAAATGATGTGGTGATGGGTGGATCGAAATCAGATATTGATGGCAATTATAAAATAATGTCTTTAAAACCAGGAACCTACGATTTGAAATTTACTTACGCAGGTTATCAAACAGAAATTATTAGTAACGTAATAGTTCGTGTTGATAAAAGTATTAGGATTGATTTAAACATGGAGCAAGCATCTAATGAATTAAAATCAGTAAAGGTTACTAGTTATAGAACGACATTAATTGAGCAAGCAACTACCAACAGAACAATAGATCGAGTCGAGATTAAACGATCAGCGAATACTATTTCTGCAAGCGAACCAATGAGTATGTCATCTGGCTCTTACTCTTACAATGCCACAGCTCCAATGAGTGTAGGTGGAGACAAAGAAAGCGCAACAATTTATATGATAGATGGTGTTCCAGTTCGCTCAGTCAGTGATGTTGCAAAGGTAAGCTTGTCAAGCAGCTCGATGGATGAAGCAGAAACATTCGAAAACGGGATGTCGGCTAAATATGGAAATGCAAATGGTGGTTTTGTGGAAAAAGATATGATAGCACAAATCGCAGCGAATAAAAATACCTCTACCCTGCGTAAAGATTTTAGTGATGTCGGATTTTGGAAACCCAATATGGTAACGAACAAACAAGGTAAAGTATTTTTTATGCTCAAATTGCCAGATAATATTACAGCTTGGAAATCATACATAATAGGAGCCGGAAGAAAGTGGATGCATGGTATTGACTCATCAGAAATAAAAGTTTACAAACCACTACAAACAACATGTATCGTACCAAACTATTTATACCAAGGAGATAAAGCCTTAAGCAAAATAAAATTTACGAATCTCACCAAAGATTCATTACAAATTCAAACTCAAATAAAATTACAAGGTGTCTCCAAATTGAAACAAACTGCTACACTTAAAAACAACTACCTAGATAGCCTTTGGATTGAAGCGCTTCAAAAAGACACTATCATTTATGAAGGTGGATTGACTTATCAAACTAATTACAAGGATTTTGAACAGTACAAAATTCCTGTCATGTCTAAGGCGATGAAGTTTTCAGTCAATCAAAGTTTGTTGATGGAAAAAGATGAAACTTATACTTTACAAATACCGCCTCATTCAAAAGGCAGTATTATATTCAACAACAATTTGTATGAAAAAGTAATCAGTGTTATTAACGATTTAAATAAATACGAATTTGGTTGCGTAGAACAAACTGCTTCTAAATTAAAAGCCTTGTTGCTAAAAGACAAATTGCAGCGTAAATTAGGTATTACGCCTGACTCGAAGCGTGAGATTGATAATTTACTTGCAAAACTATTCGATATGCAAAACCATGATGGTAGTTTCGGTTGGTGGCGTAAAAATGGGCAATATGATCGAATGACAATTTATGCCATGGAAGTTTGTAGCCAAGCTTTACGTCAAGGTTTCATGAATAATATTGCGAATTCAACGACGGCTCATATTACGCAACATTTTCAAAACTTAAATACATCCGATAAAATTTATGCGATGCATGTTTTACTTGAATACGGCGCACACATTGAAGATGCCAAACAGATTTATAAAAAAATAAATCCAGAAGAAATTAGTACAACAGACAAGATATTTTTCTACCAAAACAAATTGAAAATGAATGAAGAAGTATCAAAATCTGATTTATATGCGGTAATGCTTAGTATTCAAAATAATGTAGCCAAATCTTATGCAGATAATTTTTTCTACGATAGTAAAGCCGACCTATTCACAGCATATAGCTTATTTAAGAATACAAGCTATGGAACAGAGTTTATAAATCTATTCAGAAAAAAATTGCTTGCAGGTCAATTTGAAAAAAACTTGAATACTTATTCAAAAGCAAAAATGATTGAAGCATTGACAAGTGATGCCTTGAGTGATACGAGTAAACCCATTCAAGCTAAAATTATTATCAATGATAGTATCAGCAGTCAATCTTTCCCGTTCACAATTCCAATTCAACACACGAATTATGTAATAAAGCATAGTGGTGGTGATGTTTTTGTAAATACTTCCGAAGAAAATTGGATAGATCAACCTATAAAACGAGATAGCAATTTTTCCGTACGAACTTACTTTCAACAAAAAGGCACATCGAAAGAAAAATTGAGTATTGGAACCGAAACAAATATGCTCATTGATATACAAAGTTTCAAATCTGGTGAGAATGTCATGTTAGAAATACCAATTCCCGCTGGAATGAAAATCAAACAAAAAAATACGACGTATGCGAAAGGTGATTATGTTGAATATTACAAACATAAGGTTTTTTACTTCTTTCAGCATTTAGAAATGGGTACTCGACAAATTAGCATTCCTATGATGCCTGTCTTCAAAGGAAGCTATGTATTACCCGCCACTAAAATCTCACTTATGTATTATCCATTTGTTTACGGCAATAATGAAAATAGCGTAATCATAATTGAGTAAAGTATCTTGATGAATCAAGCAATTGATTTTAGCCTTTGGACAATCTTGGAGATTATTCCTTGATAATTTTTTTAACTAAATTCAATTCTGAACTATCTGAAATGCGCATTAAATATATACCTTTAGCATAGCCACTTAAGTCCATGACGCCGTGATTCTTTCCAATTATTGCCTTTACATTTTCAACAAATATTTTACGTCCTGAAATATCGCAAATTTCAATCTGTAAATTAGCTGGCTTCAACACTTCAAATTCTATACGAACATAATCATGCGTTGGCACAGGTGAAATAAGCAATGTGTTCTCGATAATTTGTTTGTCTCCTATTGCATTCGGAAGAATTGTCAATTTTAAGGTATCTACTCTACAAAATCCATTTGGTGCTGTATAAGTGCCCGAAACTGAATAAGTCATATTATTTACTGGCCAAGTATAAGAGCCCGTTGCAGTTTGAGTTACCATGGTCCCAGTCAATTGCACAATCGTAAGATTCAAGTTCGTGGTAGTACAAGAGTCTGTATGAGTATAAACACCACTTGCACTATATGTTTGTTGGGTCAAAGGCCAAGTGTAAGAAATGCAATGCGTATCTATAATTGTAACCGTTGAATTAGGCGTGATTGTCAAATTTAAAGTTTCCGCTACTTGACAACCGTTCGCATTGGTTGATGTTCCTGTGTAAGTGCCACTGCTGGTATAACTAGAGCCTGTCACCGCCCAAGTATAACTATTACAAGCACTTGCTGTAAGAGAATTAGACAGCGGCGAGGTGGATGTACCCACTGTAAAAGTGGTAGTTACTGGCGTGCATGAATTACCAGAAGAGTCCTGATTAATTACTGACAAGGTATAATTACCAACCGATAGATTTGTTAAATTAATTGGATTCGTGGTGTAGTTGATAGCACTACCTCCATTCAATGTGTAAGTTCCATCAGGTGCAGTAGTTAAACCGGATAAGTTAGCAACTGCTGAACCTACAGTACCACCTAAACAAGCGTCAGAAACTTGCATATTTATACTGGTTGGACAACCTATTGAACAATTTAAATTATAAGTTGCGGGA
>JBIIJE010000122.1:0-7542 GCA_044234005.1 Chitinophagaceae bacterium | reverse complement strand
TATTCACCTCATTCATTTGCTGCAAGAAGAAGGCCATCCCATAGAACCAGGTTCAACTGGAGAAAATTTCACTTTAGATTTTGCCACTTTTTCAGATCTTGTACCCGGCACTCGACTCAAGATAGGTAAAGAAGTCATACTTGAAATAAGCAGCTATACAGCACCTTGTAAAACTATTGGCAGTTCATTTACCGATAAAAAATTTAAACGGATGTCTCAAAAACTATTTCCGCAACAATCGCGTCTTTATGCCCGGGTTTTAAAAACAGGTAAAGTCAGAAAAGGGGATCCTGTAGAGGTTTTATCATCTAGTTAATGATATATCGACAAAAACATGAATGGTTTACTAGATGAAATCACATTAAATCGTGATATTTACAATTTTATTTTTAGAAAATGTCAAAAGTTACATTCGTTAACAATCCACGCCCTTTCAAAACTTTGCTAGATGAGCGTATCAAAGATTACTTTAATACACACAAATTAGCAGAAAGAGGAAATTGGAAATTATATAGTAAAACCATTATTCTATTGGTTTCTTTATTTGCTGTGTATGGAATTATTCTTTCCATTCAACCTCCTACTTTTTTATCACTAATCTTATGTGCTTTATTAGGCTTCATTCAATCTACAATAGGCTTTAATGTGATGCATGATGCAGCGCATGGCAGCTATAGCGACAATAAACGTGTAAATAATATCATTGCATGGCTTGGTGGCGATTTGATGGGCGGAAGTACTTTTTTATGGAAGATTAAGCACAACATTATTCATCATACGTATACCAATATTGATGGTTTGGATGACGACATTGCGAAGTATCCGTTATTTCGATTAAGTCCCCATCAAGAACCACGATGGTTTCATAAATATCAAAATTGGTATGCAATTCCACTTTATTTTTTCACAACTTTTAACTGGATACTATTTGATGATTATTGGAAATTAGTTACCAAAAAAATTCATACAACCGATATAACCCAAATGAAATTGAGAGATCACCTTGAATTTTGGAGTGGTAAATTGTGTAACCTCATACTATTTTTTATTATTCCTATTTTCATTTTTGGCTTCTGGAAGGCTTTGATTGGCTTTTTTGTTATGCATGCAGCATTAGGATTAAGTCTTGCTTTGGTATTTCAAATGGCGCATGCGGTTGAAGAAGCTGCGTTTCCACTTCCAAACGAACAACATAAAATAGAGAACGAATGGATGTTGCATCAAGTAAAAACTACAGTAAATTTTGCGATGAGCAATAAATTAATCTCATGGTTAGTAGGTGGATTGAATTATCAAGTTGAACATCACTTGTATCCTAAGATTTCACATGTGCATTACCCTCAAATTAGTAAAATTGTAAAACAAACTTGTGATGAATTAGGTATTGAGTATCAAGCAGCACCAACATTTTGGCGAGCCCTTGTTTCGCATTTTAGCTATTTAAAGCAATTAGGAAGAGCCTAGTTTCAAAACAATATTTTACAGCTTTAGCAGACATGGCATTATCATATTGAAAATGATACAACAACTTTATGTGTTAAAGTAAACTAAATGCCTCAAGCATCACGTTATTTCAGACTAAATTTGTTAGTTATTTATATGAAACACATTCACATCATTTTACTGTTATTAAACTTTGCCTCACAAGCATTTGCTCAGAAAGAAGGAAAAGACAATCGAGATCCATTTAAATCAAAAGAATTGTGGGAGCCCATTCCAATCAATCGAGCCTATTCGCACGATAAGATAGATTTACTTCAAACCGCTGGTGACGAATTTGATGGTAAAAAAGACAACGCTATTTCCTTGAAAAGTTCAAAAACAGAATCTAAACTTATTACCCAAACTATTTTAGATCGTGTTGACGAATTACAGATTATAATAGAAAATAATCCTTTAGACCATTGGAAGAAGATTAAATATTTAATGTATTTGGAGACTGATTTAAAACAATTCAAAGCCGATCAAGATGCAAATAAAGTTGATGCGAATTATTATAGAGATTTGATTGAAAATTTTGAAGTTATATTTCGGAAGCAACTTGAAGGAGAAGAAATTTTACCGCATATAGAAGCAAATTTTTCTCGCTCATTATACGGCAGTATGCACATGTTCAAAGATGAACAACCAGCCATTGAAGCGGTTTATGAAGGTATGGTAAAAAAGTATCCTGAAGAAATGATGAAGAAGTTCAATGAGTTTTCTCGTTATAAAGCAGCTCAAAGCATGATGGCATACATGGCTCCCAAGAAACCTAATTTAATTCTTACTTACGCCACGAGCACATCTATCGAACGCGAGTCGGTTCGACGTTGCCAAGATCCACTCGTAAAACAAATTGTTGATATTGCTGATAAAAGTCGCATGCCGCTGCGAGCTATTACTTTTCTTGATCAGCTTCACAATGAGAGCATGAGCCTATCAGATGTGAATGCTATTACGGCTGACAATGGTTCTTACTTTAAAGGCTTGGTTGAATTGCGCCAGAAAGAAAACCCATTGTCAAAAAAGGTTGTTGAACGTGAAAGTAAATTACAAGCATTAGAATATGTGCGCATCATGAATGAATTGCATGATGCCCAAGATCCTGTGCGCTTCAAATGTCTTGAGGCATTATCTGCACGTGAAGTTTACTACTTAATGGTTTTGTGCAGTGATGAAATTTATACAAGCACGTTTGTTGGTTCATTTAATAGAATGCTAGCAAAGATGGCACCTATGAAAGGTGATGAATTTTTACAAAGCGTCAAAATGGATAAATTTAGAACCTTCATTCGTATGAGCGCGGGTTACAACAAATTGAGTCAATACTTAACCACGATTGACGAGCCAAACAGAAATACGCTCATGGCAAGTTTCGTAAAAAATATTGATAAAAATACAGACACTGATTTGGAGGATGCGGTAGATGTAGCAGATGCTGTGGGTAGCATTGACGATAATAAGCTAATTGATTATTTACTAGAAGAAATACGAACTGAATATGAAAGAACTTATCAATCAAATAATAAAAGAGGATTAATCACTTACTTCTTATTACATACCTTATGTAACTCTATTATTTATCCCAACGAGAATGATGATGCGCTGCAAACCCAATTGCGCGTTCCTCCCATTCACTACATGCCTTATAAAAGATTAGAAAATGCGGATAGTGTAGTTATCGAACAAGTATTTTTTTATGGTGATGAAGATGGGAAATCATCATACAATAGCTTTTTAAATAATTTCAAAGCTGAAGAATGGAAGATTACGAAATCTGAAAAATGGATCAATATTGTTTCTAACAATGGCAAATTAAATATTTATGCAAACCTCCCATTAGATGAGCCTAAAGACGAAGAAGCATTGAATGAATTATGTACTTTTTTAAAAACTAATAACACAGAGCCAAGTGTATTAGTACATCGTGGACATAGCTATCATTTACCGACAACGCTTGGAAAAGTTACAGAAAATAACAAGCTAATTGTACTTGGTTCGTGTGGTGGTTATCATAATTTATCAAGCATACTCGACAATTCGGAAGATGCGCATATTATATCTAGTAAACAAACAGGTACTATGTTAGTTACAGATCCAACTTTACGTGCAATTCATAGTCGTTTGCTAAATAGCAAGGATATTAATTGGATAGAATTATGGAATGAAGTGAGCGCATTAATGAAAACCCCAGACCTACAAGATAAATTTAATGATTATGTACCACCACACAAAAACATGGGTGCATTATTCTTAAAAGCGTTTAAAATTCAGATGAAAGATAATGGTTTGTTGTAGATAAAATTCTAACTAGCTGCCATCTTAGGTTTTAAGCCAAGCTCTTGAAAAATACCCGCGAAGGATTTAAAGTTTAGTGGAAACTCCAACAATACATGCATGAAACTCAGTAAGTAAAGCCATTGAAATCCAAGTTTGTAATCTATCAAATACAAGACTACCGACACAACCCAAGCGCCGATTACAATCATAAATCTTTGTTTCGGCACTTGATGCCAGCGTATGACTTCGGTTTTTGAAAACCAGTTTAAGTAATGGTACAGGTAAGCAAATGATATAAAACGCATAATTGCAATACCATATTTCGAATTTCTAACCATTCCTATAAATCCATCTTGAGTGAGGCTACCATCATTGGTGAAGAAAAATGTTTTATATAGATATTGATTAAGTCCAGCAAAATCGCTATTCATAAAAGTATCTATCGCCTGACTACTTGAAGCACTTTTTGATGGAAATAAATAGAATAATAAGAATGGACAAATAAGATGCAATGCGACACTCAGAAAACCCATTTTTGATTTCGATTTTAAGGACCCATACAACATAAAAATAGAGGTAAACAAAAATACATGGACTAGTGTTGGCAAAAAAATCGTAAAAAATGCCAATAGATAATTAGATACAATAGTTAATACTAAGAGGCATCCTACCCCAATCCATTTGATTAAAGGCTTTTTAATAAATGTAAAAAACAATGAACTACCGAATGCGATAAATATTAAATGTCCTTGCACTTTAGCTAGATTCTGCAAATCGATATACGCTGCAAGTGCGTCCACATTCAATTTAAAAAACAAATAAATAATCGCAAGAAACAAAGAGATAACTAGTAACAAAATCACATCCCTCTTATCAGTTGCGTAATAATTTTTATCGTGTAGCCATGATATTTCAGTTAAATAATGCAAAGGACCTAAAATCGCATAAGCAAACAGAAACAATTCGAACGGAATAATAAAGGCAAAGAAGCAAGATCCAATTAAAAGCAGAATATTAATTCTATCTATGCGAGAGGTATTAAGACTTTGAGACATTGGGTTCAATTATAGCTGAATTAGAAAACTCTTCAAATCTAACAGCAATTTACGTACATCTCCAACAATACTTTTCATTGAAGAATAAAAAAGGTGAGGAACACAGCAATTTGTTAGTTTTTTTCCTACATTTGCGCTCCGAAAGTTTTACTTTCATTGGACCTATAGCTCAGCTGGTTAGAGCACCTGACTCATAATCAGGGGGTCCCTGGTTCGAGCCCAGGTGGGTCCACAAATTCATAATGAGAATTGCTAAGCCTAATTCTCATTCCTGAATCAATCTTAATTTATTCCCTCTTTTTCTCCTTCTAAATAACAAGATGTCATTGTGACTGTTAAGGATTCTACCAATTTAATTTAAGGTAATTCTCTGACCCAATACCTTACTTATAAGCTGATTCTTAGAACCATGCTCAATCTGTTGTTCAACACAGGCTTCGCAACCTGCTTCGCAAGGCGAGGGCGAGGGCGAAAGCCGAACAAGTCAAGCAGCTGATTTATCCGAAATTTTGTAGTTGAACCGAAATTTTGTAGTTGAGAATACAAACTGCAAAATCGATTCCCGTTCACATTTTCTAATTACTCTTATGTTGCCATGAAAGTTTGTATCACATAGGTATAAGACAATAGTTTTTGCAAGCCGAAACGGGCCTGTATGAATGTAATCAGACCTTTGAAATTAAAACATTACTATTGTCGTGATAAAAAAGATTCCTCTTTTACAAGCTATTTATTGAGAAACCGACAAAAAACAGAATGTAAATATTTTAAACCCAGATTCAGTATTAGCAATGCTGAAACGATATCAAAGAGTCCAACGACAGAATCTTTACACAGAAATATGAATCTATGCGGCAACAAGTTTGAGTTTCAAATTATAAATGAAATCTCGTAAAATTTGGCAATAAAATTAAACTAATACTTCAGCCATTTTTTTACCAATATCAGCTGGACTATCCACTACATGAATTCCGCAAGCTCGCATAATTTTCATTTTAGCAACTGCTGTATCATCTTCACCGCCCACTATAGCGCCTGCATGTCCCATTCTTCTTCCTGCCGGAGCTGTTTGTCCTGCAATGAAACCAACAACTGGTTTACGCATATTATCTTTAAGCCAATGAGCAGCTTCTGCTTCCATACCACCTCCAATTTCGCCTATCATAATGATACCTTTCGTGTCGTCGTCATTCATCAATAATTCCACCGCTTCCTTCGTGGTTGTACCAATTATTGGATCGCCACCAATTCCAATAGCGGTGGTGATACCTAGACCTGCTTTCACAACTTGGTCAGCAGCTTCATAAGTCAAAGTTCCAGATTTTGATACAATGCCAATATTCCCTTTCTTGAATATAAAGCCTGGCATAATACCTACTTTAGCTTCATCGGCCGTAATTACGCCTGGGCAATTAGGTCCAATCAGTCTGCAACCTTTATCTTTTATATAATCTTTGGCGATAACCATATCGGATACAGGAATTCCTTCCGTAATGCAGATGATAGTTTGAATGCCAGCATCAGCGGCTTCCATAATGGCGTCGCTTGCAAATGCAGGGGGCACAAATATGATTGATACATCAGCACCTGCTTCTTTTACTGCATCATTTACCGTATTAAAAACTGGTTTATTTAAATGCAAAGTTCCGCCTTTACCTGGGGTAACACCGCCAACTACATTTGTACCATATTCAATCATTTGTGTAGCATGAAAAGTGCCTTCCGTACCGGTAAAGCCTTGCACAATTACTTTGCTATTTTTATTCACTAAAACGCCCATATCAATTATTTTAAGATGCGCAAATGTAGGTAAGAATTTGAAGATTTACACAATGATAGTTTCTAAATTACAAGGTAACGTAAGATTTTAGGTGTGGCTTGGACAGAAATTACTTATTTGAATCAATTTATGCTAGCCAATGACAAGAAGTTTCAAAATTCTCTATTCTTCTTATACCTTATCTTTTGCCATCAAGATATTGTAGCACAAGTAAAGCTACTTGTTAATTATACGATTGACAATGGCTTATTAAATAATTGAATTTATAACATGCTCCAAGATAATGAGCGTTTGTTTGGATAGGAGCAAACAATGGTGTGTTCAAAACAAATTTTGCAGTTGAAAATGCAAGCTGCAAAATCTGAGATGAAAGTCTCGCGAAAAATTCAAGCATGTCAAAGCGAAGTGATACAAGATTCATAATAAATACGAATATGGAATCTTAGCTTTTTACGATTCGAGAAAATAAATTGAAGAGCGATAAATTAGCTTAAGCCTCAATCAATATTATCCCGTTTCTCTATTCTACTTTTGTAATCTTTTTAACCACTGATGCGTTAGAGCTTGGGAAATGAATTCGTAAGGAATAAATTCCTTTTGCAAATTCATTCATTCGCATGTTGATGCTGTTTAAACCCATAATAGCATCCGTATTCATTTCCTTCAAGAGCTTACCTGTAATATCAAGTAACTTAAACTCTACCCTTTCAGATTTATCCAAATTCAACTCAATAAATAGTTCATCCGTAGTTGGGTTTGGAAACACTTTTATCAAAGGTTCAATCGCTAAATCTCCGTTGCCATTTCGAGGAGGTGTTCCAAATGTATAAGTTGGACCAAAAGGTGAAAATGTAGGATCACCGTTACAACGATTTCTAATTCTCACATCATACATGGTATTAGGCGTCAAACCCGTTAGTAAAAATTGAGTGGTAGCACCACCAA
>JBIIJE010000121.1:0-7547 GCA_044234005.1 Chitinophagaceae bacterium | reverse complement strand
CTGTATCGGAAATTGTTTGACTCTTGTAAATTTCAGTGAGACTAACAAAACAACAAATGCCAGAACGAAAAGTAATAATACCGTAAAATGGGTGACTGCAAACTGCAAAACTCCCGCACTTGAATCTTTCAATAATTGAAGTGCTTCTAGATTTAAGCGATGCATATTGAATCGGTAATAAAAAATATCGCTGATACTTGTGATGCTTATAAATAAAAATATCAGGGTAAAATAAACATCCAACAAAAAAACCTGCCAACGTTTTATACAAGAAAATAAACCGAAGGAAAAAAGTAAAACAAAATAAGGAATGAGGTAAAAAACGATTGAAATAAAATCGTAAAAAAAGGAATAAATAAAAGTTTGAATCAAGCCGATTATTGGCAAATCAAAACTTGATTGATTGAAAAAATAAAATACGAGGCGCAGGACTTGCAGTAATGCAAGGAGTATTATGAAACGAAAGCCTAAATACTTTACTAAAAAACCCTTCATGCTTATTTCGAATTTGGGATATAGTCCATTAAATAAACATTTGCATTGGCATGAGAATGAACGCGATTATAAGACGCTCTATCATAGATATGAAATACAAAACTTGGCATTTGATGAAAATAATCTTGATATACTTCGTCAAAGAAAGTTTCACCAATACTTGCCGCGCTATAATTATAGTAAATAAAGTCTGTTTTTATCTTCATTACTTTTAGATATTGCCTCCAAGCTTCAGTTCTATTAAACTGAATCCAATAGAGCGTATTCCATTTTTTCGAAGCCAAATATCCTAAGGCATCAGCCTCACCCGACTCGATATACAATAAATTTAAATTAGCAAAATTGGCTTTCTCACAACATTGCTTCATCGCCTTATTAATATCAATTTTGTTATCATCCGTCAAATTTTTCAAATCAAGCCAATAATTCCATTTACCCTGATAGCGTTGCAAGACATCAGATAGTTTTAAAATCGGCAACCCAAATTTATTTGGCATGTCGTGGGTTACTACAAAATCGTACAGAGAATCAATATAAAAAATATCGAGCTCTATTCCATGAATCGTGCTATATTCTGATGCGCTATCTAATGCCGCAATTGTATTTTCATACACAATTTTATTATCATACAAACCACGATGAATCCACGATCTTCCAAACTCAATGTGTAATTGTTGATTATTTAGTTTATGTGCAAATAAATAATTGATTGTGAAATGTAATATAAATAACAATACTGTGCAAATCAATCCAATTCTAATTATCAGCTTTAACATGAATACCTACTTAGTTTCAATCATTCGAATACCATCAGCTGCAAGGCTTATGATTCTTTGTTTATATAAAATTCCAACAGAGTTCTTGAAATTTTTCTTACTCATGTTCAAGATACGCATAATTTCTGAAGGTTCACTTTTATCATGCAGCGCCAAAAAGCCTTTCGATTTTTTTAATACATCTAAAATTTGCTGAGCGCCCGACTCCAAGCGCTTTACACCTTTCGGTTGTAAACTCACATCTATACCATTATCTTCTGAACGAATCAATTTTATATAACCTTCTAAGCGATCTCCTACTTCAATTTCCTGAAAAATTTCATTGTGATAGACTAAACCTTTGTGCCGCTGATTGATTATGACATTATAACCAAGAGGCGTTGTTTCCATCACCACCAAGTTGACCTTATCACCTGGTGCGACCGACAATTCTTCATTACTTAAAAAACGATTCAACTTGGTACTTGCTACCAATCTTTGCGTTTCTTCGTCCTGATAAATATACACTACATAGCGCCTACCCGATTCCATCTTGATGCGTTGCTCACGAAATGGCACAAATAAATCTTTTTCAAGTCCCCATTCTAAAAAAGCCCCATGCTGCGATACATCACGAACTCGCAAATAAGCGAACTCATGAATTTTAGCAAAAGGCATTAAAGTGGTTGCTACCCATCTTTGTTCATAATCTTTATAAACAAAAACATCAATCAAATCATCTATCTTAAAGTCCTCACTTACATATTTATTAGGCAATAATACATCATTGCCATCTTTATCGCCAAGGTATAAGCCAACACTTGTTGATCTCAGTATTCTTAATGTATTTATTTCGCCAATGGCAAACATGCGCTTAGATTTTATAATAGACTAGCTTACAAAGAAAAGCTAGAAAATGTTGTAATACTAATTTATCCTGAATATTTGAACCGACTATTATTTCAAATGCTTCTTTAAGAATTGCTCTTGCTCCCACAACAAATGCATAATATTTTCTTTAGCAACATAAGAGTGGCTTTCTTTAGGCAAAATAAGCATTCTTGCATTGGCCCCTAATCCCTTTAATGCTTGAAAATATCTTTCAGTTTGTAAAGTAAAAGTACCCGGATTATTATCCGCTTCGCCATGTACAAGCAAGATAGGAATTTTCATTTTGCTGGCTGTATAAAAAGGAGACATTTCATTATAAACTAAAGGAACATCCCAATAATTACGTTGCTCCGATTGAAATCCAAAAGGCGTGAGTGTTCTATTGTATGCACCACTTCTGGCAATACCACAAGCAAACAAATTAGAATGAGTAAGCAAATTAGCGGTCATAAATGCGCCGTAAGAGTGTCCTCCTACTGCTACTTTTTTAGTATCAACATAACCTAACTGATCAATTGCATGTATAGCTGATTGTGCGTTTGATACGAGTTGTTCAATGAAATTATCATTCGGTTCTTTTGTCCCCTCACCAATAATTGGAAATGAAGCATCGTCTAAAACGGCATAACCTTGTGTGATATAATACACGAAAGAGCCATAATTGGGAAATGTAAATTCATTGGAGTTTTGCTTATTTTGTCCGGCACTTTGCTTGTCTTTGAATTCTTCGGGATAAGCCCAGATTAATAAGGGTAATTTTTCTTTCTTATTCGTATCATAACCCACAGGCAAATACAATGTACCAGACAATGCAACTCCATCTGCACGCTGATATTTAATAACTTTTTTATATGCGTTTGCGATACTTTGGAATGGATTTCCGTTAAATGTAATTTGCTGCGAAATTTTCTTTTTCTCTAATTGCTTGATATAGTAATTCGGAAATTCATTCTTCGATTCTATCATCACAAGCATAGATGGATTTTGATAATCAAGCATCCTCAAAATACTTTCTTTTTTATCTTTAAGCGAAGAGGTATAGATGCGTGTAGTTTTCAAAGAAGTAATGTCTAATTTATCAATAAAAGGAAATTGTCCTTTATCGGTAAAGCCATCACCGATTAGATAGAGATTATTTTTTTCAATCGCCAACACATCTTTATTTAAGTTATTTTTTCTTGTTTCAAAATTACCAGGATCACTATATACGTCTTGATAATTTCGTTTAAAAAAAATGCGTGGTGCTATGTCTCGATTACTTGGGTTAATTGCATAACATTGTGTCATTCGGGTATCATACCATGAATCACTAACTAGCGCCAGTTGATTATTGCCCCAAGTGACGTCTTCAAAGCGATTTTCTGTTTTGCAAATTGAATAAGGCTCACTTGTAAAGGGGGCATCCCATGAAAATAGTTCATCCCGAAAAGACACTTTAATAGCAGGATCGCCTTCATCAAGAGCAACTACGAAGCTCAAACTAGCGGGTTTATCGTTGCGCCAATTCATGCTGCGCTTTCCTTTTCGCACAGCGGAAAAACCTTTAGGCATAATTTCTGTTAATGGCAAATCATTTACCATTTTAGTTGAATTGCTTTTGGTATCCAATACAAATGTTTTAATCGGAAATCTGCTATAGGGTACAAGATAAGAAAATGGTTTTTCAACAATAGAGTAAAGCAAATAATTCCCGTCTGGCGAAAACGATGAGAATATAAACAAATTTTTATCCTTCAATAATTTCTTTTCGCCTTGCAGATTTATAAGAAACAATTCGCTCGTGATTATATTCTCAAAATTTTGCTCATCTAATTTATTTTTCAACAAATCTGTAAATGTCCGATTCTGCGATGCCTTACCAATTGTTATTGAAACAATAGGTCCAGATGGGATTTCCTTCTTGGGGTCTAATAAATTACTTGGATTCTCAGGTCGAAGCCTAACTAATAGTTGAGTACCATTCGGATGCCAAGAAAATGGGGAATTGATACAAGCATTTAATCTCGCTTCGCAAATTCTCGTGGCCGTTGCACTTGCTAAATCGAGCACCCATAGTTCATTACCGGTAGAAATTGTATTTGTAAAGGCAATTTTATGCTCATCGGGCGACCAAGCCAAATAAGCAATTTTACAATTCTTTGGCAATCCACTTACTTGTATTGGTTGCGCTTGAACATCTTTTACTTTTCTTATTTTCATATTAGTAATAAAATTCATGGTAGATGACATGCTCGTATTTGGATTAACGCGCAAGCCTCCTAATTTGATTTCTTCTTGACTCAAATCATCAAGAGTTTTGTAAGTGTTCCGATAAATCATCACCATATACTCGTTCCTGTCATCAATGAGCACACTCGGGGCTCGTTCATAATCGGCCAAAGCCAATATTTCGGGTGATGGTTTTTGATAGCTAATATCTTCTTGAGCCAATACAGATATTGATATGAAACTAAGAAAAGCAAGGAAAATGATTCGCATTTGATATTTATTATAAATCAAATGTAATAAAATGTGTTTATACCCATGTGATTTGCAGATTAGACCCATCTATCAAGCCAATGTTTCACCCACAAAAGCAATCACTATAAAGTAGCACTGAATGAGTTCCTTACATCTTACTCAGCTCTATAACTTCTAACTTATGAATTTTACCAACTGTTATCTCAAATCGAATTAAGGTTGAAACTTTGTGCCACCCTTGTTTGCCGCATGCACCAGGGTTTATATGCAAAAGATTATTGAGGGTATCAGGCATTACCTTTAATATGTGCGAATGTCCACAAATAAATATATCAGGTTTATGCTGCTGAATAAATAACTTACTTTCAGCATTATATTTTGGCGGATAGCCTCCAATATGCATCATGAGTATTTTTACATTTTCGACTTCAAAAATTAAATGCTCGGGGTAGCGAACTCTCAATTCATGCCCATCAATATTTCCACAAATAGCTCGCAGTGGCTTGAATTTTTCTAAAGCATCCGCTACTTCAATATTACCTATATCACCCGCATGCCATATTTCATCTACCTCTTTAAAATGATGAAAAACCGATTCAGGCAAATAACTATGTGTGTCTGAAAGTAGCCCAATACTTGTCATGGTTTTATGAAACGACTTCAATTAGATAGTCATTCTTCTTCCCCCGCTGAACCATGATATATTTCTCATGCATGACATTCGTATTTGTGATTATGGCATCAATCGCGTTTATTTTATTTTTATTGATAGCTATTCCACCTTGTTGCACCATTTTACGCGCTTCACCCTTCGAAGGCATAATACCACTTTCTGCCAATAGTGTTACGATATCTATTCCATTCTCGATACTTAATTTTGATATTTCATGTAGTGGAATGCCATGCATAATATTCAAAAATTGAGCTTGCGAAAGATTCCGAATTTCATCCATTGCTTGTTCACTAAACAAGAAAGAAGAAGCACGTTTCGCAAATTCATAATCATCTTCGGAATGAACCAAAACTGTCAACTCTTGCGCTAAACGTTTTTGCAAAGTTCGCAAATTTGGATTCTCTTTATGCACTTTAATTAAATCATCGATTTCCTCGGGTGCTATAAAGGTAAAAACCTTGATATAGTTTTCGACATCTGCATCACTCACGTTCAGCCAAAATTGATAAAATTGGTAAGGCGATGTTTTTGAAGCATCTAACCATATATTGCCGCTTTCTGTTTTACCAAATTTACCCCCATCTGCTTTTTTTAGTAAAGGGGCTGTAAAGGCGAAACCTTCTCCATTGCTTTTCCGACGAATCAACTCTGTACCCGTAACAATATTACCCCATTGGTCTGAACCTCCAAATTGCAGTTTGACTCCGAATTTCTCATACATATAGTAGAAGTCATAACCCTGAACGAGTTGGTAAGTAAATTCAGTAAAGGACATACCTGTTTCTAAACGCTTTTGCACTGAATCCTTACTGAGCATATAGTTTACTGTAATATGTTTTCCAACATCTCGAATAAAATCTAGGAATGTCATTCCCTCAAACCAATCATAATTATTTACAAGTATGGCATGATTCGGTTTCGATGTGTCAAAATGTAAAAACTTACGCAATTGCTTTTCGATACCTTCTGCATTGCGTCTGATTGTTTCAACAGGCAACATATTTCTCTCCTCTGATTTCCCTGAAGGATCACCCACAAGGCCTGTCGCTCCGCCCACCAAAGCATAAGGCTGATGATTTGCTTTTTGTAAATGCATAAGTAAAATAATTGGTACTAAGCTCCCTATATGCAATGAATCAGAAGTCGGATCAAAGCCTACGTAACCTTTTGTCAATTCCTTTTGCAATTGTTCTGCTGTACCTGGCATTATATCTTGAATAAGACCACGCCATTTCAATTCTTCAATCAAATTAATCATGCCGCAAAAATGATAAAAAAAGCACGTGAACCCAAAAAAACCAATAGTTTAAATAGTTTAAAATTAATATTTTTGTTAGGTTGTTATACTTTTTGTTAAAATAATGCGTTTTGCATGCAATCAACCCCTAAAAATTATGATTGGAAGAATTAGTTTTTCTTTGTTGAGTCTTGTAATACTTACCCAAAGTCTTCAAGCGCAACAACGTAAATATGTAAATGATTTTTTAAATCTAGGTGTTGGTGGACGTGGTATGGGTATGGCGGGTTCTCAAGTAGCGACGGTGAATGATGTAACAGCTCCTTTTGCCAATCCCGCAGGTTTAAGTTTGATGCGAGCTGATTTTCAGATTGGATACATGCATACGGAATACTTCAGCAGTATTGCGAAGTACGATTATATTGGTGCAGCTTTCCCGATGCGCAACAGAAAAGGAAATATTGGTTTTTCCTTAGTTCGATATGCGATTGACGATATTCCTTATACCATTAATTTAATCCAACCTGACGGTTCGGTCGATTATTCGAAAATAAAAGCTATTTCTTCACAAGATTTTGCAGGCCTTATTACTTTCGCCAAGCCTATAACTATCAAAAAACTTTCGCACATCGAAGATTTAAATATGAGCGTAGGTGGTAATCTGAAAATTATTCATCGCAATATCGGCAGTTTAGCGAATGCCTGGGGTGCTGGCATTGATTTAGGCGCTCAAGCCAGTTACAAAAAATGGCGCTTCGGCGCAACCTTCCGAGATATTACTACCACTCACACGATTTGGTCTTTCAATTTTACGGAAGCTGAAAAACAAGTATTGCTTCAAACGGGCAATGAAATCGTATCACGCAGTTCGGAAGTAAATACACCGCGAACCATTTTAGGGGGCGCTTATAAAATGCCAATTAAATTACGAGACTCATCCAAATCGGCATACTTACTTACTGAGTTGAATACTGACATTACTACGGATGGAAGGCGTTATGGAAATTTAATCAATGCCAATCCGCTTAGCATCGAT
>JBIIJE010000120.1:0-7574 GCA_044234005.1 Chitinophagaceae bacterium | reverse complement strand
TTCAAATAGGAATTGACTATCCAAACCCCATCATAGCTATTGAAGCCAGTCGCAACGCAGCTAGTGAAGTAGTTTGGAGTTATAGAAAAAATGAAGAAGTAAAAAAAGAGGGAAAACGAATTTTAGAAAAACATGTAAACTCCTCCAATGCCATAAAATCCGAAAAGCAAAGAAAAGCTTGATATGCAAAGAATTAAAAAAAGTAATTTACCGACTAAAATTTGTGTGTTATGTCTAAGAAATTTTACTTGGAGAAAAAAATGGGAAAAAGTTTGGGAAGACGTAAAATACTGTAGTGATAAATGTAGAATGAATAGAAATAAAACATGAATAATATAGGCATCATTTTCCCGCATCAATTATTTGAGCAAAGTGTCTTGTTCAAAAATTGTGACACCATTTATTTAATTGAAGAATGGCTTTACTTCAAGCAATATAAATTTCACAAGCGAAAACTTGCTTTGCACAGAGCCAGTATGAAATTTTATGAAAGCTATTTGCAATCAAAAAAAATAAAAGTCATCTATATTGAGTCCAACAATGAATTATCAGATATTAGAAAATTAATACCTTACTTAAAAACATTAAAAATAAATGCCTTTGAATATATCAACACAACTGATTATTGGCTTGAACAACGAATAAAAACAGTTACTTCAAAATATAATATTGCAACAATTGAGCATCAGTCTTCTTTGTTTCTTAATACCTCCGAAGAACTTGCGAATTATTTTTCAGATAAGAAAAGAATGTTTCAGTCTGAATTTTATAAACATCAACGGTTAAGCAGAAATATATTATTGCAACAAGATAAAAAACCAACCGGTGGCAAATGGACTTTTGATGCTGAAAATCGTTTGAAATATCCAAAAGCCAAAAAACCGCCTGAAACTAAATTCTTACCTGTAAACGAATTTTATTCGGAAGCCGTAACCTATGTATTAGAACATTTTCCGAATAACTATGGAAACTTGGATAGTAATTATGTTTATCCAACAACTCATATAGAAAGCAAAAGTTGGTTGCATACTTTTTTCGACTCAAAATTTGCAGAATTTGGTAATTACGAAGATGCAATAGTTAATTATGAAAATATATTACATCACAGTGTGTTGACACCGATGTTGAACGTTGGATTACTTAGTCCACAGTATATTATCGATGAAGCGCTGAACTATGCTGCCCATCATGAAATTCCACTAAACTCGCTAGAAGGTTTTATTCGACAAATCATAGGTTGGCGAGAATTTATAAGGGCAGTTTACGAATTGAAAGGATCCGAAGAGCGCACCAAAAATTATTGGAAATTTACAAGAAAAATTCCATCCTCTTTTTGGAACGGAACTACTGGAATAGAACCTATAGATAGTACCATTCAGAAAGTTTTGGAAACTGGATATTGTCATCATATCGAACGTTTGATGGTATTAGGAAACTTCATGCTATTATGCGAATTTGACCCGAATGAAGTTTATCAATGGTTTATGGAACTCTTCATAGATGCTTATGATTGGGTCATGGTACCTAATGTATACGGCATGAGTCAATTTTCAGATGGTGGTTTAATGGCAACAAAACCTTATATTAGTGGTAGTAATTATTTAATGAAAATGAGTGACTATAAGAAAGACGAATGGCAAACAATTTGGGATGGATTATTTTGGAGATTTATGCATACCCACAGAGATTTCTTCTTACAAAATCCAAGGTTAGGTATGCTTGTCAGAACATTTGATAAAATGCCAGAAAAAAAACAAAAATTACATTTACAAAATGCGATGATTTTTTTAAAAACACTTTCTTCATGAAAATACTTTTAACAGGTGTAACAGGATACATTGCTAAAAGATTACTGCCTGTCTAATTAGAGAAAGGTCATGAAGTTTTTTGTTGTGTTAGAGATAAACGAAGATTCAGCATTAAAAACTACAATTCTCCAAATATCTATATTATTGAAGCTAACTTCCTCGATAAAGAAAGCTTAGCGCAAATTCCCACGGAAATAGATTTGGCTTATTACATGATTCATTCAATGTCAACACAAAGCGGCGATTTTGGAACTATGGAAGAAATATGTGCAATAAATTTTAAAAAATGTATTGAACAGACAAATGCCAAACAAGTTATTTATCTAAGCGGAATTAGTAATTCTAATACTTTATCAAAACATTTGTCGTCAAGAAAAAATGTCGAGCATATCCTATCAAGTTCAAAGTACATGCTCACGACATTAAAAGCAGGAATAATTGTGGGCTCTGGTAGTGCCTCTTTCGAAATCATACGTGATTTGGTAGAAAAATTACCCTTTATGATTACACCGCGTTGGTTAAAAACTAAATGTCAGCCCATTGCCATACGAAATGTAATTGAGTTTTTAGTGGGTGTAATAGGGAGACAAGAAACATATAACAAAAGTTACGATATTGGAGGGCCAGATATTTTGACTTACAAGGAAATGCTACTTCGATTTGCAAAAGTTCGCGGGTTAAAAAGAAGTATCTTGATTGTGCCAGTTATGACACCACTAATCTCATCATACTGGCTATACTTTGTTACTTCTACATCATATGCCTTAGCTAAGAACCTTGTCAATAGTATGAAAATTGAAGTTATTTGTCAACCCAATACTTTATCTACTATGCTTGGAATAAATCTCATCAATTATGATACGGCGATAAAATTTGCTTTCGATAAAATAGAACAAAACCAAGTATTATCAAGTTGGAAGGATGCACAAACAAGTAACATTTTCAGTACTGGATTTTCAAAATTTATTGAAGTGCCAATTAACGGATGTTTCAGAGAAGTTCGCTCAATTAAGTTAGAAAATGAAGCTTCATCATTAGAAAAGATTTGGGCTATCGGAGGAAAAACAGGTTGGTACTATGGCACATGGCTGTGGGAAATTAGAGGCTTTTTAGATCAGCTATTAGGTGGAGTTGGCATGAGAAGAGGTAGAAAAAGCGATACTGAACTTAATACAGGTGATGCACTAGATTTTTGGAGAGTAATGATTGCTGAAAAAGATCAAAAGCGACTTCTCTTGTACGCCGAAATGAAACTACCTGGCGAAGCATGGCTTGAGTTTAAAATAGATAACAATCAATACCTTACACAAACAGCAACATTCAGGCCGCTCGGCATTTTAGGAAGATTATACTGGTATTCAGTTCTACCCTTTCATGGTTTTATTTTTAAGGGTATGATACATAATATCGCAAAAAACGCAACCTAAATCGTATAGCTAGTCAATTCTAATTTTTGGGGTTGGATTAAAAAGTGGCAAATAAAATCAAGCATAAATATTTACACGCATAAATTTTTGAAACAGTAAATTTGCTGGTATGCAAGCTATCTATTTCACAGCAGGACCTTCGCAACTTTATCCAAGCTATCAAAAACACCTAGAAAAGGCGATGGAACTACAATTAGGTTCTATCAATCATCGTTCAGAAAGTTTTCGTAAAATATATCAACATACAGACGAGCAGTTGCGCCAACTAATGAATATTCCATCCACACATGCAATTTTCTTCGCAGCTTCAGCAACAGAAGTATGGGAAAAAATGATTTTGAACTTAGTAGAAACATCTTCATTTCATTTTGTGAATGGAGCTTTCTCGAAAAAATTTTATGATTTCGCAACTTCTTTAGGAAAACATGCACAAGCTTATCTAGTAAAAGAAGGTGAAGGCTTTGATATTCATCAAGCAGCAATAGTAGAGCATAATGAACTAATTTGTACCACTCAAAATGAGACTTCGACGGGTGTCACATTGCCCATTGAAGATATCAGTCTCTTGAAAAATAAATTCCCGCATCAATTACTTTGTACTGATTTAGTCTCTATTGCACCCTACAGTCAAATCGATTTTAATAGTATAGACAGTGCCTTTTTTTCAGTACAAAAGGCTTTCGGAATGCCGCCAGGCTTAGGTGTGTGGATAGTGAATGAGAAGTGTCGAGAGCAAGCACAAAAATTACAAGAAGCTAAGGTTATGCAGGGTGCTCATCATACATTGGCATCCTACTATACGAATTACAAAAAATTCGAAACCCCATCAACACCCAATGTAATTGCTATTTATATTATAGGTAAAATAGCGGAAGATATGAATCGCGTAGGCATTCTACAAATCAGAAAAGACATAGATGATAAAGCCAAATTACTTTACGATTTTATCGCCAATCAAAACAAGCTTTCTTGCTTTGTGAAGGAGCCAAAATTTCGCTCACAAACAGTTGGTGTTTTTGACACACAATTTGATTCAAGCGAACTTATTCATCAACTAAAGCAAAATAATCTTGTAATAAGCAATGGATACGGAAATGGTAAAAACAAACAAATTCGCATCGCCAATTTCCCTGCTACGAATATCGAAGACATGCAATTGCTTTTAAATAAAATGGAAGAAACCCTATAGAATTCCGATAATACATGTATGATTTTTATAATTAAAATTAGATGCTTACTTTAGCCAATTAAAACTACATATTCAAGATGGCATATAATCTTTTAAAAGGTAAACGAGGAATTATTTTTGGTGCATTGGATGAAAAATCAATGGCTTGGCAAATTGCATTAAAATGCCATGAAGAAGGCGCATCATTTACTTTGAGTAATGCACCCATTGCATTGCGTATGGGAAAAATAAATGACTTAGCAGCCGCATGCGGTAACGCGGTAGTTATTGGCGCAGATGCCACTTCGGTAGAAGATTTAGAAAATGTATTTTCGAAAAGCATGGAAATATTAGGTGGTAAAATTGATTTCGTTTTACACTCAATTGGTATGAGTCCAAACGTAAGAAAAAATATTCCTTACACCGGGACTAATTATGATAATCTGGCAAAAACCCTTGATATATCAGCAGTTTCATTTCACAAAACATTACAAACGTGCATGAAACTCGATGCCTTGAATGAATGGGCTTCAGTTGTGGGGCTTTCTTACATTGCCGCACAACGAACTTTCCCTGGCTACAACGATATGGCGGATGCGAAAGCACTACTAGAAAGTATCGCACGTAGTTTTGGTTATCATTATGGCAAAGCAAAAAAAGTTCGTGTAAACACCATTTCTCAATCTCCGACCTTAACTACAGCAGGTGGTGGTGTGGCAGGATTTGATGCATTCTTCCATTATGCCGAAAAAATGTCTCCTTTAGGCAATGCCAACGCTGAAGAGTGTGCTAATTATTGTCTCACATTGTTTAGTGATTTAACACGTAAAGTCACCATGCAAAATTTATTTCATGATGGCGGGTTCTCATTCACGGGCGTCAGTGCTGAAATTATAGAAGAGTTGATGAAGCAAGGCGATTAATTTTTTGGTCATCAGCTTCAGCACTTTCTTCAACAAGCTTGCGTCGCACACTTCGTCTTTAATGCTATATTTATCAGTCATCCAATGCGAGAGTTTATATTAATTTCTATTGCTTTATGATTTAAACGAATATCCTAAACTTAAAAAAATAAGTTGCTTAAGATATGTTTAAAATTATTTGCCGCTTAAGAGTACCATATTCTCAATAGCTATATCCTATTGACAAACTAATGAGATGAATCGCAAACCTGATTACCATAGTTCGATTCTTGAACGTATCATATGTAAGCAATCCAATGTGATGAAATTATTTTTATATTTCCTCACTAGCGACGAGATGGCAAGGCAAAAGCGGAAAAGAAAATAGGTGACTTTACGGATAATCATTAAAGAAACAGTTGCGAGGTGATAATGAAAATTAAAGGTTAAACTAAAAATGCTAGATGTTATAGATCAATAAATTGTTCTGTAACATCTAGCGTTTCAACTTTTATTAATCAAAGAATAGAATATCTGAAACCGTCTGCAAAGTGCTTTAAATTGGCATTATTGCTTATTGATAGTCTGCTTCATTGAAAAGCCATTACCATCAAACACATGAAGGATATATATTCCATGAGGCAAATTAGCCACATTCATCTTATAAGTTAATTGGCCAGTTACGGGAGCTAGTTTAGATTCCTTGATGGTATTACCATGTAAATCTAACATTTGAATAGTGAACATATTATCGCTATTTGTATGCACTCTACATGTAAATTCTTGTTGACAAGGATTTGGAAATACACTGAGGGTATTGCCTCTTCGATCTCTTAGGATATCGATTACATCAGAAATTTGTTGAATACGACCATCTATATCCATCTGCTGCAAACGATAATAATTATGCCCAGTGACAGGATTGCTATGCACAGAAGTATAATCAAGTAAAGTTTCGCTATTGCCATTGATCGACTTACTTTTTAATGTAGAAATAGTTTCAAATTTTAAAGCGTCTATACTAAATTGAAGAAGATAAGAATCGTTATTCAATTCACTTGTACTTTGCCAATTAATTTCATTTATTTCATTGTCTTGCTTACCCCAGAAAGCGCCTACTAAAACTGGCAATGGAATATTCACGATAGATGAATGAAACCCTATTGCTGGATTATTAGTTCCGGTAGTTATAGTTGGCCCATCATAGTCTACACGTATTCTACCTTCGGAGCCCGCTGCGCCCAATCCAAAATATGGAGAACCTACAAGTGTCGAAGCACCTCCGGCACCGCCTGTAGCTGATAACAAGCCATTATGCACAAAAGATGGAGAAGCTAACCAAATGGTTCCGCCAGAGCCACCACCACCGCCACCGCAATTTCCAACACCATCAGAACCTCCATTCCCCCCATTACTTGATATAGAACCATTGATGGTAATGCTTGTAGCCGCATTGATAACAACTAATCCACCACCAGCACCGCCGCCACCAGAACCACAACTAAGACCACCTGAACCGCCACCTCCACCAGATCCTCCTGGCAGATTCGTTACCGCAACATTCCCATATGCTGGCCCACCTGCACCGTTAGAAGCACCACTTGCATTACCGCCAACATTAGCATATCCGCCGCCGCCGCCGCCGCTCCAAGCATTACCTTTATTTCCAACACCTCCATCGCCTACTCCATCTTGTGCAGGCATTCCTAATTCAGTATTTGAATAAGTACCATTTCCGCCATTACCACCACCAGAAACTCCTTGTCCACCAATTCCTGCACTTGAAAAAGTGACTCCATCCGACCCATTTCCTCCATTGACAGTTAACTGTCCATCAATCAAAGCACTTCCAGTGCAACGAATAATAAGGGGTGTAGTTCCAGTCACTGTAACAACCACTCCGGGCTGTATAGTGAAATCGGTGAAATTATAAGTACCTCCAATAAGAGTAGTACTGCTTGTGGCGTTGTATATACCATCAGCACCAGTGCCAGTATTAAAAGAAAGTTGGGCCGAAGATTGCTTGTGAGCACCAAATAATAGCACCATTGCTATTACAGCCACGGAGAATTTAGCTTGCAAAAGTTTAAGTTTCCTCATAATAAAAAGATTTTATAACTACAAACTTAAACTAATAATAATACAATATAGAACAATCTTTTTTGGAAAATAAAATATAGTAGTGTTTATGAAAGTATTTATGTGAAAAAATAAACTTGAAATAGACAGCTTATCTCGTCCATCGAGAGGAGAGTGGTATCAATTCTAT
>JBIIJE010000119.1:0-7580 GCA_044234005.1 Chitinophagaceae bacterium | reverse complement strand
AAAAAATCATCATGTAATGGGGCGTTAAACGAGGGCTTCTTATACAATTTGGAAATCAAGAATTACACTTCGGTTCTTAAAAAGAGGGAAAGTTGCCTTTAATCCAAATCACGTTATAGAATTTGAGGAGCGAAAATTCTAGCGTGTAAGATGTCTCGTTAACTATTAACGAGACGAATTGTAGTTGTTTTCAATATTTGTAAAATATTGAACTAGAGCTTCTTAGTCGTTTCAACATTTCTAGCATTGAATCTGGGTTTAATGTAAACTTTTCGATATGAGTAGTTCAATTTCATGCATTTGCTTCTCGCCTATTTTCATTCGCCAGAAATATCACTTTTACTTTGAATATCTGCCGTAGAAATTTTTTATATCTTTCTTCGATTCACCATTATATTAAATATTTATGACTTGTTTAGCAAGCCAATTTATAGACGCTGTAAAAACATCTCATTAAAAATTTAGCGACAAATAAAATAGCTCACTCTCAAAAAGAGGTTTAACTTTATTCCGAATTTCAACAAGCAAAGTTTGAAAGCTTATGAAAAATATCTCTTCAAGAGAATTAGTATTTATGATTATAGCAACATTCGTCTTTATTTACGATGTAAAGGCCGATGATTGTAGAGGAATCCAGCTTTCAGCAAGATTGCATAACATAGAATTGACAGCACCGAACAAAGTTGAGTTTGATATGCAATTTAAAATTACAGGAAGTACAACTTTCGACATATCAGCTTTGTCAGGCGCACTTGTTTACAATCCTGCAGTGATGAATGGCGGTAGATTAACAGTGAATACCTCCAGAATCGGCAGTTTTAGTGTCCTCGCCAATTTAGTTCCTTCTGTTCAAAGCAAAGTGAATACTCTGTTTTTTACACAGAAGCCAAGTAAATATAACGCACAGCTGACTCAAAATTGGCTAACCGGGTTTCATGTAATTCTAACGAATACCGTAAATTTCAATTTGTGTACAGATTTTACCTTGTCACTTTCAAGTTCGCCAAATTCAATTTTTTGTGCAACAGCTTTTTGTAATGGTGCGTCTAATTCTAGTAATTTATGTGTCACCCAAGGTAATTTTACCTTCACTTCACCTACTTATTCTTTAAGTTCGTCAGCTATTTCTTGTTCAAGTTCGTTCACTAAAAGAATCAGCCATGCCATCTGCAGCAACGAATTTGGCGCTTTAGAAGTAAATTTAAATAGAAAAATTGTCAGCGGAAATTATAGTATGGATGACTCTAAGCGTATTCCATTTTCCACTAATCCATTTCGCATTGATAATTTATCATTGGGCACTCATACTATTTCGATCACAACAGTTGACGACTGTGGTTTGTCTTGCCCAACTTTGACCGATACTTTTCAAATTTTAGCGAAGAACATAATTGGTAAGAATACAACTTATGTAAGCGCTTGTGATTCATTCATTTGGAGTGTTAATCATCAAACTTATTTTTCATCGGGAACATATACTCAAGTAGCAGCTTGCACGACTGAAGTACTAGATTTAGTGATACTTCCGAGTCCAAAGGTGGCTACTAGTAATGCCTTACTTTGTCCAAATTCAAGCGTCACTTTGTCAGGGACTCCTTCAGGCGGTGTGTTTAGTGTTACGAATCCTTACAGTGGCACCACACCTATGCCATTTACTTATAGTTATACGAATAAAGCAGGCTGCTCAGCAAGTGCAAATGCGAATATAATAGGTATAAATACAAATGCACCTCAAATTAATACCCAGATTATCACAACCGCTTCTACTGCGCAAGTTAATTGGAACACAATACTAGGTGCGAGTTCTTATATCTTAAGTTATAAGGTAAACAACACAAATACGTGGTCTCATGTGACGACAATTTCTAACCATGCAAACTTAACGGGATTAATTGCCAACTCTACCTATCAAGTGAGGGTTAAAGCCTTATTTTCATCGTGCAGTCAGGAGAGTAATTATAGTGTTACGACTACCTTTGTCACAGGGAGTGCCCCTTGTAATAATCCAACCATTCTAACCGCAGTCAATTTGCCAATAAAAAAAATTAAATTCACTTGGTCATCAATAAATGGAGTGGGGCAGTACAATATTTGGTATAGATTAGTCGGGTCGGGTTCATGGATTGCAGCATTAATTCCTGGTACGTTAAATACATTTACTACCAGTGCCTTAGCGAATGGAACTTATGAATACAAAATTAGAAATCGCTGCAGCGCTGCAACCACCTTTTCAACTTTTAGTTCGTTACAAAATGTAGTAGTGATTCAAAAAGTAGTTGAAAAGGAACTCAATGCTTCATTTAATGTTTTTCCTAATCCAACAGAGGGTAGAATAAGTATTGAATTGGTTTCACTCAGGAATACAAATGCGAATATAAAAATTTATAACATAATTGGTCGCTTGTTAAAACAAGTACCTATTTCAGTTAAAGAGGGTGCGAATAATTATCAATTAGATTTGCGTGATTGTGCCGCAGGTTTATATATGGTGCAGCTTTTTGAAGGAAACAAATTGAGTTACGTAAGAAAGATAAGAAAATCAAATTAAGGCTGGCAAGCAATAAAAATGCTGGAAAGTTAACTAGCATTAATTTTTATCATAGTTTATGATCTTAGTTTAATACTGAAAAATACGAAAATTTGTTCATTTTTTTGTGTGATTATCCGTAAAGTTACCTATTTCATTTTCCATCTCGTCACTCATGACGAGACCACTTTTATCCAAATTCGCACATGAAGCTACTAGTTCTATCACTAAATTTGTCTGTGCTCAAACAACGGATAAAAGTTTGGCTAAGATTTCAATATTTTTTATATGCCTCAAATCTTAGGCCTTATCTTACATTAAAACTTTTACTTGCTACAATGCTTTGAATAAAAAAGGTACTATCATGATGTCATCTGTGTTCATTGACTATATTAAGGTAGTTTAGCGGTTAATCATTTTTTTGCACTTAAAACAGTAATCATAAAAGATATTTGCAACCATTGGCGAATGTATTATACCTTTTTCATAATGATAGTCTAGGCAAATTTGATAGACCTAAGTTGGTCATTCATTGTCTTTCAGTTAATCCAAAATTGCTGATAAGATTTGGGGACTAAAATTCTAGCTTGTTATATCCATGTGATTTGTGTCTCAAGCCAAATTTTATCTTGAGGAAATTTGACGGGATAAATTTGATGGTTGTTTTATTAATAACAATTTGAGGAACGAAAAATTGGTCTGCTTGTACTCATGATATTGATAACTAAGGAAGTTTACAATAATACCAACCGATGTTACAAAATTCCAATCAGTATGAATCGTTTCAACATTTGTAATGCTGATTGTTTTTTTAGGTGTTTGCAATGACATTTGTTTTTATTTTTTACATTTACCTATTCTCATTATAATGCTGCTAAGAATTTTACTGTTATGTTTATTAATATCTCCATGTTATGCGCAGAAAAAAGTGGATAGGCTAATTCCTGAAGAAAACCAGAAAAAATTAGCACAAGCGAAAAAATATTTTAATCAGTATAAAATTTATGATGGAGAAAAAATAATTAGAGAACTCATTAAACAGAACCCTAATGATTATTATTATTATGAGGCCTTGGTAATATTACAACGCCAAGTTCTGCGTAAATTAGAATCCGCCAGAGAAGAAATGCAAGTCATGGAAGATTCAGACTCAGCAGGTATTTTTCATGAACTAAAAAGCGATTCTACAAAATCTGATACAGCCTTAGTCATCCAAATTATACAGTCACATGGTTTAGCGCGAAATGGAAATTCGAATGAAGAAGATACACCAAAAAGGAGAAAAAAAATTGAGGAAGTGGATCCTATTCAAACAGAGGCGATTGTAACGATAGATTCAAGTTTGTTAAAAGATGAAGAACCTAATGATTTTAAAGACGAGAATGAATCGGATAGTGATTCAGATGAAGCGTTATCTGATTCGAAAGTAGAAAGTAATAGTAAAGACAGTAAAGCTTTACGAAAGAAAATGAAATTTCTAAGAGAGTTTGCTTCGATACCTTATGATGCTTATAAAAACGATTTAATACGTAATTCGCGTGAAGCAACAAGAATGGTTGAGTATGCTGATTCAGCATCATTGTATTTGCGTGAGTTTATGGTTGATACAATTAGTATCAGTACCTTAAATACAGATGAAGCCTTAGATAAACAATCAGCTGCTTTTGAGGCTTATGCAGAAAATAATTATGTTGCAGCTGTTAAACTCTTAGAAGATCTCTTACAAGACTTTCCTCATGATTACACATGTATGCTGATGTTGGGTGACACCTATTTTAGGATGGGAAAAGATACGCAAGCAATTCTACAGTTTACGAAAGCCACTAAATTAAACCCCAATTTGCCAGATGCATTTCAGAAAGTTGCTGAAGCTTATTATAATCGAGGCAAATTTCTTGAAGCCTCATCGTTGATGATTGAAGCAATTGCTATTTATCCGCAACATGACTACATGAATTTTCTTAAACGAATTATTGCGAAGTCTGGAAAAGGTTTTGAAACACAATGGCTGCAACGCTCAGTTTATCCTGTAACTACTAATAAAAATTATGTAGAAATTGCTGCTGTGGAAAAATCACCTTGGGTTCATTATCAACAAGCTGAGAATGACGTACATAGCTATTTTGATACCGCAGGCCTTGTTCGCCCCAATGAGAAAACACGAGAGAAATACCTAGAAGTGTTTGCATGGAAGCGTATGCTGGATCGAAGTGGTAAGCAATATTTCCCTTTTGCTCGTGCTATGAATCAGATTGGATATTTAGATTGTTATGTTCTTATATCACTCTTTCACCAAGATTTGTATGGTCAATTTCATGATTTTACTCGAAGAAATCCTGATAAAGTGAAAGATTATTTTTACATGTTAATTAATTGGGATAACAAGAAGTTTGATAAGCTTCGTAAGCAAGTCGCGTATAAAAAGGAAGATGAGTCAAAAAAAGATGAGCCAAAGAAAGACAAGAAAATGAAGAAGGAGTAATAGTTTAGTCCAATCTTATTACTTCAAGTTTGTCTTCACAATGTAAAAGCAGATGATTCATGTCTTTTTGTAAAATGGGGTGAATTGCATGAGGGATGAGTTCGCATAATGGAATTAACACAAATCGTCTTTCATGTAAATGTTTATGTGGAATTTGTAAGTGATTTTCTTTAATGATTTTATTTTTATAAAGTAAAATATCAATATCTATAATTCTTGCAGCCCATTTTTGTTCACGCAATCGCCCCATTTTTTCTTCAATTTCTAAACAACCTTTCATGAGTTCGCAGGGTGATAAGTTTGTTTCAATTTCAATAACTTGATTCAAGTAAGCTGATTCATTTTGCTTACCCCAAGCAGCAGTTTCATAGATTGAGGAAGTTTGGAGTATCTTGCCTAAATCTTTTTCAATCCAATCACAACACAGCGCTAAAAACTTCAATCTATCGCCTATATTACCACCTATAATTAGAAATACACCACTTATCGAATTCATAAACTCAAACTTAGTATTAATAACTACATTTGGTCACAATAATAATATATTTTTACTATGAGAGCATTTTTTAAATATTTCTTCGCTAGCCTTTTAGCCTTATTTACCTTTATTTTTTTATTCTTTATTTTGTTCGCGATAATTGGTGCAGTTTCTTCAGCAAGTAGCGATGATTCAATTTCTTCTAATTCGGTACTTACAATTGATCTGAGCGATGATATACTCGAACAAAGCAAGGAGAATGAATTCGGATTTCTTTCTGGAGAACCACAATCTATAACAGGTTTAAATGATATTCTGGCATCTATTAAGCAAGCGAAAACCGACGATAAGATAAAGGGTATGTATATTAAGCTCAGTATGAGTAACAATGGTTGGGCTTCTTTAGAAGAGTTACGCGAAGCGATTGTTGATTTCAAAGAATCTAAAAAATTTACGCTTTGCTATGGTGAAGTTTGTGATCAAAAATCTTATTACATAGCTACAGCTTGTGATAAAGTTTATTTGAATCCTTCTGGTGCCATGGAATTTAAAGGATTAGCTATTAACGCTCAATTTTTTAAAGGTACCATCGATAAATTAGATATTAAAACAGAAGCCTTTCATTGTGGTAAATTTAAGGGAGCGCATGAACCGTATTCTTACGATAAATTTTCAGAACCTAATCGTTTCCAATTAAAGGAATTATTGAATGATATGTATGCTGAATTTTTACAAGCGGTTTCACAAAAATCTGGCATTGATACAGCGATCTTGGCTAAGATGGCAAATGATGGGGCGATTAAATTTCCAAAGGATGCCGTAGCCTCGAAAATGATAGATGGTGCAATTTATTCCGATTCGATAGAGAATATTTTAAAGAAAAATCTATCCTTGAAAGAAAAGGAGAAAATTAGTTTTGTTTCGATGAGTGAATATGCTTCGACGCTAACAGTTGCTAATCGTGGAAAGGATAAAATAGCGATACTCTATGCAGCTGGTTCGATTAGTGATGGTGAAGGTGGTGCGGGTGGTGAAGGGATTTTTTCGAAAGATATGGTTCGTGATATTCGTAAAATTTCACGCGACGAAAAAATTAAAGCCGTTGTATTACGTATCAATTCACCAGGAGGTAGCGCATTAGCAAGTGAAGTTATTTATCATGAATTGGAACAATTGCATAAGAAGAAGCCTATCATTGTGAGCATGGGTAATTATGCAGCAAGTGGCGGTTATTACATGGCCTGTGCTTCCGATAGTATTTTAGCAGATAAAAACACTTTAACGGGATCCATTGGTGTAGTAGGGGTTCTATTCAATATTGGGGACATGATGAAGAATAAATTAGGAATCACGAATGATCAAATTAAAACGGCACAATTTGCAGATTTCCCAAATCTCACTCGACCTATGACAGAAGTCGAGCGAACATGGATACAAGGCTATTTGGATACAACTTACAATTTATTTAAAACCCGAGTAGCCAATGCACGTAAATTAACCATGCAACAAGTAGAAGATTTAGCACAAGGTCATGTATATAGCGGGAAAATGGCTAAGGAATTGAATTTGATTGATGGATTTGGTAATACTGAAACCGCCATCAAGAGTGCTGCTAATCTCGCGAACTTAAATGAGTATAGCATTGTGGAGTATCCTAAACCGCGTGATCAATTCTCCGAAATAATGTCAACCATAACAGGTAAGAAGCGCGAAGAAGCAGCAGTAAAAAGATTTTTGGGGCAAGATTATGCTGCCTATGTTGAAATTCAAAAATTACGTAATCATCAAAATCAAATATTAGCACAAATGCCTTGGCAAATAGATATTAAATAGACTTTTCGCTAATCCTTGTTGTCCATTTTTTAAGTAGCCGAATCAATTAAGTATTTACGAGTTTTATAATTTGAAAAAGTGCGGTGAAAATAATTACACTCAATACGATGTATCTAAAAGTTTGTTCAGAAGTTTTCTTGAGAATAAGTTTTCCGATGTAACTACCTAATAGGCTAATTCCAATGAGAAACGGAATTAAAAATAGATGTTCCTTCTTAAAATATCCATGGCTTGTATACACAATGGCTCTGCTAAAATCG
>JBIIJE010000028.1:0-25144 GCA_044234005.1 Chitinophagaceae bacterium | reverse complement strand
TGAAGGGAAAGAACCATCTCCAAAATCCCATGTCCAATCTGTAAAAAGGCATGTAGGACAAGAAGACAAATCAGTAAAATTAGCTGTTAGACCAGACGTAGTGCTTGAAAATAGGGGTGTTCCAAAACAAGGAGGGGGAGGCATTACATTAATAGTAGTACATGAAACACAATTGGGCAATACAGGCCCTCCACCAGCGAATGAAAGATATTGAGTAATACAAACATTATAAGTTCCTGGATTAGTGTACGGATAAATAGAAACTGGTCCATTGGCTTGTATTTGGGCTGCTGAGATAATTTCAACGAATCCATCTCCATAATCAAGGGCTACACTATCTAGTGTATATATCAAGGGAAGAACCCAGTTATATTCGAATAAATAAATTGTACCAAAGCTTTGTAAATCTGTGAACGCGCATTGTGCCTTCGTATTTTTTGAAAAAGAAAAAACAATAAATGCGAGGAGGAGTAAAACTTTTTTCATTCTTAAATGTGTTTTGAGGACGTAAATATAATATTTTATGTTTTGATAAATACTTAAAATTGCTAGAGCGATTCTATTCTGGTTCCAATTCTATATTTTTTCAATGTTAATGACGTTATCTAAGGAAGAAGTGTTAGAAAATTTGAAGTTTTTTTACTGTAGACCCTTTACTCGTTTTAATATGCAAAAAATACATCCCCTCTGGCAAATCAATATTTATAGGTCCGTTATCGATGTCGTTTAACTGTTTAACAAATTTCCCTAACATCGAATAGAACTTAACTTCAATTACATGAGACTTTTCCGAAGCGAGGTAAAATTTACCATTTGTGGGGTTAGGATATATTTTTAAGACATCGCTTAAATTATTCGCAACACTTAAGGTTACTTCATAAGGTTGACCAACATTGCCTCCCCATATATAGCTTGCTAAATCAGGTAAGTCTATAAATGGGTTCCTGTTTTTTTGCCAAGTATAGATGTAGTTGTTTCTATTCATTTCAAAATCGTCTTTGGGATCACTTATATCCCACGCTAAAAGAGAATCCAAGTCGCCCATGACAAATTTTGTAGTATCATCCGGGTTGCCTGCTATAAGATTCAATCCATTGTACCTCACACACATATAAAACAGCGCACGAGCTACATCACCCTTCCAGCTCCCAACATTGCCAGCGGGTCCGTTATAATCTTGCCCATAATCTCTATTGCTACGTGAGCTATTTTCGGTAGCGTCCTCCGCTCTCAAATGATGTGCATCGGCATGCCCAGCTAATAAATCGTTGGCATTACTTGGTAAATACACATTAATGCCATCTGGAATATCACTGGTGCCATTACTAAAACCGCCTCGAGATTGTGGAAAAATATGTTCACGGTTCCATTTATCTGTGCCGATACCTGTAGTTTGTAAATCTAATTTGGCGCGGGGTGTTTCTGTATACATGAGCCAAACTTGATTGCTATTTTTTGGGTGATGGTCGGCCTCATTTAAAATTGTAAACATATCACCATAGCAATGTGCCTGAATAATCGTGGAATCAGCAATTATATCTTGCAAAGCCTGCCTCAAAGCAGCACCTGATAAACCATTAATACTACTATAATATCCAGTGGGAGCTGTGCTGTTAACTATGCCAAATGTAGGGTTGTTGGGCGGTCCCCATGGGTCAATGGTATAATCGTTATCAACGATTCGGATTTCTAAATTGTCATTAAGTCTGTTATAACCATTTGGCAAAGCTCCAAACTTAATTTTTAGTACTTCATCTCCTTCATTCAACACATCATCGAGGGTGGTAATAATTGTAGTCGCGGTATTACTTCCAAGGGGTATTGTGATGTTTGTGTTGCCTGTGAAATCAGAATTTGTGAATCCGCCAGCATTGTTTAGCGTAAAACTAAATGTAAGTGGACTAGTGTTCACATTTTGCTGAGTCGTAAAAGTAATATGAATTGTATCACCTTCATCTCGATGCTGAGTAGCTGCCAAAATCGAAATTCCGTTATATTGAATTCCTGTACCATCATTCATCGCACAGGGCGTAGGCGCTTTAATTTCAAAAGTCCCATCATTTTTACGTTGTATTGATTCGGTTGCTGAAGCTCCGTTTTGGTTTTCATCCATTTGCGGAGAAGTAATACCTAGTAAGGACATTAATACTAAAGCATCAGGGTCGCTGGTATCATAAGCCAAAGCATGAATTAAATTTGTTGTATTTGCTAAGGTGCCTTCTGGGAAGTCGGTTATAGATGCTTGGTAAATGGCAACCGCATCTTCTCCATTTTGAATCGTATTATCAGGAAGTATTAAATCAGGCACTGGCGAAACTAGATTATTGCCAATAGTAGCAATGCCATTCAGATCAGTAACAATACCACTTAGACTAACGGCATAATAGCTTAGATTAGCGGTTGAAGAACTTGCATTACCATTAAAAAATACAAGAATGTATCCGTTTAGTGAGGTATTAGGCTGAATCGTTCTTATTTCTATAAATTCTCTATCATCAATACCAGGAGAGTCTGATTCTAATTCATTGATAAAAATTTGGGCTTCTGTAAAGTGATACATGAAGATGATACCTAAACAAATAAGCCATTTAATGAAATTCATGATTCCTACTTTTTAGTAAAATTACAAGTAGAAGTTTGTAACTAGGTTAAAATATTGTTTTGTTCAAGTCACTATAGGAATATGAGTTAAAACCAAATAACGCGATAGAATGTGAGGAACGAAAATTCTAGTGTGTTAGATGTCTCGTTAACTATTAACGAAACGAATGAGAAGACATTTTAAATATTTGTATAATATTGAATTATAGCTTCTTAATCGTGTCAACATTTCTAATGCTGAACCTAGATTTAAATAACTTTTTACTATCATATGCTAAAAAGGGGGTTTCAAAGCGAAAACCCCTTCAGAAATAATCATTTTAGTTTATTACTTAGCTCTTACACTGCATGAAATACGACGATTTTGACCACGACCTTCCGGGGTGTTATTATCGCCTACTGGATGCATCGGACCGTAACCTTCATAAGGCTTATCATCAAACGAAGAAGCAGTTAATCCTTTTGATATCATTTGACCGTGAACTGTTTTTGCACGAGAGTCGGACAATTTAGTATTTTTCATTGAATCACCTGTGTTATCCGTATAACCGCCTAATTTGATTTTTACATTAGGGTAAGCCTTGAGGATACTTACTGTATTATCTAATTGTTTTTGCGAGCTTGCTTTTAAAGTAGCTTTTCCAGTTTCGAATAATAAATCTTCAAAATTGAACCAAACATCCTTACCAGGTGCTGCTGAAGGATCCTTAATAAAAGATACTAAACGATCTTCTAGTGAACCTTTGGTCGTTTCTATTTCAACGCCATTGTCTAATTTGAGTTTAATTGCTTCCCCTTTTTCTGCAATCCAGTTACCCGCTGCATCAAGAGTACCTTTATTAGAAGTAGTAGTTGCGTCAGCACTAGCTGTATTTGCGGTAGTATCTGCATCCTCAGCATAAGCATTTGCTGCACTATCGGCTGCCGCGCTTATATTTTCACCCGCATTTTCAACTAAAGTTGTAGCTGACTTGTCTTGTGCATTTTGGTTACAACCTTTCATCCATGCGAAAACACCAAGACCCATCAAGCCTATTAATATTAAGGGAAGTAACCATTTCATACCACCACCATGTTCATCGTCATTTATTGTGTTGGTAACACTAGACGCAGCCGCTGAAGTGATTTTTGTTGCTTTCGCAGCAGACCCTGATGCCATATCGCCAAAACCGCCTAACATACTTGAAAAGCCAGATGGGATTGCACTTTCAATTTCTTTTTTATGACTACCTAACCAATTCATTAAGCCTCCAAAGTTTAAGCCATCGCCTAACAGTTTTTTGCCTAAAAATGATGCAATGAGAGATCCGCCAATCCCTAATAACGCGCTTGATGAACTTGATTTTATTCCTGCGAAGTTGGCTACTAAGCCTGCAATATCACCCAGTTTGTCGCCAAACAATCCAGATAATAGGCTTGTCCCGATACCCAACGCTGGTGAACTTGAACTACCTTCATTAATTCCGCCAATTAAATCGTTTATTAAGCTCGTATCACTACCTGCTTTACCTAATAAATCACCAATCATGTTATGATTTTCAGGTTTAGCGTTTAATACACCACCTAAGAGTGAGGGCAAAATACCTCCAATACCTTTGATGATGCTGCCCTCACTTTCGCCTAATGATTTTGCTGCTGCCGAAACTAGTTGTTCAGTGGCAAGTCCTTTTAAGGAGTCGAGTAAACTGCTCATATTCTATAAGTTTTTATTTTGTGAAATATATAAAGGGCAAAAGTGCAAATAATTTATCATGATTCTATGCATAGTTTATTTTTTGTTCATTAATTAATATTCTTAAGAAGGTATCTTAAAATCGAATATAGGCCCATTTGTAACGAAGCGAGTTTAATTGATGTTCTCATTGCTCAATTTGGAATTAATCATTCAACTTAATCTGAGCTCTTTGTGATACTAAGCCAATTGGAATATTTCTTCACTGTTTCTACCAAATCCATCATAATCAAGCCCATAGCCAACAACAAACTTATTCGGTATATTAAATCCAACGTATTTTACTTCGATAGGAAATTGCAATGCGTCGGGTTTTTGAAGTAAGGAGCAAATGGCAATTGAAGTAGGATTTTGCTTTTGCAAACTAGGTATAAATTCAGACATGGTTTTGCCAGTATCAACAATGTCTTCTATAAGAATAATATCCTTGCCCTGTAAGTCTTCTTCTAAACCGATTGCGGTAATAACAGTTCCTGACGAAGAGGTCCCTTTGTAAGATACTAATTTGATGAATGAAATGTTGGATGCTAAATCGATGTACTTATACAAATCAGAAGCAAACATGAAGGATCCATTCAAAATACCAATAAAAATGGGAGATTTTCCTTTGTAATCCTTGTTGATTTGAGTTGCCAATTCAACGATTCGTTGTTGAATTTCTGAAGCACTTAAGTAAGGGACAAAAGTTTTGTCGAGTACACGAATTGCTGACATGCTTATTTTTTCTTTTTAGTTTTATCTGTTTTTTCTTTCTCTTTTACCTTCTGTTTTTTCTTATCTGTTTTTTCGTCATCCTTTTTTATCTTCTTAGATTTATCCTCAAATGATTTTTTATCTACTTCTTTCGATGGTTTTTTTGATTTATCCGTCTTTGCTTTTTTAGCATCCTCGAGTTTCTTCTTTGCCAAATCTTCCTTTTTATTGGAATTCACTTTTACTTTTTCGGCCGGGTTAGTTTTTTTCGTGTCAATTGATTTTTTTACAGCTTCTTTCTTCGCATTATCAGTAGGTTTGGTAGGTGCAGGAGGCGTTACTTTCTTGATAATCTCCTTTTTAATAGTATCTTTTTGAATTGCCACTATTGTTTCAATTCGCTTAGGTGGCTTTGGTGCATAGATAATTTCATCAAACTTTCTTTTTAAGTCTTTAATTGAATCAGTTAAACCTTTCTCGTTGTAATTTTTAGTGGGTGATTCTATGCGAATGGCTTGTTGGCTCGGAATTTCACGAGTTGCCTTTATGTCAGATTTTGCTAGGTTGGCTGCTACAATTTCTGTTTTTTCAGCAACGATTGATTTTTCTTTTACAGCCTCTTCATTTTCTTTTTCGGCAATAGCATTACTTTTTATTGGCAATTTTTCTTCAATTGGAATAATACGCTCTTCAGTTTTAGGACTTCCATCAATCGGGTTTGAGTTCAGTAAAGCTTCCATTTTTTTTGCCTTCTCGATGTCAATTATTTTTCCAGCAACTGCAGATTTTTTTTCGTTAACAAGTTTTTCTTCTTGTGTTTTTACTTCATTCTCAATATTGAGTTCTGCAATTTCCTCGATTGTTTTATCCTTCTTAGGTAGTGTAGGTTCGTAAATATCATCTTTTGCTTGAGATGTTTCTTTAACGATGGGTTTTTCTTCTTCTTCAATAAGTTCTATTTCTTCAATTTTTGGTTTTTCTATTTCTTTTTTTTGCAATGCCTCTTTAACAGGCTTTTCTGCAACTTCTCTTGCTTGCACAGGTTCAATTTTTCTATCATTTTGTAATGAGCTTAAGTATTGTACACGTAAACGAGGAGCCCCAGCAGTATTCCTATATCGAAGATATAATTTTTCTCCAACCGCAGGCTCTTCTCCCTCGCGTAAATTATTATATCGCATAATATTTTCGAGGCGAATGGCTTCGCGTTGTGAGATAAGAAGCAAGTTTTCATCTTTTTGTACTACATGAAATTCATTCATCCCAATAGTTCGTTTTCGTTCTGTAAAAATGAACATATCTGCTGGCAACGGGGCGTCTTCCAAATCATTCAAGGTTAGCAATTTGTAATATCGGATATTCAAATCCAACGCTGCTGCAATTAAGGCTTGACCTTTTTTAGCGTAGAATCCATTAAGCCCTAAATAAACGGTTGTGCTGGGGTTGATTATATTACTTTGTTTGCCATCTGTATTTGGTATTACTTCACCAGTTCCTTGAGGTATTGGGTCGTTCGGATAATGCACCTCATTTGCCTCTTTACTGGACATAGCTTCATAGGTGTATTGTTGTAAATTATACTTTTCAACCATATCAGTAAGTCGTTTTACATATGCAGGGTTTGTAGCGTAACCTGCCTTTTTTAAGCCTTCAGCCCAAGCTTGATATTCAGTGAGGGGTATTGAAAATAGGGACTGATAACGAGGGCTTTTGCTGAGAAATAAAGAATGGTCTCTGTAACTTTCTTCATCGTTCTCATATTTTCTAAAGCATTCTTGCTTACGATCATCATCGTGTAAATAAGTTTCACCCTTCCACGTGGTTTTACATTTTATACCAAAATGATTGTGGGCTTCAACGGCAAGTTCGCTATATCCAGCGCCTGTTTCATAAATTCCTTGTGCAAGTGTAATTGATGCAGGAATGCCAGCAAAATTTTGCTCAGTCATGGCGAGGTGTTTATACTTTTCGATATAATCTAAAACCCTAGTATCATCTTGCGCATGCATATCTGTTGCACTAAAGCCAATTAGCAACATGAATCCGATAGTTATTTTTAATATATTCATATATTTTAGCATATTATTTTTTTCGTGAAATCATTATACCATCACGAATTGGCAAAAGTACAGACTCAATACTTTCATTTTCGTTAATTTTTTGGTTATAGGCATGCATCGCTTTTGCATTTTTCGACATCGTCTTTTCATCAAGAATTTCACCATTATATAATACATTGTCTGCTAAAATAAAGCCGCCTTTTTTCACTTTACTAAATGCTAGTTCGAAGTATTTTCCATAATTAATTTTGTCTGCATCAATAAATACTAAGTCAAATTCTTCATCTAAGGTTGGTAAAATATCGATGGCATTACCTATTAGCATTTTAATTTTATTTCCAAAACCAGCTTGGATGAAATATTGTTCGCAAAAATCTTTCAGTTCTTCATTTACTTCCAATGTATAAAGCAATCCATCTTCGGGCAAGCCTTCAGCGAGGCAAATACTTGCGTATCCAGTAAAAGTGCCGATTTCTAAAATTCTATGTGGCCTTATCATGTGACTTATCATGCTTAAGACACGACCTTGCAAATGACCAGAAAGCATAATGGGTAATTCTGTTTGCAAATAGGTTTGTCGCCTAACATTTACTAGCACTTCGTTTTCGGGTGTTGAAAATTGCTCGCAATAATTATTTATTTCCTCAGAGGTTAGTTTTTTCATGATAAAAGTTTTTAAAGTAATTTTCAATTCTGCATTATACCCATAAGAAAAAGTACAAGCAAAGAATAAATAACGATAAGAAATTATTCGTTAGCCTTTTTAGAGAAAATTAATAGTAAAACGAATGTAAACAAGCCATTAAAAATTAAAAGCTCATTACCAATTTCATAACTGCCAAAAATTTGTTTTTGGAATTTATCAACTAAAAAAGAGACAATAGGAGCCGCTAAACAAATAAATGGAACTATGCGATCAGTAACTTTTCGCTTTGTAAAAATACCGAAGCTAAACAAGCCAAGTAGAGGCCCATAGGTATAAGTTGCAATTTTTAAAATTACATCTATCATACTTGACTCGTTGATGGCTTTAAATACTAAAACCGCAATCAAGAAAATAGCCGCAAATGTTAAATGGACACGCTGTCGAATTTTTTTCTTTTGATCGTCATTGAGGCTTTCGTTGCGTTGTATCCCTAAAATATCAATACAAAAACTAGAGGTTAAAGCAGTAATGGCTCCATCTGCACTAGGAAACAAAGCACTGATTAAGGCAATAATAAATATAATGCTAAAAGCATAAGGCATGTACTCGAGTGCCATGGTTGGAAAAAGTTTGTCTTTTCCCACATCTATACCCTTGATACTAAAAATATCATTTGCCAAAACAGCGCCATTGCTTTCGGCATACATGTAAAGTAACCCGCCTAAAAAAAGAAATAGCAGTATAACGCCAAGCATAATACATGCCATGGTTATCATATTTTTTTGACTGTCACCTAAAGTTTTTACACTAATATTTTTTTGCATCATTTCTTGATCCATGCCTGTCATGGTGATTGTTATAAAAGCCCCAGCTAGAATTTGCTTCATGAAAAATAGCTTGCTATTAGGGTCTGTAAACCAAACTTTATTGTATCCTTTCGAACTCATTTGTGTGATTGCTTCGCCCATGCTTAAATCCAATTGATTGAGTATAAAAACCGTGCAAATAACCAACCCAGCTAACATACAAAGTGTTTGTAAAGTATCTGTCCACACAATAGTTTTTACACCCCCTTTAAATGTGTAGGCTAATATCATTGCAAGAATTACAATAGTAGTTAGCCAAAATGGGACTTCCATATCGTTTAGAATGACAGTTTGTAAAATATTTACTACTAAATATAAACGTGCGGTGGCACCTAAAGTTCGACTCAAAATAAAAAAACTAGCACCTGTTTTGTAACTCTGAATACCCATTCTTTCACTAAGATAGTTGTAAATACTTGTCAAATTCATGCGATAGTAAAGTGGTAGAAGCACGTAGGCGATTACCAAATAGCCAATCAAATAGCCTAGTGATAATTGAAAATAGGCAAATCCATTCTTTAAGACTTGCCCTGGAACACTTACAAAAGTTACACCACTTAATGATGTGCCAATCATACCAAATGCCACTAACATCCAATTAGAATTTCGATTGCCAATGAAAAAGGACTCATTATTGCTTTTACGAGAAGTAAAATAAGCGACTACCAATAGTATGATGAAGTAGGCAAATACAAAGAATAACAGCAAGGCTTCTTTCATGGAAACAAAAATTGGGATGAATGGTAAAAATACTGTTTTTGCTTACAATTCAAAGTAACATATCTACTAAATAGAATCTATTTGATAAAGGGTTCGAGTAAGTAAGCAGAAAAAATCTTTGGGCATTTTATAATTTAAACTATACATTTGCTTTCACTTAAAATGGGTCATATACATAAAGACGTTTAATTTGTATTTGTAACATCTGCGGGCGTGGCGAAATTGGTAGACGCGCTAGACTTAGGATCTAGTGTCTTCGACATGGGGGTTCGAGTCCCTCCGCCCGCACAAAAATCAGTGTAGGATTGAGTAAAGATCGCAAAGCGATCTGAAAGAATCTCACACTGATTTTTATTTCATTCTCACTCTGTTTCTCTTCTCAAACTATTCTATTCAATAATCATGCCATGCTGATTATTGCACACTAGACATCTAAATCATGGATAGCAAGCTGAAGAGCTAATTTTGCCTTTGAAGCCAATACATTAAAAACTGAGGTTATTAGTTTTTATATGCAGTCACAACATTTTTCCTTTTCTTGAAAACAAGACTTTGTTAACTTATTCGAATGGCATTATTCGAACACAAGATTGTACTTTCGCGACCCACAATTAAATAATACAAATAATTCAAAAAGAATTTATGAGTTCAGTAACACAAGAAAATATCGCTAAATACCATGAACGCATCATAGTGAGTCTATCGAAGGAAGACTATATGCCGGAGATTGATAAGTCATTAAAAACTTTCAGCAAGAATGCTCAGATTCCTGGATTTCGTAAGGGGATGGTACCAGTAGGCATCGTCCGAAAAATGTATGGTGCTTCTATTTTTTCGGAAGAAATTATGAAACTAGCTAGTAAAAATTTAGAAGACTATTTAATTCAGAATAAGTTTGAAATATTTGGTAGACCCATACAAGGTGCGAATCAAAAGCCGTATAATTTCGATATAAATAATCCCAGCGATTATACATTCGAATTTGAAATAGGAACTAAGCCAGCATTTGATATTCCATTTTTATCAGGATCTGCCACAATTCCGCTTTATAAAGTAAGTGTGAGCGATAGCATTTTGCAAGAAGAGATTGAAAAATTGCAGTATAAAGCGGGTGAAATGAAAGACCCAGAATCTGTGACAACAGAAGACAACGTTTTAAATGTGGTATTTACGGAGTGCGATACCGATGGGAATGCAATAGTTGGTGGCATTCAGAAAGATAATTCACTGCTTGTGAAATATTTTACACAAAGCTTGCAAGAGCAATTGATGGGTAAAAAAGCAGGGGATTTTATCTTATTTAACTTGCAAGCGACTTTCGATGAGAAATTATTGCCTGCTATTATGAAGGATTTGAATTTAGATGCTCAAGATGAAGCGGCTAGAAATAAAAATTTTAAACTTGGTATCACCAAAGTAGGCTTGATAGAAAAAGCGGAGTTGAATTTAGCAACATTTGAAAAAATATACCCAGGCAGAGAGATTGAAACGGAAGAAAAATTTCGGGAAACATTGCGAAGTGAAATGGAGCAATATTGGTCCACACAATCGCGTACTTTTTTGCACAATGAATTGTTTGAAAGATTGGTGCATGAAACACCTATTGAATTGCCAATTAATTTCTTGAAGCGATTCATGAGTATTGGCGGCGAAAAGTATGTAGCTCCTGAAGAAGTTGAGAAACAATTCGGCAATTTTGACCATCAAATTCGTTGGGAACTTATTTCCTCTGAATTGGTTCAACAATTCGGCATCGAAGTTACCAAAACTGATTTAGAAACCGCAGCACGCATGCAGGTTATGAGCTATTTTGGTCAACATGGCGAAATGCCTTCGATGGATGCTGAATGGCTAGATCCATTCATCGAAAAGCAATTGGCGGATAAAAAATTTAGAGGTGAATTGGAGAATAAAATCATCACAGATAAATTATTTTGGGCTATTGAGCAAAAAGTTAACCTGCAAGAGACAGAAGTATCGGTAGAAGAATTTGTAAAAATTCCTGTTTCTCACCATCATCATCATTAGTAGGATATTATTATAATAAATAAGAACGACTGCTATCATGTGGTCGTTTTTTATTTTCATAGTGATGACAATGGTATTACTTTTGCCACAAAATAATTTTTATGAAACTGGTAACGCACTTATTAAATGGAGATGAACAATTAGCCATTTTATACAATGATAATTTATATTATACACAAGCTTTACATGAAAAATTACCTTCTTCCATGAAGGGATTTTTATCGAATTGGGACCAAAACTTATCATTAGCCAATGTTGCGTTAGAGTCGATTATAGCAGGTCAAGTTAAAGCTGATTTATCCTACGATGAAGCATGTATTATGGCACCAGTGCCTTATCCAACAAGCTGTAGAGATGGTTATGCATTTCGACAACATGTGGCTTCGGCAAGACGTAATCGGAAGGTTGATATGATTCCTGAATTTGATCAGTACCCCATATTTTATTTTACCAATCATAATGCCATACAGGGTCCAGGTGATATTATTTGTATGCCTGATCATTTTCAAAAATTAGATTTTGAATTGGAGGTCGCGATTGTAGTTTCGAAAAAAGGCAGAAATATCAAGGCGGCTGATGCTGACAATTATATTGGTGGCTTTATGATTATGAATGATATGAGCGCGCGCACATTACAAATGGAAGAAATGTTATTGAATTTAGGTCCTGCTAAAGGAAAAGATTTTTCAACTGTCATAGGCCCAATACTTGTAACGCCTGATGAATTAGAACATCTCAAAGTACCTTGTAAACCTAATCATATTGGTAACAATTACAACTTAGGCATGAAGTGTTGGGTAAATGGGGAATTATTAAGCGAAGGTAACGTAGCAGACATGGATTGGACATTTGCCGAAATACTTGAACGTTGTGCTTATGGCGCAGATATATTGCCTGGTGATGTTATTGGAAGTGGCACAGTTGGAACTGGCTGCTTGTTGGAGCTAAATGGAACGGGCTTGCTAAATGACCCAAATTATAAAGCTCAGTGGTTGCAAAGTGGCGATGTTGTCGAAATGGCAATTGATGGTCTTGGGCATTTAAAAAATGTGATTCGTAAAGACGAAAGTGATTTTTCGATATTGGAATTAAAGAAGATCTAGGACTTAAATCAGGAAAGTGACAAGTTTAAATTCAATTTTTGTACAATACTAAATACTACAAGGTAGCTTATGATAATCAAACCCAATGAAATAAAAACGGCTCAACTACATGCTTACCTATTAGGTTCAATTGCGCCACGACCAATATGCTTTGCTTCCACGATAGATGAGAATGGCGATGCCAATTTATCTCCTTTTAGTTTTTTTAACGTATTCAGTAGCAACCCTGTTACGCTTATTTTTTCTCCTGCCCGTCGTGTTCGCGATAATACCATCAAGCATACTTTGGAGAACTGCCAAGCCACAAAGGAAGTTGTGATAAGTGTTGTAAATTATGACATGGTTCAGCAAATGAGTTTGGCGAGTTGTGAGTATCCTAAAGGCGTTTCTGAATTTGCCAAGGCAGGATTTACACCTTTGCCCGCTGAAAAAATAAAACCTTTTTTGGTGAAAGAGAGTCCTGTTAATATGGAATGTATTGTCAAGCAAATTATCGAAACAGGTCAAGAAGGGGGTGCTGGCAATTTAATAATTTGTGAAATGTTACAAATGCACTTGAATGAAAATGTATTGAATGAAGCAGGACAAATCGATCCACATAAAATTGATTTGGTAGCGCGAATGGGCGGAGATTACTATTGCAGAGCAAGCGGCGATGCTGTGTTTACTGTAGCTAAACCCAATATGAATTTAGGCATAGGCTTCGACACTTTACCAGAAGAAATTAGAAAAAGTGATGTACTAACTGGCAATGATTTGGCTCAACTTGCCAATGTGAGTCAATTGCCTTTGATAGATCATACTTATGTTTATCAAGCAAGGAATAATAAACATTTAGATGCTAAAGAATTAATTCTGCAAGGCAAAATTGATGAAGCTTGGCAAATATTATTGACAAAAACTGAATAATAAATTTTGAAGTTTAGACAAATGACAATAATTTTATGTCAAATGTCATAAAATGAAAAAGGCAAAATCGAAATTTTACTCGAGTAGTGAGACAAAATCGGAAGTACAAGATAACGTAGTTAGCTATCAAACGGCATTTTCAAATCTAACATCAATCGAAGTATCTGATATGGATGTTCTCAATCTAATCAGAATGGGTATTCCCAAACTTGAGTTTGATAACATTATGCAAATGATAGGTTTTAGTTATGAAGAAATGTCGGCCTTGATGCATGTTTCAGAACGAACACTTAGGCGATTTGACGATAGCACCCATCTCAATATAGAACAAAGTGAACGTATGGTTGAAATTAAAAAATTGTACTTATTCGGAACGGAAGTGTTCGATTCCTTGGAAACTTTCAAGCAATGGATAGAAACTCCGATTATGGCTTTAGGCTATCAAAAGCCTAAGCAATTTTTAGATACATCATTGGGTATTAGAATGCTCACAAATTTATTAGGTCGAATTCAACAAGGAGTTTATTCTTAATGAAATTATACAGAATTAGTAAATGCGATTTTATACATGATCTAAGTGGTAACGGAGCCTTTTTGTATGGAGGTAGATGGAATTCAGAAGGCAAAACTATGTTATACACTTCATCAAGTATTGCACTTTGTATGTTAGAAGCTTTAGTACATAGTACGAACAACTTACTTCCGAAAAGTTTGTGCCTACTAACACTTTCATTAGATGAGAAATTAATTTCTAAAATACCAACGCAACAATTACCACAGGATTGGAATCATTATCCTTATCAAGAAAAAACAAAGAAGTTGGGGGATAATTTTTTAGGTGAACAGAAGTATATTGGACTACAAGTACCTTCAGCTGTTATTGAGCTTGAATTTAATATTCTATTGAATCCTTCCCATCTTGATTTTAATAAAAATGTAAAAGTGGTTGGATATGAAAAAATTGCTTTTGATAAACGACTCATTTCGTAATATCATTCGTGATAAATTTTCTATTTTCGTTGCATGTACACGAAGCAAGAGGAAAATAGTTTACTAGACATTGCTAAGCAATTTCAAGATACTGAAATAGGGATTGATTCGATAACTCAATTACGAAGCATTATTGAATACGCTGATTGGAAGTATTATGTTCAAGATAATCCAGTACTGGCAGATTATGAGTACGATGTATTATTTAAAAAACTACAAACCTTAGAAGATAAAAACCCTCACCTTATTACAGATACTTCACCTACACAACGAGTTGCGAAAGGATTGAATGCAAATTTCCCAACGGTCGCTCATCTAGTTCCGATGTTGAGCTTGGAAAATAGTTATGATGAACACGATTTAATAGATTGGGATAGAAAGTGTAAAGAACTAAGTGGTGAAAACCTTATTCATTATTGCATTGAACCTAAATTTGATGGTGCAAGCATTTCACTCATTTATGAAAATGACAAATTATTAAGAGCTGCAACTAGAGGTAATGGGATAGAAGGGGATGATATTACGGCCAATGCGAAACAAATTCGAAGTATTCCATTGCAAGCTCCAATAAGCAACTATCATTTATCTCAAATTGAAATTCGTGGTGAAGTAATTATTACAAAAAAAAGATTTGAGGCTTATAATAATATATTAATAAGTCAAGGAGAGCAGCCTCTCGCAAATGCACGTAATGCGGCTAGTGGTAGTTTGCGTATAAAAGATCCTCAAGCGGTTGCTAAAAGAAATCTAGACGCATTTTTATACAATATAAGTTTTACAAATCAAACACAAGCTCATTCGCAATTAGTAACTCATTATGGTATGTTACAAGCGCTTTCGCAAATTGGATTTAAAACATCTTTTGAACAATCGAAAGTTCTTAACACGATTGAGGAGGTAATCGCTTATGTGCAAGAATTTGAAGCAAAGCGTGATGAATTACCCTACGAAATTGATGGTATGGTAATCAAGGTGAATGATATGCATTTGCAAGAGAAAATAGGACAGACTAGTCATCACCCACGTTGGGCTATTGCCTTTAAATTTAAAGCACGTCAAGCAACAAGTACTTTACTTGATATTGAGTATCAGGTTGGTAGAACTGGTAGCATAACTCCTGTAGCCAAGATAAGCCCTGTAGCAGTTGGTGGTGTAACCATTTCATCGCTTTCACTTTTTAACGAAGATGTAGTTCGAGAAAAACAGTTAATGAAAGGGGATACAGTTTTAATTGAGCGAGCTGGGGATGTAATACCCTATGTGGTAAAATCTTTTCCCGAATTACGTAAGGGTAGCGAAGAACAAATAGTATTTCCAACTACATGCCCTGCTTGTAATGAAACATTATTTAAGCCTGATGAAGAGGCAGTTTGGCGTTGTGTAAATGTGAATTGCAAGGCTCAGGTTATCGAACGAATTATTCATTTTGCATCAAAAGACGCCATGGATATTAGAGGTCTTGGAGACGCATTAGTTCGTAAATTTTATGAGAAAAAATTTCTGCAAGATATAAGTGGTATTTATCATTTGCCATTTGAGGAAATAAAAAAGCAGGATGGATTTGGAGAGAAGTCTATGTTGAATCTAAAGGAAGCCATTGAAAAATCTAAGAATCAACCTTTGCAAAGACTCATATTTGCATTGGGTATTAGATACGTTGGGGAAACAACGGCAAAGGCTTTAGCGCGAACGATTACACATATTTCAGAACTTTACAATAAAAGTCAAGAGGAGCTTACCCAAATTGAAGATGTAGGCGCAAAAGTAGCCAACTCCATAGTAGCTTATTTTTCTCATCAAGCGAATCGCGATTTAATATTGGCTTTAGAAAAAATGGGTGTTTCGTTGAGTAATCAACAAAAAGATGAAGCTATAAGCGGTAATTTAACCGGCAAGACTTTTTTGTTTACTGGAACATTAAGTATGAAAAGAAGTGAAGCAGAAGGGTTAGCGGAAAAACATGGAGGGGTTATTATAAGTGGCGTAAGTGCTAAACTCAATTACTTGGTAGTTGGTCAAGATGCAGGAAGTAAGTTAGAAAAAGCAAAGAAATTAGATTCAATACATATTCTAACAGAAGAAGAATTTTTGCAGCTGATTGCAAACTAAGTTTATTTTAAATTAATTAGCTCGTATCTTTTACCTGCTTTTATCGACGGAACAATAGAAGCAATCGCTGCGAGAATAAAAACAATAATAAAAACTGTGACGAAGTCACCAGCATTCATATCAACAGGATAGGCTTTTATTAAAAAAGAGTCGCCATTTCCGAGTTTAATAAAACCAAATTGTTGTTGTAGCGAACAAATAATAAATGCAAAAAGGCAACCAATACCTGCCCCTACCAATGCCAACAAAATACCTGTGTATAGAAATATGGTTTGCACAAGTTTTTGTGTCATACCCATTGCTTTGAGAATGCGTATGTCTTTTTCTTTATCTATGACCAACATACTTAAAGCCCCAACAATATTAAATGAGGCAATGACAAGTATGAAAACGAGAAATGCAAATACGAACCACCTTTCAGATGAAAGAATAAAATTTAAGGTTCTGTTTTGTTCAAATCGGGTTTCTGCTTTTAATCCGGATGAGGGTGTGATAATTTTACTCAATTGTTGCTGCACTTCTTCTGCATCCATTCCGTCGCGAGTACTGATTTCAATACTCGAAATCATACCGTTTTTTTCTAATAAAGCTTGTACTGTTTCTAGTGGAGCGAACGCATATTTACTGTCAATATCTTCTTGAAGCATATATACCCCTTCAATAGCTAAGTAAGCTGTGTTGTAACTTTCATCAGGGTTTAAAAAATTTCCTTGATTGTCTTTAAATGAATAGGCTTTGATTGGAATATGCGCCTCTTCATCTGCACCTAACTTATTTGAAAGTCCAACACCAAGTAGAATGCTTGGGTATTTCTTATTTGAGTTAATTGAATATACTCCGCTTTGAATTTTATCATCTAAATGAGTAATCGATTTATAGATTGTATCCACACCTTTTAAGGTTGCAACAATTTGATTGTTTTCAAATGCTAACAACACTTTATGTTCCAGTGACATCGAAATTTCATCGACCCCTTTTGTATTTTTTATCTGTTGTAGAATTTCATCGTTCAATTGAAATGTATGCCCTTTTGTACTCGAAATTTTGATAGGTGTGTAAAAGCTTGAATACAAATTTTGGATAAAACCTTCAAACCCATTAAAAACGGATAAAACAATAATAAGCGCTGCTGTGGCAACCGCCATTGCCAATACACTTACCCAAGATATAATTTGCACAGCTTGTGTTGATTTTTTACCTTTAAAATACCGCCATGCGAATAAATATTGCATCGCTGTGAAATTAAAGATTTACATGGACTTTTGGTTAAGCTTATTTAATTGAAATTCTTCTTACTTAAATAATTTACCCAATGTTTACAAAGTAGCAAGGAATTACGAAATTATTAACTCAATTTCTTTATGCTTGTATTCTCTCTTTTTCCCATTCGTTTCAATTTCTATACAGCCATTTTCCTTGACACTTAATAACGTACCTTGATGGGTTTCAAAATTTTTTCGATATAAAATAGATTTACCCATTGCCATTAAATTTTCGTTATAATTTGTGAATAATTCTGCTTCCTTATTGATCATTTGACGGAAAGTCTTTTGTAATTCCTTTAACAAATTTTTTAAAACGAGTTGAATTTTTTCTGTTTTTCCCGTTTCTAATTGAATGGAGGTAGCACGATTCAAATCTTCAAATTTTAATTGATTTATGTTTAACCCAACGCCAACAATGGCATGTGTCCATTGAGTGCCACGAATTTGATTTTCAATTAAAATACCCGCAATTTTCTTATTTCCTGCATAAATGTCATTTGGCCACTTAATGTGTACGTCTTTTAGTCGGTATTGGTTCATGAGCATTTCAGCGATAGCCAAACAAGTAGCCGCGTTTAAATAAAACTGTTTTTCTATCGCAAAGCCTTTAGTATCAAGCACTACACTAATCAATAAATTCTTGCTTTCTTGTGCTTGCCATATATTTCCGAGCTGTCCCTTACCTTCTGTTTGGTAATCGGCACGAATACAAACACCATGTTCTGCCATTCCTTCATTAATTAAGCGCATGGCATAATTATTGGTACTATCTATTTCTGATAGTTCAATTATGACAGAGCCTATTGGTGAAGTTCGCATCATTGCCTACTTTTGTTTAGAATCGTATAAATTTAATACTTAACGTACAATACAAAAAAATATTTTATTTGAAAACCACAATTCAAGAAACAAGAAAACCGACAGGTCTCACTCTCAGAAGTAAATTAATAAAAACTATTATCGATGCAATATCTGAAAAAAAGGGCGAGGAAATAGTCTCTTTAAACCTAAAAAAAATACCTGAAGCTGTTGCCGATTACTTCATCATTTGCGAAGCAAATAATACGACCTTGTTGAAAGCTATTGCAGATAATATTGAGAAGCGCGTGATTGAAGACTGCCAGGAAAAGCCATTTCGATTTGAAGGTAAACAAGGGGATAGATGGATTTTGATTGATTATGTAGATGTCGTAATACATTGTCTTATGAGTGATATGCGAGGATTCTATAACCTTGAAGAATTATGGCAAGATGCCGAAAGAAAAGAACATTTAACAGCATAATAAAACATAGCAATATCTAGATTGCAATATAATGGAAGAAAATAAAGCAAATACACCCAATTCCCCCAAACCACCTGTTATTAAGCCAGGTAATAGTAACAATAATAAAGGCCCCAAATTTAATTTATATTGGATATATGGTATCTTAGGCATCATCTTGTTGGTATTGCAATTTTGGAATAAAGGTTTCACGAGCAAAACACGCGAAGAGTCTTTTCAAACCATCAACGAAAAGTTTATCAGTAAGTATTTGGTAGATAGCATGGTGGTATATGCTAAAGCCGTAGATGTCTATCTGAATAAAGACAGTTTGAAATTGCCTAAATACGAGGAACTTAACAAGTCGTTTAAAAAGAATGTAAAAGGTCCGCATTATAGTTTTTCAATTGGCAGTGTAGAGCAGTTTCGTGATGACATGCAATTTGCGCAGCAAGATTTTCCGATGGGCAAGCGTGTCCAAATTTCATATGCAGATGATTCTGGGAATGATTTTTTGAGAAGCATACTTTCGTTTTTATTACCCCTTGTAATTCTTATTGGCTTATGGGTGCTTATGATGCGTAAAATGGGCGGCGGCGCTAGTGGCGGCGGACCAGGCGGCATTTTTAATATTGGAAAATCAAAGGCTTCTTTGTATGAAAAAGGGCAGAAAGTAAGTATCACATTCGAAGATGTCGCAGGATTAGAAGGTGCAAAAGAGGAGGTTTATGAAGTAGTTGATTTTTTAAAGAATCCTAAAAAGTATACCAGTTTGGGTGCAAAAATTCCTAAAGGTGTTTTATTGGTAGGACCTCCAGGTACAGGTAAAACCTTATTAGCGAAAGCGGTTGCTGGAGAAGCACAAGTGCCTTTCTTCTCATTGTCAGGATCCGATTTTGTGGAGATGTTTGTGGGTGTTGGCGCATCGCGCGTTCGAGATTTATTTAAACAAGCACGAGAGAAAGCCCCTTGTATTATTTTTATTGATGAGATTGATGCGGTTGGTCGCTCGCGAGGTAAAGGGATGATGCAAAGCAACGACGAACGTGAAAGTACTTTGAATCAGTTATTGGTAGAAATGGATGGTTTCTCAGGAGATAAAAGCATCATTTTGATGGCGGCAACAAACAGACCCGATGTATTGGACAGTGCTTTGTTACGTCCAGGTCGTTTTGACAGACAAATTTATGTGGATCTACCAGAAGTTAGAGAGCGAGAGCAAATTTTTAAGGTTCATTTAAAGCCTTTGGTATTAGATCCAAGTGTAGAAGTTGGATTTTTAGCAAAACAAACCCCAGGTTTTTCAGGGGCCGACATTGCAAATATCTGTAACGAAGCGGCATTGGTCGCGGCTCGTAAAAATAAAACACAAGTTCAAAAGCAAGATTTTTTAGATGCAATTGATAGAGTTGTAGGTGGTTTGGAAAAGAAAAATAAGGTGATAAAACCATCAGAAAAAAAGCGAATTGCTTACCATGAAGCAGGTCATGCAGCGGTAAGTTGGTTGACGGAACATGCAAATCCTTTAATAAAAGTTACCATAGTACCACGTGGGCAATCATTAGGAGCTGCATGGTATTTGCCAGAAGAAAGAAGCATTACTACAACCGAGCAAATTTTAGATGAAATGTGTGCAACCCTTGGAGGACGAGCTTCTGAAGAAGTTGTGTTTGGAAATATTTCGACCGGTGCATTAAGTGATTTAGAAAAAGTCACCAAGCAATCGCAAGCCATTGTGAAAATATATGGTTTGAGTAACAAGGTTGGTAATGTTTCTTATTATGATTCATCGGGTCAATCGGAGTATAATTTTCAAAAACCTTACTCGGAAAAAACGGCTGAAATGATAGATAAAGAGATTTCAGAAATCATTGAAACACAGTATTTGCGCGCCAAAGAAATCTTACGTAACAACCGTCTTAAATTAGATTCACTAGCTGCTATTTTATTAGAGAAGGAGGTGATTTTTAAGGACGATTTAGAAGCCATCTTAGGCGAGCGTCCGTTTGAAATTGAAGAGATGCCTATTTTTGAAGAGAAAATAATACCTTCAAATACATCAACCGAAAATGTAGTAACGCAAAATTCAAGTGTAGCTTAAACTAACGTTATGAATGTAAATGCTAGAGACAAAATATTGAATTCTATCCGGAAATCGTTAGATGAAAATAAAGTATCTATGCCATTTCCTGAGGTAGATAAAGAAACTGATTTTTTCACAAAAAGTGATACAAGTTTAGAAGAGCATTTTGCACAGGAGTTTATCAAGTTAGGGGGTAAATTTGTGTATTGCGCTAATCATGCGGAATTGTTTTCTCAGCTCACTACCTTAGCAGATGCTATGAATTGGCATGAAATTCAGACGAAAGATAAATATTTATTGAGCCTAATGGCAGAATATAATTTCGCGATGGTAAAACAAGCGAAGGATATGTACGATATCGAAGTGGGCTTATCATTGTGCGAAGCATTAGTGGCTCGCACGGGTAGTACTATTCTTTCATCAGGCCAGGACTCAGGCAGAGCATTGCCTGTGTATTCGCCCATTCATATTACGATAGCTTACACGCACCAATTGGTATGGGATATAAAGGATGCGATTGATAAATTGAAAGAAAAATACAATCAAAAATTACCTTCCTTGGTAAGTCTAACAACAGGCCCCAGTCGAACTGCCGATATTGAAAAAACTTTAGTCGTAGGTGTTCATGGTCCGAAAGAAGTATATGTTTTTTTGATAGAGAGGTAAACACTTCACAATGATTTAGTAACTGTAATCTATTCGCTTATCCTATTCTAATTTTTACCTTGGCTCGGGGGCACTTTTTTTGGCACAAAAATTCAATAGAATTCCTAAATAAGCAACTTGAATGATTATCCGTTAAACTACCTTAATGTGGTAAATGAACACAGATGACATCTGCATAATACCTGATTTTTTCAATATATTGTGGCAAGTAAAAGTTTTATTGAAGGATACGGCCTAAGATTCGAGGCATATAAAAATATTGAAATCGAAGCTTAACTTTTATCCACTGTTTGAGCACATACGAATTTAGTGATGGAGCTAGTATCTTCATGTGCGAGTTTGGATAAAAGTGGTCTCGTCATGAGTGACGAGATGGAAAATAAAATAGCTGACTTTACGGATAATCATTAAAACTTGTAAAAAATTTTACAGAAGCATTTCAATCACTATAATAACAAGTGATATTTCTAAAATATACCTTTGGCCGGTTATAAATCAATGTGAAATTAAATATTTTTCCAACAGAAGATTGAACGACTTGAACTGAATTAGTATCGAATTAAAAAGCTTGAATTTATTTCTAGTATTGATAAATTCTTGATTTTTGTGTGGGTAGAAGTATTTTAATTCCTCTATTTCCCTCCACCCTTAAATTTAGCAATGGCATTTTTTGTAAACTCGCTTAATACCAATCTTCCACTCATGCCAGCACGTTCATCTAATAGTTTATCCCAATCTTCTGTGCCTTTCCAAAATACTTTTTTCAACATGGCCATTGCTTCAGGGTTGCTGACCGCAAGCTTTTCAGCTAAGTGATTTACCGCATCATCTAGCTCACTAACATTCGCATAAATCTCTGCATACAAACCATGTTTCTTAGCCCATTCAGCACTGCGCCATTCTGTAGCATCCATTGTAAGCTGAGAAAAACAAGATGTGCCAATTTTTCGTTCTACCGCAGGTCCAACTACAAAAGGACCTATGCCCACTGCGAGTTCACTCAACTTCACCGCTGCATAATTAGTTGCAAAAGTATAATCACATGCCGAGGCTAAACCTACACCCCCGCCTACTGCTTTGCCATGTACACGACCTATTACAAATTTGTGTGCCTTGCGAATCGCATTAATTACATGGGCAAATCCACTAAAAAAAGCTTTGCCTTCTTCTTCATTTTCAATCGCAATTAATTCATCAAAACTTGCACCTGCACAAAATGCACCATTTCCACCAGAGCGAAGTACAATTACTTTAACACGCTCATCTTGCCCAGCCTTATCTATTGCCTGCGCTAATTGCTTTAATATAGAAGCAGGAAGTGAATTACTTGCAGGATGTTGAAATTCAATAGTTGCAATACCTTGACCTAATTCAGTGCTAACATAACCTTGCGATAAATCTGCCATCTTGACGAATGTTTGAACTGTAAATGTAATTCATTATAAAAAAACTTATCGGGATTGCAAGGACTATTTTTTCTTGTAAAAACCCTTCTTTAATCACTTTGTGGTATTATTGCCTTCCGTAAAATTAAATTAGCATGAGAAAAATTACTTTACTTATTACCTGTTTCTTTTTGATAATTGGCAAACTACATGTAAACGCGCAAAAGGAAGATACCGCATCATTTCTTGAAGCGCTGAAAGTATTAGAAGAGCTTGTAAAGAAGGATTCTGCCTTAAAATATCAAACAGGAACGATTAAAATACATGATGCTATTACGTTGAATATACCGAAAGGGTATAAATATATTGGCAAGGAAGATGCAGAAGATATTATTTATAATTTGTGGAATAATCCTCCTAGCGAAGGCACGCTTGGTATACTGGTAAATGATAGTTTTAGATTGACGAGGATGGACGACTGGTCATTTGTGGTAAGTTACGATGAATCTGGATTTGTAAAAGATGATGATGCTGCCAAATTGAATTATGATGATATGATGAAGGAAATGAAAGAGAGTGAATCAGGTGAAAATAAAGAACGTGTTAAACTGGGTTACGATGCGATTCATATTTTAGGTTGGGCAACTAAGCCTTTTTATGATAAAGGAAATAATGCCTTGCATTGGGCAAAAATATTCCGATTTGGTGATGGGATAGACACTACTTTAAATTACGATGTTAGAATCTTAGGTAGAAAGGGGGTGTTAAGTATGAATGCAATTGGAAGTATGTCTAATTTAGCTGATATACAAAAGCATATACCTGACTTATTGAAGATTGCAACATTTAGCGAAGGAAATAAATATAAAGATTTCAATCCAAGTATTGATAAAGTTGCGGCTTACACGATTGGCGGATTGGTTGCAGGCAAAATACTAGCCAAAGCAGGGTTGATAGCTTTATTGTTGAAAAATATTAAGCTAGTTGTGCTAGGGGCCTTAGCATTATTTGGTGGTTTTGGCAAAAAAATTATAAATTTCTTCTCACGTAAAAAGGATGATTCATATACTGAAATTACACATACAGACTCTTCAAATCTATGATCTCTATAACCCTAATTATTATCGCTATTACAGCCATTGTTTCATTCATTAGTTTCAATGATAGAAATACTTTTGATAAATTATCATTCATCCCTTCACGGATGCATGAATTAAAAAGTGAGTATTTCCGATTCATTTCTCATATGTTTGTTCATGCCGATATTGGGCACCTCGCTTTCAATATGATTACCATGTATTTTTTTGGCTCTGAAGTTGAAAGAGTATTTGGTTCAACCACCGAGTTTGTTATTTTTTATTTGCTAGCGGGTGCAATGGCAAGCTTGCCTGCATTTCAAAAGAATAAGTTGAATTCGTCCTATGTGTCTGTAGGTGCTAGTGGGGCAATTTCTGCCATTATGTTTGTCTTGGTTTTGTATAGCCCTTGGAGTGTTATTTATCTAAAATTTATTATTCCAATTTACTACATTCTTTTTGCAGTGGGATATTTAGCCTATTGCACCTACCAAAGTAAACATGCAACTGACAATGTAGCACACGATGTGCACTTATGGGGTGCTTTATTTGGATTGTCTTACATGCTGATTGTACATCCTGAGAGTTTGAGCATTTTCTTGACTAAAATTACAGATGTGCCCTTTTTGAAGTAGAACTATTTAATTCTTACATAAAGATATTTATTGTGCGAATCGATCAAGCTTAGATGTATAAAAAAAACGGATGAAAGAATCACATGTATAATTTCGATATGAATCAACAAGCTCTATTTATCGGCATATTTCATAATAAATTCAGCCCAAGCATCTCTTTGTAAAACTATGCAATAAAACAAAGCGCCAATAATATCATCAAACAATCCTAAAGGAAGAATATTATGGTACTTAAGAAAAAGAAACGAATAAATTGAAGCTATAATATATGTTGCAATAATTTATCCAATCGATAGATAATGTACAATTGAACAA
>JBIIJE010000117.1:0-7778 GCA_044234005.1 Chitinophagaceae bacterium | reverse complement strand
ATGGAAGCACCTGCTGATAAGATTTCAATTCGAAGTTCATATAATTTGAGTGCCATGAGTTTTTCACCGAAGGAAATAGGGGAAGCGATTACAAAACGAATTCCTAATTTCGATCTTACCTATAAGCCCGATTTTCGGCAGCATATTGCAGATGGTTGGCCTCAAAGTATCGATGATGAACAAGCTAAATTAGATTGGCAATGGAAGCCTCAATACGATTTAGAGTCGATGACCGATGATATGTTGAAAAATTTAGCTTTAAAATCGTAAAGACAAAATACTGCATGTTAGAATGGCAAAAGAAGGCAAGAGAACATAGAAAGCTATATGCCAACTATTTAAAAAAAGTTTCGCAACGTGATTTGATTAAACAATTACCTGCCTTGCATGAAGAAGCTTTCAGCAAAATTGATTGTTTGAATTGTGCCAATTGTTGCAAAAACCATTCACCTCGATTTAAAATTCCGGATATTAAACGCATAGCAAAATATTTGGGTATGAAAGAAGGTTTATTTATTCAAACCTATTTAAAGCTCGATGAGGATAATGATTATGTATTACAACAGCAACCATGTAGTTTTTTGCAAACAGATAATACTTGTCAAATTTACGAAGCACGCCCTAGCGATTGCGCACGCTATCCATATACCGACGAAGATGTATTTGTAAAACGTCAGGCGCTTACTGTAAAGAATTCCGAGGTGTGTCCAGCTGTATTTTCGATACTAGAAAAATTATCAATTTAGCTCTACTAACTTTCATTAATTTCACAACCTTAATAAAATCAATATGCAAAAATTAATATTTATATTTTCATTATTACTTTGCACGCAATGGATATCAGCACAAGAGAAACTGAAAGAGAATGATATAAAAAAACTTTACAAGCAAATGCAAGGTTTTTACTCAAGCAATTTACAATCGCTAAATGATTCCGCTTATTATGATATACGTTTGAAAATGGTACCCATGTGGAAGCAGTACGAAGGCTATTGGTTATATGTAGAGCAAGCCATGTCAACATCTGAAGAAAAACCCTATCGACAAAGAGTATATCGACTAGTGCAACTCAACGATTCAACAATCGAGAGCAAAGTATATACTGTGAAGAATGGTGAAAAATACTATGGCGATTGGAAGAAAAGAAGACCCTTAGATGAATTAACACTTGACTCATTGGAGTTACGAAATGGCTGTTCTATTTTTTTACATAAAGATGTCAATGGCAATTACAAAGGCAGCACCCACGCATCAGATTGCGAAAGCAGTTTACGCGGCGCCACTTATGCGACTTCGGAAGTTACAATCACAGATGAAATGTTGAAGTCTTGGGATAGAGGGTTCAACAAAGAAAATAAGCAAGTATGGGGTGCCGTGAAAGGTGCCTATGAATTTATCAAAATAGAAGAATAATATTAATTTAAAAATAAAGTTGAAATATGGCAAAATCGATATATCATAAAGCCGATTCTAGAGGGAGTAGTGACTTAGGTTGGCTCAAATCAAATTTTTCATTTTCTTTCGCCCAATACTATAATCCAGAGCGTATGCATTTTGGTGTATTGCGGGTATTGAATGATGATATAGTAGCAGCAGGTATGGGTTTTGGTATGCATCCACATGACAATATGGAAATCATAACCATTCCTCTCGAAGGAGATTTAGCACATAAAGACACCATGGGAAATGCGACAATCATAAAACATGGAGATGTTCAAGTAATGAGCGCTGGCTCGGGAATTCAACATAGTGAGTTTAATCCGAATAAAGATAAACCTGTTAAATTATTGCAGATTTGGATTTATCCGAATAAAAAAAATGTGACGCCACGCTATGACCAAATTACCTTAGATGTTACTAAAAGACAGAATAAACTGCAGCAGATACTTTCGCCTCTTAAAGATGATGAAGGTGTTTGGATTTATCAGGATGCTTGGTTTCATTTAGGCAAATTTGATAAAGACTTACAAGCAGAATACGAGATTATAAAAGAAGGGAATGGTGTATATCTTTTTGTGATTGAAGGAGAGTTCGCAGTTATGGATCAAATATTATCAACTCGTGATGCATTTGGTATTTGGGAAACAAATTCTATTACATTGCAAGCAAAAACCCAAGGCGCTGAGATATTGTTGATGGAATTGCCAATGTCAGTCAACGCATAATGATTTAGCGTGCTTGATTTGAATTTAGTTTTCAAACTCAGATTTAAATTGCAATAAAATTAGTACTGTTCATTTTCATTTGGAAAATCATTAGATTTTACATCTTGAATATAATGTTTGGTTGCATCTAATATTTGATCATACATATTTAAATATCGACGCAGGAAACGTGGACTGAATTCTTTATTGATACCCAGCATATCATGCATAACCAGTACTTGTCCATCCACATCTTTGCCAGCACCAATCCCAATAATTGGAATTTTAATTTCATCTGCAACTATTTTACCTAGGCTAGCGGGTATTTTTTCAAGTACTATCGCAAAACAACCTTCAGCTTCAAGCAAGCATGCATTTTTGATGAGTGCTTCTGCCTCGGCTTCTTCTTTGGCGCGAACTGTATAAGTGCCAAATTTGTAAATGCTTTGTGGAGTCAATCCCAGATGCCCCATAACAGGTACGCCAGCAGAAATAATTCTTTTTACTGAGTCAATTACTTCTTCACCTCCTTCTAATTTTATCGAATGTGCGCCTGCTTCTTTCATGATGCGTATCGCACTATATAAGGCTTCTTTAGAATTACCTTGGTATGAGCCAAATGGCAAATCAACTACTACAAGACAACGTTTAATAGCACGGATCACTGATGCCGCATGATATATCATTTGATCGAGGGTAATGGGTAGGGTGGTTTCATGCCCTGCCATGACATTGCTTGCACTATCGCCAACTAATAATATATCAATGCCTGCATCATCTAAAATTGTTGCCATTGAGAAGTCGTAGGCTGTAAGCATCGAAATTTTTTCACCTCTTTGCTTCATGGCGAGTAATGCATGGGTTGTAATCTTTTTAAACTCTTTATTTTCAGCATGTACACTCATGAAGATTAGTTTTTTTATTTGAAGAACAAATGTAATATAATCAACCAATAAAGCTTTTGTTTATGAGAGCTAAGAAGGAAAAAAAATAACATTGTATTTTTCATCCGAACTATATATTTGCTAAGTATATGAAGCATACAGAGAAGGAGATTACAAAATTAAGCATGATTCAAAGAGACATAAGTTGGTTGTCTTTTAACGCACGTGTCCTGCAAGAAGCGAATGATGATAATGTGCCACTGCATACAAGATTGAAATTTCTAGGAATTTTTTCGAATAATCTAGATGAATTTTTTCGAGTTAGGGTAGCTACTTTAAATCGAATGATAGAAGCTGACAAGAATACAAAAATGGCTTTTGAGAGCAATCCGCTCGATATTCTTAAGCAAATTCAAATCAAAGTATTATCACAACAAAAAGATTTTGAAGTCATTTATGAGAATGTGCTTAAGAAACTTAAAGAAGAAAAAGTTTCGATTGTCAATGAATCACAGCTGTCCTCTGTACAGCAGAAATTTGTAGATAATTATTTCAATGATAAAGTTCGGACTCATATTTCCCCATTGATGATAGAGAGTATTCCTGAGTTAGCTCCCTTGAATGATAAGTCAATTTATCTCGCATGTGTTCTTGCAAATCAAGATAACTCTTTTATGAATAGTTATGCTTTGATCGAAGTGCCAACTAAAAGCCTACCTCGATTTATCATTTTGCCCGCGCAAAGGGGTATGAATAATATTATCTTGTTAGAGGATGTAATTCGATACTCGTTACCTAAGTTGTTTAATCAATTCGGTTTTGATTTATTTGAAGGTTATATTATTAAAGTAACGCGCGATGCCGAGTTAGATATAGATAATGATGTACAAACAAATATTATTCAGAAATTAGAAAAAGGCTTAAAGAATAGAAAACGAGGTAAGGCAATTCGTTTGGTTTATGACAAAGCAATACAAAGAAACTTGCTAGAATATTTAATCAAGTTACTCGGGTTAGGTAAGCGAAGCCATTTAGTTGCTGGTGGCAGAATTCATAATTTTAAAGACTTTATGAATTTTCCAACTGAAATTTTCGAACAGAAATTGAAACGTGGTAAACCTTTTGTGCACCCCTTACTAAAACAACCTATTCGAATACTAGATGTGCTTCAAAAGCAAGATGTGATGTTGCATTTTCCATATCATTCATTTGATTCCATCATTGATTTGTTGCGTGAAGCCGCTATTGACCCCTTAGTCGAAGTAATCAAAATTACTTGCTATCGTTTGGCTAAAGATTCTAAAATAGCTAATGCTTTAATTAATGCCGTGAGAAATGGAAAGAAGGTAACTGTTGTAATTGAGTTGCGGGCTCGTTTTGACGAGGAGGCAAACCTATATTGGAAAAAATTATTAGAAGATGAAGGTGCTGAAGTGATAGTCGGTTCACCACATTGTAAAATTCATGCGAAACTTTGTTTAATAACCAAACGTGTTAACAAGCTACTCGTACATTATGGATTTGTTAGTACAGGTAATTTAAATGAGGATACTGCCAAGGTTTATGGTGATCATTGTTTATTGACTGCTGATAAGCGAATCGTTGCAGACATTGTAAAGATGTTTCATTTCATTAAAAATCAAAATAATATAGCTCATCTCAAGGCATGCAAGTATTTAATTTCTTCACCTTATGATACCAGAAACTTTTTTATTAGTCGAATTCATCATTTAACACGAAATAAAAAAAGTATCGAGCAATCTTCATTGATTATCAAATTGAACAGTCTTTCGGACAAACAGCTTATACATGAAATTAGTCTAGCGCGCAGGAAAGGACTCGATATTCAATTAATCGTTCGTGGAATATGTTGTTTGCCTACTGAGAGTGCATATTGGAAAAGTCCAATTACTGCCTTGAGTATTGTTGATGAATATTTAGAACATGCACGTGTCATTTCTTTTAAATATCAAGATAAACATGAGATGTATATTTCAAGTGCTGATTGGATGCTAAGAAACTTAGATTACCGCATTGAAGCAAGTGTTCCAATTTTTAGTAAAGTAATTCGGAAAGAACTAGATACAATTTTGGAAATCCAATTGCAAGAGAACCAAAAGGCTCGTATTTTGGATAATAGTCAAAAGAATGAATATGTTAAAAGGAAAGCGAAAGAAAAAATAGTTCGTTCGCAAATAGAAATTTATAATTATTTAAATGCGCAAAAATATAATCAGTCAGATTAATTTGTGCGTACCTTACAAAGAGTTATTCGAAAAATTAATTAATTTGCACGGATGCGATTAGCTGCTATCGATATTGGTTCCAATGCTGTGCGTTTGCTTATACAAGATGTCACTTATGACAAGACAGGTACACTAGTTTACACCGATGTGAATCTAATTAGGGTACCTTTACGTTTAGGATTTGATGTTTTTGAAACGGGTGAAATTTCAGATAAAAAAATATATGAGTTTACCGAAACTATGCATTCCTACAAGCATTTACTCAATGTTTACAATGTTTTTAAACTTCGAGTTTGCGCAACATCCGCAATGCGCGACGCCACAAATTCCGCGCAAGTAATTGCACATATTAAGAAGGAAACTGGACTTGAAATTGAAGTCATCAGCGGTAATGAAGAGGCACAGGTTTTATTTGAAACGCATTTAGCAGAAAGTTTAGATGCATCGAATTCCTATCTATATATCGATGTGGGAGGTGGTAGTACAGAACTTACACTCTTTAGTAAGAATAAAGTCCTGGCTAAGAAGTCGTTTAATATTGGTACTATTCGTTTACTTAAAAATAAAGTAAGCGATAGCACTTGGGATGAAATGAAATCTTTTGTCAAATACCATACTACTCAAATATCACCCTTGTTAGCGATAGGTTCGGGTGGAAATATCAATAAGATTTTTTCTATTTCAAAAAGAAAGAACGGGAAGCCACTTGCTTTAGAAATTATTAAAACTTACTATAAAGAAATGCAAGCATTAAGTATTACAGAGCGAATGCAGCAGTATGGTTTTCGACAAGACAGGGCAGATGTAATAGTTCCAGCTTTAGAAATTTATGTTAATGTGATGCGTTGGGCTAATATTGCAGAAATTTATGTACCACAAATTGGTTTAGTAGATGGTTTAATTAAATTGATGCATACTGAATTATCATTTACAAGTCTAAAAGGATTAGCTAAAAAATAATTTATTATTTGTACAAAATCACTAATTCAAAAGTTGTATTGCCTTTTTGATGAAATCGTCTTTTGTGCTTAATATTTTACTCTTGCCATCTTGTCCGAATAATTTCTGAGCAAAAAGTGCTGCAAGATCAATGCGCAGTTTTTCAAGAAGCTGGGGTGTAACTTTAAAATTAGGCAATAGTTGAAGTAAGTTTCGAATCATTTCTTTCTCAACTTGTGTCGTCACTAAGTTCTTTGTTGACAAGCTATTTATATTTTTATATTTTTTAAAATCTCCTTGATGTTGATGGTAGTATTGATGCCCAAATTGTTCAAGAATAAATGTATTTTGAAGATTATTGTAATCCCTTAGTTCACTAGTATCTAGCTTTATAAAGTAATCCGGACTTATTCCTTCATCTCCATAAACGATTCTTTTGTTAGTTGTATAATATTTAGTTTGTGTTTTGTGTGCAAAGGAGTCTTGTCCACTCATTTCACCTTTTTTATATCGTCGATATATATCATCGTAATATTCATCTTTGCCCGAAGCAAATGACTTTTGTATACATCTACCACTCGGCAAGTAATAGCGTGCAGTTGTTATTCGAAGCGCTGCTTTATTTGGTAAATCAAATTGTTCTTGCACAAGTCCCTTGCCAAATGTCCGCCTGCCAACTACAATACCTCTGTCATAATCTTGCATACATCCTGCTAATATTTCGCTCGCTGATGCAGAATTTTCGTTGACAAGAATAACAACCTTCCCATTTTCAAATAGTCCATCTTTGTTCGCAAAGTATTGTTCGGTTTCGTCTTTGCCTTTCGTTTTGACTAGAATTTTATTACCAGTTAGCAGCTCATCCGCTATACTTGCCACAGCGTCCATATAGCCTCCTGGATTATCGCGAACATCAATAATTATTTTAGTCGCACCTTGCTCTTTCAAATTGGATAAAGCTGTTTTGAATTCATCATACGTTGTTTCGTTGAACAATCTTAATTTAATATACCCAATGTCTGCATTAACTAGATGAGATGCCACCAAACTTTTAAAGGGTATTTGTGCTCTTTCAATCGTAATGATCTCGCTTTTGTTGTCGATATGCTTGACAAAGAATTTTACATTATCTTTTCGTTTGCCTCTTATTTTTTGAATAATTTTTTTTTCGCTTAGTTTTTTTCCGGCTATTGTGTCAGCATTTATAGTAAGAAGTTTATCACCTGCTTGCAAAGCTGTTTTAGCTGAAGGACCATCGGGCATGACATAAGATACATTTACTGTATCATCTAGCATAAAAAATTCGATACCTATACCTAAGAAAGAACCTTCTAATTCTTCATTTTCAATTTGTAACTCTTCTTTTGGAATATAAACTGTATGTGGATCTAAATTTTTTATAATGCCTTCAATTCCACTTTCGACGAGTTTGTCATGGTTTAAAGTGTCAGCATATTTCAATTCTATTAATTTGACGACTTCATCTAATACAGCTTCATTTTCTCGCGATTGAAAAGTATTCTTTATGGAACTTGACATTTTATAGCCTAATACCATACCTACTA
>JBIIJE010000027.1:0-25653 GCA_044234005.1 Chitinophagaceae bacterium | reverse complement strand
ACAGAAACAGTTTCTGCAAATAGACTTACTATAACAGTTAACATGAGTTTTAAAAGTAAGTTGAATTCGAAATCAGATTTTACCCAAAGCTTCACTCGTTTTGCTGATTTCTCAGCGACTCAAAATTTACAAACCGTTGAAACAAGATTGATTGACGAAATCTCAGATCAATTAGTAGATGATATTTTCAATCGATGTTTTGTGAATTGGTAATATTTAAAGTGATTATTTATCAAATCTTATTACAAAAATCAAAATGAGATACGAATTTTAGATTTTTGAATCCCGATGCGAGGAAGTTCCGATTTTTTTCCAAAGCATGCTTTGGGGTTCATACCCGTGATTAGCATTTAATCACGATGAATTAACCGAATCAAGAATCACTAACATAGTATATTTGCTTTCGAATTACTAGCTATCATACGTTATTAAGTTACTCACTTAACTCATGAAAACGCATATCACAACGAATGAAGTTAAATTTATTATTAGTAACACTTTTATTGAGCCTAGGAGTTTATGCTCAAATTCCAGTAGGGTATTATAACTCAGCGACGGGAAGTGGTTTTATCCTAAAAACCCAGTTACACAATATTATTGATGGTCATATCAATCAAGGTTATAGTGGCTTGTGGACTACCTATGCAACCTCAGATAGAGATAATCAGTACGAAAATGATAATACAATTATTGATCTATATTCCGAGAATCCTTCAGGTCCAGATCCAGTAATATTTCAATATATAACGAATCAGTGCGGCAACTATGTTGTGCAAGGTGATTGTTATAATCGTGAACACATTGTTCCGCAGTCAATTTATAATTCAGCTTCGCCTATGGTTTCTGATGCTCATTTCGTTATTCCAGTGGATGGTTATGTAAATGGCATGCGATCTAATAATCCACATGGCAATGTCGGAACAGCAACATGGACGTCATTGAATGGGGGTAAGCGCGGTTCAAGTGCAGTTGCAGGATACTCCGGAACTGTATTTGAACCACTGGACGAGTTTAAAGGTGATATTGCTCGTATGTATTTCTACTTTGCTACACGATATGAAAATACAGTGACAAGTTATACGAGTTATCCTATGTTCAATGGCACAGCTACTCAGGTTTTTGCGACTGGTTTTTTGAATATGTTAATTACCTGGCACAATCAAGATCCCGTAAGTGCCAGAGAAATAGCTCGTAACAATGCTATCTACCTTCGTCAAAATAATCGTAATCCATTTATTGATAATCCGCAATATGTTGCAGCAATTTGGATAGGAACCTCTGCGCCGGGTCCTCAAACAATTACTTTCAATGCTTTATCGAATGTTGTTTTCGGTAGTGGAAATTTTAATTTGACTGCAACCGCCAACTCTAATCTGCCAGTTACTTATTCAAGTTCAAATACAAATGTAGCAACGGTTTTAGGCAATGTGGTTACATTGGTAGGTGTTGGTACAACAAATATTACGGCATCGCAAGCAGGTAATTCAAGCTATTTAGCAGCACCCAATGTCGTGCAACCATTAACAGTTACACAGGCAAGTCAAACAATTACTTTTGCAAGTTTGCCCAATAAAGTAGAAGGTGATGCTCCATTTACGCTCGTGGCGACTGGAGGCTCATCAGGCAATCCTGTAACATTTACCAGCAGCAATTCATTGGTGGCAACTGTAATTGGGAACTTAGTTACTATAGTCGGTATTGGTACAACAAATATTACGGCTTCTCAAATTGGGAACACCAACTATTCCGCAGCTTCAAATGTTGTAAGAAGTTTAACTGTTGTTTCTGCAAATTTGCTTGCTTGGGACTTTAGTTCGCTTCCGGGCGGAACAGGCGTCAATAATTTTGGCCCTAGCCCGTATAATGCTACTTACTCGAATCCAAATATTACAGCCACCGGATTATTACGTGGGGTTGGCATAGTTGCAGCTAGTACTTCAAATGCCGCTGCAAGAGCTTGGGGTGGCACTGTTAATACAGCAACTACCGCGAGTGCTATCAGCAGCAACACTTCCATAACATTTACACTAAAATCGGATTCGGGTTATGCATTAGATCTAAACGCTATAACCCCCATCGATTACAGACGATCACCTACAGGGGCAACCAATGCATTAGTTCAATACAGTGTTAACGGCAATATTTTCACAGATATCGCTACGCTTAATTTTACAAGTTCTTCTTCATCAGGCGCTTCTGCTGGAAGTATTAATTTGTCAATGATTGCTGCGTTACAAAATGTACATGCATCGTCAACCGTAACAATACGGATATTGCCTTACGGAGGCACTGGTGGAACATTTTATTTATTCGATCGTTTGCTCAGCAATGGATATGACTTTGGAATTTTAGGCAAAGCGGATCCGTGTGCAACTTCTGGTTCGTCGTCATCTTTGACAATTTCTAGCGTTGCAACGCCCTATAGTTGGAACGGACAAAGTTTAAGTAGCAGTGGTGTTTTTACTTCCACGTTTATTAATTCTTTTGGTTGCGATTCGATTGTGACACTTAATTTGACTGTATTACCAAACATAGCCACACTCAATTTGAAAGCTTTTATTCAAGGATGTTATCAGGGGGCGTCACAAATGAGTGCTATACTTTATGATGCCGGCATTAGCAGTGATACGATGGCTTGCGATTCAGTTGTAGTTGAATTGCGCCAAGCTTTATTTCCATATGCAAATGCTTATTCAGTAGTTGGGCCTTTAAATATAAATGGTTTGATGCTTTGCAATTTTTCAAACGCTTTGATTGGGAATTCATATTATATAGTTGTGAAAAATCGAAATGCATTAGAAACATGGAGTGCATTGCCCATTTTATTCGGTGCCAATACTTCATACGATTTTACAACAGCCGCATCGAAGGCTTATAACAATAATTTGATAGAAGTCGAACCGAATGTATTTGCTATTTATTCTGGTGATATCACACAAGATGGTGTTTTTGACAATAATGATTTCTCACTATGGGAACTTGACGCGAATAATTTTCAATTAGGTTATATCGTAACTGATTTTGATGGTAACCTTCAAGCTGACAATGCTGATTTTTCGTTTTGGGAAGCCAATTCAAATAATTTTATTGTGGTGGAAAAGCCATAATCATCGCTTTCGTCCTTCGTTATCAATATCATCAGCACAAGTAGACCAATTTTTCGTACCTCAAATTGTTCTTAATACCGATTAGACAAATGTAACAGATTGAAATTTCGTTCCTCCATTTAATCTAAAAATACGTATCCATAGGCATTTACCATTTTCGTCAAGCGAAATATATAATATAAAATTAATGTCAAAACGGTATAACAAAATAACCATCGGCATTTTCTATTGCAACATTTGACCTGTGATATAAATCACATGGGTATCAGAAGCTGTAATTCAATATTTCGCGAATATTGAAAACATCTTCTAGTTCATTTCGTTAATAGTTAACGAGACATCTAACACGCTAGAATTTTCATTCCTCAAAGCTTATCGTGTAATTTAAGTCAAACTCTAATAAGACCAAACGATTAAAACACTGTTTTATACAATCGAAGAATGGAAACAAGTTAAATTAAAAAAATCAGAGTTCAATGTTCACATATGCTATCATTTTTGCTCTGATTTTTTGTACCTCAGGCGGGACTTGAACCCGCACGGACATTGCTGCCCACAGGATTTTAAGTCCTGCGTGTCTACCAATTTCACCACCAAGGTATTAAGTTAATTTTGAATAAATTTTTCATTCAAAAAAATGAGCGGAAGACCGGGCTCGAACCGGCCACCCCGACCTTGGCAAGGTCGTGCTCTACCAAATGAGCTACTTCCGCATAATGGGTGTAATAAACTAGGTAATGATAAGTTGAAAAATGAAACATTTTAAGCCTCAAATCTAAATTTCACTTACCATGTATAAGAACTTTCTTGGGAGTGCAAATATAAATGGAATTTCCTATTTGCAAAATTTTTTAAAAATCAATTTTTTTGGATTCTTATATTTAATTCATGTCAAGCATTCTATTCTTTAATATGGCTTAAATCTCAGTTGAATTAGGCTCTCATTTTTCTCAGAACATGCTTTCCTGTTATTTTGAATTACGTTCAAGTGAAGTGTGAATAGTCAATCGAAAAATATTAAACCGATTAGCGCTTGCCATTGAATTATATTTGCAGCCAAAAAATAGCGCATGGCTAAAATAGCGATAAATATTGCCACAGGTACTTTGCAAAAAGATGATTTAATCGTAGGTATTGATTTAGGAACCACAAATAGTTTAGTTGCAATTATTCATCCAGATACCAAAAAGGCTATTGCCTTAAAGGATATAGATGATACTACTTTAGTCCCTTCTATACTTCATTATAATCTGGAAAGTCAGCAGTTTATTATAGGCAATGATGCTAAGAAATTACTCGAAATTGACCCCGCTAATACTATCTATAGTGTAAAAAGGTTGATGGGAAAATCATATCAAGATGTGAAGCAGAAGAGTATAAGTTATTCTTATAAAATAATAGATACCGATGATGACAAACTAGTAAAAGTACAATTAGGAGATCGATATTATTCGCCCATCGAATTATCTTCATTTATCTTACAAGAACTAAAACATCGCGCTGAACATGTACTGAAAACTTCTATTTCAAAATGTGTTATTACAGTTCCTGCATACTTCAATGATGCCCAACGGCAAGCTACGCGCGATGCAGGTAAATTGGCGGGTTTAGAGGTTTTGCGTATCATCAATGAGCCAACAGCAGCAAGCCTTGCTTATGGTATAACGGCTGAAAGTAGTGAGACCAAAAATATTGCTGTATATGATTTAGGTGGCGGAACTTTTGATATTTCTATTTTGAAAATCACAGATGGAATTTTTGATGTCTTAAGCACGCATGGTGACACCAATCTAGGTGGCGACGACTTTGATCAAGCATTGTTTCAAATCATATGTAATCAACTTGAAATAGCTGAAACATCAGTAAATACGGATATCAATTTAAAGCAGACCTTAAGGTTGTTGGCAGAAACATGTAAGAAGCATTTATCTGATCATGAAAATTTTTCTTACAATTTTAAGGATAAACAAATCAGTATTTCCAAGACTGATTTTGAAAGTGCAATTCAGGATATTATAAATCGAACCATAGAAAGTTGTCTACTTGCTTTGAAAGACAGTAAGCTAACTAAAGCGGAAATTCACGAAGTGGTTATGGTTGGGGGCTCTACGAGAGTTCCATTGGTTAAAAAATGCGTTCGCGATTTTTTTGAAAGAGATTTACATGATTCACTCAATCCGGATGAAGTAGTAGCTTTAGGCGCTGCTATTCAAGCTGATATATTGGCTGGGAATAACAAAGATATTTTGCTATTGGATATTACACCACTTAGCTTGGGTATTGAGACCATGGGTGGTTTGATGGACGTGCTGATTCCACGCAATAATAAAATTCCTTGCAAAGCATCAAGGCAATATTCCACTTCACGAGATGGACAGAGTGGCATCATCGTTTCTGTTTTTCAGGGTGAACGCGATTTAGTGAAAGATAATCGAAAGCTTGCAGAATTTATTTTGTCGGGCATACCTGGTATGCCGGCTGGTTTGCCAAAAGTAGAAATTTCGTTTCACATCAATGCTGATGGTATTTTACATGTTCAGGCTAAAGAACTACGAAGTGGCATTTCACAGAGTATAGAAGTGAAGCCTCAATATGACTTATCTGATTCAGAAGTTGAGAAAATGCTTTTAGATTCTATTACAAATGCGAAAGAAGACATTCAAACTCGTTCATTGGTTGAAGCAATTACTGAAGCTGAACAAATGATACAATTGACGCAAAATTTTTCATACAAGCATCGTGATTTCTTGACGCAACATGAAAAAGAACAGACCTTAGAAGCTGTTCGAAACTTAGAAAATGCACTGGGAAGCAAACAAAAAGATGAAATTGTGAAACTCACGGAGCATTTAAATACCATAACCAGTCCTTATGCAGAGCGTGTAATGGATATCGCGGTAGCGGAAGCAATGAAAGGAAAGGAAATTTAGGCAAAATTTTAACGTAAGTTTCTCTTAATTGTAAGAGCTTGTTTCTACTTTAGTACTTTAGAAACAAAAATAGACTAGTGTTTTCAATACCCATTATTATTAATAATCGCCGCGAGTGGATGGCAGAGCTACGAACATTTTCAAATTCAATACAGAATACAAGTTTTGTGGTTGAACTCAATTCAAATACTTATGTAAATGTATTGGCAATTCCTGCGATGAGTAGACTTGTTTCTTTTGAAAAAGATTTTGGAGATACTTCTCTTAATAACTTGAAAGCTTTTTTTAATTTTGATGAGGCTCAAAAGGCGGTGAAAATAGTTTTGCAACAGAGCCTAAATCAAGAGCAGCCGATCAAAGCAAATGATACTCAGCAAAAGCAATCGTTTTACGACGACCTCGATGAAGATTTTGTGATGAAAACGCCAGCTAAAGAAGTTTCGAATTTTATTCATTATTATGAGGAGGAAGTAAGTCAATTGTCTAAAGATATTTCATTCCTTTTCATTCAAAATGAGCATGGTGTGTTTGTGAAAGCCAAGCTAAATAGACCATTAAGCGATTCATTATTTGACATCGAGGGGATAACTATTTCATTGAATTATCAAACCGCTGAACATACCTATTATCAGGACGTTCGTATTCAAATTTGTCATCCTGCTGAGTTTTTAGGAATTGCGTTAGATTTTGGTTCCGAGGCGTCGCAAATGGTTGTGACAAGATATAGTCAAAAGGGCTATATGCTTAAGAATCCAAGCAATGAAGATTTGTTTCAAAAGGTGAAAGATTACCATGTGAGCAAGGGGTGGATAGAGAATTCAAATTTGCCTTATTATCAAGAAGAGAAGGATACCCCATTTTATAAGTCTATATTTTTTGTGCAATCGGATCTCGGCGATAAGTATGAGAATTTCGGTAAAGAAAATTACATATTGGAACAGTCTAAAAAACTGAAGATGTTAATTGATCGTGCGAGTTCGAAAAAATTAAGCGAAGAAAATTATAAGCAAATTCCGAATCTAAAAATTACACATAAGCAGGACAATATTTTATCAAGTATTAAGTTTAGCTACTTCGATGCCATTGAGCAATATCCTATTGATGTGAAATTGAATGAAGTGAGTTCTAAAATTATTCACACCATTTTGCGAACCATGATAGAGTCTTTCCTCAAGAAAGAGTTTATACAGTATCGTGATAAAAATAGATGTATTCGTTTGACTTTGCTTGTACCTAATATTTACGATAGTGATTATGTAAAAATTACGCAACAAAATATCAATCAAATAGTTTTAGATATTGCTTCTCAAGATGCTTATCGAAATAGGTTGAAAGCATGGGAGATAGTCACAATTTCTGAGAGTGATGCCGCATTTATTGGATATATGAGTAAGCAAAATGCAAAAGTATTACCCAATCAAGATTATGTGATTATTGATGCTGGAAAAGGGACGACTGATTTTTCAGTAATTAAAACAGGTCAACATCATATTTTCAATGTTAAGCCACAATATAGAAATGGATTTGCAGGTGCTGGTAATTTGATTACGAATGCAATATTTGAAACAATTATTCATCTGATTCGCGAATTGAATCATAGAAAAAATGGTATAAATCAATTTATTAAACAGAAGATTCTTCAATCCCTTGAAGATGATTTAGCTATTCGCAATGATTTTTTTCAAGAGTTAGAGAGACTCAAATTTTCCTTTTCAACTGATTCATCGGTGAAGCAATATTGGTTGCAAGCAAGATCTGGTTCAATTAGATTTGATAAATTATTGGAACCAGATGTTACACTCTTTACGATACTTGATATTATAAAGAGTATAGACAGAATTAGTGATTTCTATGGCTATGTTCAAAATGTTTGTGAAATAATTAGCGAAAAGGTGATTTTGCAATTAGAGATGGTTCAGCAAAGTGCCCCACATATTAAATTGTGTGGTGCTGTATTGACGGGCAGAGGGTTTTTATTCAAGCCTTTGAAAGTCACCATGCAACAACGCTTGCAAAGTCGATTAAATATACAAGCTGCCGATATTATAGTATTAGAAGGAAATGAATTGAAAGATGTTTGTATAAAAGGTGTTTTTAATAAGCACATACTCATCAATTCTGAGATAGTAGGATATCCTATTCAACGAATAAAATCCGAATCTGCTCCACATGAAGTGAAGCTACCAAAGCTATCAAACGATAGCATGAAAGCTTGGTGGCAAAAGTTATTTGGTAGCATGGATGATTATACACAATACAATCATGAGTTTTTGAAGAACAACCAACTTAATTATACCCGTTTGCAGCATAGCCAGATTATCATTGGTTCAAATACTTATGCCATTCAGGAGCATGATTTTTATGATGATAATCAAGAAAATATTGATGTGAGTATTGATTATACGAGTGATGGTTATAAAGCTCGAAAACTAAAAAATGGGAAATTGCTACAATCGGTAAATCTTGAACCTATCTATTACCCCGACAATCCAGAATTGCAATTAATAATACCTTCGCTATTCCCTAACTATATCAATGAAAAGTATTTGCCTAGTATGCAAGTTGAAATCGAAACCGATGTAAATAGTCAATTTCAACAAGACACTTATACAACGATTGAAAAGCCTGATCCCACTTTGCTATTTACGGATATAAACTTGCCGAAAAGAGATGATTTACTTTTTTAATACTTCAACTATGAAAAAATATTTAATTGTCTTTTTCTGTTTTCTTTATACCATTGGATTTTCTCAGGATAATACTAATACTCATCAAGATTCTAGTGCAGATGTGATTCAGTTAATTAAAGATTCGACCTTGGCTGATAATGAAGAAGATTATATATCATCTCAAGGCGAGATCGAATCAACCACTAATGTTAATTTTTTGACTGAGAATTTGTATTGGCTTTTAGGCATTTTGTTGGCCTTGTTAACAGGTATTTTGATTGGTAAGTTTGTCTTCAAGACGCATACGAAGTCTGATGAAAATAGTGAGGCATCAATTATGAGTACTGATAAATCTGAACCCATTTTGCCAAACTCAAGCTCTGCCTCGTTTTATGAATTGAAACAACAATTAAAATTGGTGACTGATTTTGACCAAGTATATTTCAATGAATTAAATGTGAAATTACTCGATCCATTATGGCAAGCGATTGAACAAAATGACAAAAAAAGTTTTACAGAGTTTGCAATCCAACTTGTTTCTCATATTTCATCCCTTGCGAGATATAAGCGTGGAATTGATCAGAAATTTGATGTTTATAATCTACATTATATAAGCGGTAAGCCAAGTAAATTGCAGAAGGACTTGCGATATATTACAAGCGCGAGTTTTCATGATGATATCCCGAATCAACTCCAAGCAATTATTAAATTTTTACGTTCCGAGAATTCTAAGGGCTTAGATATGACATCCATTAATGGCTATATATTGAAAGAAATTTAATCTTTTCAGAGCTTCATATTATGAAACGTATAGTTATATTTATTCTTATTTCACTTGTATTGCTTGGCTTACATCTGTATATAGGAACTCCTATCACATTGTTTCTTTCCATTGTCTTAATCGCTTCTTTGCTTTATTACATAACAAGCATGCTCAATGAAAGAAGTATTGATAAAGAATTGCAAGTTCATAATCACGATGAAATATTTCTATCGTTCCTAAGTCGATTCAAGGAGAAAAGATTTGCATGGATGTCGACTGGCTTAATGGTAATTGTGTTTCTAAGTTCCTTGTATTGCCTGAAGAAAGTAATTAATCCAACAAAGTCGGAATCATGGTTTTTAAATATTGATCATCATGCATTGAGTAATAAAGCTATTTCATTTGAACGTAATGCATCTTTTATTGTTCCAGTTTTGGATTCGAATGAAAGTGAAGGTGGTATTCAAATTCAAGCAGATGAAACAAACTATTCGATTTATACTAAAGATTTGTTTGAACCTATTTTACAATTAGACGAGTTAGGTAAGACTCATCTCATTAATAAGGTATTTCCTTCTGGTGCAAAAAAAAGTATTTCAATAAAACGTGCACATTACAAAATTGACATAGAATTTATTGATTATACAAAGCGCAGGTGGTATAAGCCTTGGTCACCTGAATTATTTACAAATTTTACGATTAAATTACAAACGATAGATGATGGAAGTATAGATGGTTTGCCTAATAGCTGGCAAGATGAATTTACTTTTAGCAGGCATGCCTTGCAAAAAGGGATTGAATTGACTGATTTGCTTGAAGCCTCTAATACAAAACAAACCTATAAATCTGAAACAGGGTTGTTGTTACAACAAGTGTTTGAAGATATTGGCAATTGTATGTTGATTGTCGACCATAGCAGTAATGCGCGTAAAATTTTCTTTATGCCGAGTGAAACGTTCTTACTAGGTAAACATGAAATTTTTACGGATAAAAATTTATGCATTTATAAACCTAAAATGGCTTTTCAAATCGAAGCGGGCCAATCATTTTACCTCGGCCTGCAAGGGTATAAAAGTTTAATGAAATTAGATACTTTTCAGGGCAGACATGCATTGATTTTTGATTTCCCTCAGTCTTACTATTTAACGAATCCAACTAGTCTTTCGGCTGGAAAAAAATGTATAAGATTTATTACTAATCAGTTGAGCATATTGATGAATAATCCTTCGTCAAATGGATTTTACTTTACGTCTAATTTGCTGCAAAGTAATTCTGCAATCAATGGGAGTTTAGAGTTTATTGCCGATCTCACAAATCATGAATTAGCCGCACAATATTTAGATATCAATGATAAGAATCCAAGCGCAAAGAAATTAGTGAATAATGAATTTGAATTGCAAACAAGCGATGAAAGTTTAAAGTATCATTTTTCTATCCGGAATTTTTCAAATAATCGATTCGGATATAATTATTTGATTTGTTATGCTTCATTTTTGTTCGTCTTGTTTTCAGGTTTAATGCTGTTCAAGCGGGGTAAAAAATTGGAGCGTATCGAACCAATTATTTGGGCTTGTGTCTATGCCCTCATCATGATTCGATTTATTCTCTATTGGCGCATAGCAACTTTCCCGCCCTTAGAAAGTATTACCAAGTATGAATTAGAGAAAACTTTGATTGGATTCGACTTTTCATTATTTGGATTTTCTTTGCCATTCCCTGTTACCTTGTTGTTTACTTTTCTGATTGTAGTTTTTATATTTTGTTTCCGCGTAGGCATGTTTGAACGATTTAATTTCTTTGAGATCGCACAAAATTGGTTTGCAAATAATATTTCTATCAGGTTTAAGAAACTTCATTTCATATATATAGCCTTTCTTTTTGCTTGCCTCTTCTTAGATGCAATCGTGAGTGTGGAGTTTTTGAAACGTATTCTTACCATTCTACTTCCGCTTATGATGTATGTATTTGTTTGCATCAGAGCAAATCATTATTACGAACCTTTGCATTATAAGCAAACTCATGAAAGTAAAGTGGTACAATATTTTCGTGCATACTTATTTTACCTCTATCATAATCCAACTTTTATTTTAAGCATGTCTACAATTTCTTTTTTTGCCGTGGCTGATCGAGGATTTTGTATTTTGTTTATCTTGTTTTTACTCCTTAAAAATATTTTACTTAATTTCTATAAAAAATCATTTGAAGTAAATAAAGTATCACTTTTTGCTATGTTTGTAAAGCCATGGCATTACTGGGTTTATGGTGTTTCTTGTTTGCTGATTTATCTCGTTGTGCTTAGTTTTAAGTCATTATTTTATTATGTGCTTACCTATAAGTTTGCTGTTATTTTAATTATTCTATTCGTCATCAATGCGATTCTATATTTCTTTTATAAGGCGAATCGAAAATTTTTGATTTCAAGTGTGATTCTAAGTTTAAGTATTTTATTACTGTTCATCATTCCACCCTCAAGGAATTATTTAGATGCTAAGATTACAGAGCAAATAAAGTTCGTACAACATCGCGCTTCTATTATACATCAACCGATTAGTGAGCTGCTCCGGAATAATAGCTACTCTAGTTTTAACACACGGAAAATTGTCGAAACAGCAGAAAATCAATGGTTTATTAATTCTTATATTACGAAAGACTTTGACAATTCGACTCCTATTAATTTGAGGAAGTTTAGTAAAGTTGGAGTTAACTACAATACTCAAACTCGCGATGTTGTGATAGCGCGTTTTGTGATAGGTGAATTAGGTGGATTGTCTATGGTGTTAATTTTAGGGTTGTTCATTTTGCCATTATTTGTTTATTTATTGTCATTTAAATTAAAGAAGGAGAATCAACCAGCCATGCTTGAAGATTCTTCTTATGGTGGATTGATTCCATTACTTATTTTATTCACCAGTAGTCTCTTTGTTTGGTTGACTTCAACAAATCGTTTCGTTTTCTTTGGGCAAGATTTTCCTTTTTTAAGTTTAACCAGCCGATTAAGTGTTTTGATGCCTTTGATGTTATTTGCCATTGTGCTTATTCAGAAGCCAATCGCTTATAAGTCTTTAAAGTTGAACTTAGGTTTAGGTGTTTCTCGATATTCATTTCTTGTATTTATTATTTTATTATTCGGTTACACAACGATTAAGCAAAATGAGCTATCTAAAAACAACTTTTCTGTCGTCGTGAAAACAACCCAAGATAACATTGATATGAATTTTAATGCTATTTTGGGAAATATTCAAGATAGCTTGCACCAGCGAAAAACTAAATGGTCTTATGATGAATTTGTGAAAGTGGTCATTAATCATGAGAACTATACAAGTTTTAAATTAAGTTTAATTCAAGATGAGTATACCAAAAGTATTTTTGAAAATTGGGAAAAAAATCCAAGCAGTGCCATGCAACTGAACAATCCATTGTACATACGTTTCACACAAGGTCGCTATGCTGCGGAATATAATAAGAGTCTTTATTTGGCTTTGCCGGCAACAGATAACAAATCGATATGGCACGGAAGTGTAGTGGAGTCCACGAAGGATAATGACAATCAAGTTTATTTAAATTATAAAAATAGTATCTCGACTTGTGAGCTCCCGTACTATGATGAAGATATAAATACAGGAGTTCAATTAGCTGTTATTCCGTCAAGCTGGCTACCTGACGCTATGGAGCCTCTTGGTATGGTCAACGTGGCAAACCAATATCGCAGTAAAACCAGCATAATAATTCAGCATCCACAAGAGCCAAATGAGAAGCAAAATGCTGTCGATAAGGCTAGCTATTTTTCTAATCAGGATAACTTATTAGTAAGTACGAAACAAGATCGTTTCTCTGTAAGTTTCTCCCAGCATAATTCATCCTTTGCTTCTCATAAATGGGTGAATGGTGAGTATCGAACTTTGTATCCGATGAAAGAACGTAATTTTTGGATCTACAATTTTGTAAATACGATTAGACCTTTTTTAAAAGAAACCCCAACTCAAACTATACCCATTACTTTAGATTATACCCTCTATAATAAAGTTCAGCAGCGAATTCAAGAGACATATAGTAAACTAAAGAAAAGAAATTTAAGTTTCAATGTGATCACTGCAGACGGAGATGGTAATATTCGATTAATGAATGATTTTATTGTAAACAGAAGGAAAATAGATCCTAACAACAAGAGTGAAATTTATAATATGCAAGAAAGACATTTCTTTTATAGCAATACCAAAAACGAAAGAGATCAATGGGGGAATGCCAATTTGTTAAATCTGCATTTAGGTCCTGGGTCTTCAATTAAACCATTAATTGTGGCATGCATGACAAGTCAAGTAAATGCAGGATGGCAATATTTAAATTATGTTCCACAAGCATACAGCGATAAGACATCGTATGCTGGATTGAAGCTTTCTCGTCCATGGAAAGATGATGAGCATTATAGCATAAGTAATGAGGTTGATATGCCATTTTATTTGCAGGAGTCTAGTAATTTTTATCATTCAGTAATTATGTTTTTAGGCTCATATAGAAGAGTTGATTTTGGAAATGATAGTATGAGTTTAAAAAATATTCTCACAGTTAAAGGCAATTCACAAACTTTTCCGATCTTAAAATTTAATCAGCAAGTTAGGTATTTGCCAAGTTATAATAATGGTGAAGGGAAGTGGCCTATCAGCAGCCGTAAATTGTCGAAATCATATTTTGCAGAGGAGAATAGTATTTTAGCTCGTGGCTTAAGTATTAATGCAAATTTATCCACAAGTGATAACGATAAATTAGATGGCTCTCCTATGAACACACGAAAAACATTTTTCGTGGATTCAGCTTTAGAGGCGCGACTTACCGCGAGCAATATAGATAATGCGATTTGGAGCGTTCCAGAGGCATCAAGCTTTGCACAAAGAATGCGGCATTTTATTTCTGATAAAAGTAAGAATGAAATCAATGAAAATTTCAATCTAGGATTGAAGACAGCCACTTTAGGCGGATATCCCTATCAGATAACACCTTTTAAAATGCTCGAAATGTATAATGCCTTGTTTACCTTCAATCGTAAGTATGCTATGCATATTATGCCTTGTCATGCTCTCCATCAAGATTGGTATGTTGATAGCAGCTGGACCATGATGGAGTATAAAAAATTTCTGGCAACAAATATTTTTGAAGGTATGAAGCGTGTAATTGTTGCAGGCACCGCTAAAGAGTTGAAAATATTAAGAACTGAATTTCCGGATTATAATTTTTATGCGAAGACAGGAACTATTAATGAAGAAGGCGGTGGTCAATCAAGCTCAAGGCGTTTGGTGGTTTCAGTGACAGATAAGCCATTGACTGAATATGAGAATATTGGCGAGGCAAAAGTTTATTCGTTTTATTTTGTAGTGGATAATACAGGTGATTTCAATTGGGACTTAGTAAAAGACATTATTCGATTGTCATTGAATGCCTCATCATGTAAAAATTATTTTCGAACGCATGAAAAGAAATAAATTATCCATATTATTTTTTGTCGGGGTATGTATCCTTGCAATAAGCGCTGTGTTCATTCTCCACGATAGAAAAGAAAGTAGTTTTTTTCCAGTTGTTGCCGCTAAACAAAACTTGCAACCTCAAAATGTGCTGCTTATGCGAAAAGATACTTTTATTAACTTGTTACAAATTGCATACAAAGATTTTGTCAAAATTCGTGATGGTAGTAATGAGTTAGTGGTAGAAATAAACGGGGCAAATCAAATGTCGAGTGTTTTTTACAATGGTAATACTGAATTATTAAAATCTAATTTCAGGAATGATGATTATGAGTTGAGAACCGATTTAAATTCGAAGAACTTGAAAGCAAGATTTTTGATTCGTGATGAACAAGTCACAGTACCGAACGACATAGTTATTCGATTGACTAAATTATATAAAGATGCAAAATATTGATTATGATAAATCAAGATAATATAACTGATTTTATAAAGTATGCTTTCAGAATTCGGAAGAAGCAAGAAGCTCCAGGAAGCCTTTTGGAGGCATGGCGAAATGTCCCACCTCATGAGATTGGACCTCGTTTGGAGCAATTATTCGAAAGTTGGAATTTTACTACGCAGCAGAAGAACGATGTTGTTCAAGATTTTTTTCGTTATCAAAAGGTCGTGAATCAAGGAACTGTAAAATCTACAAATAATTATAAATCCTCGGAGCCCACGTTGCCAAATTCTGGTAAAGGCGATAAGAAAAAATGGGGAAAATTGTCAAGGCTAGTGTATCCTTTAATATTATGTTTTACAATTGCTCTTCTATATTTTGCTAAGAAATATTTTGATTATGATAAGTTACATTATGTATATACTTTGACAGAACGAGTTGCCATTCGAAATGAAAGCCGTGAGCAAATTGGAAGCATGGATTTAAACCCTCAATCTAATTCAAAATCTTTTCAACGTTTATTAGCCGCCGACAACGAGATATATCCTAAAGCAATCGATAGTAGCGATAAGTTGTATGATCACCGCAAAGTTTATATTAAGCCTATTACTTTTTGGGAATTCCTGCAAGATAAACCGAATATTTATGGTTATGTAAACGCCAAGTTTGTGGTTGATAGTAAAGAGGAGTTTGAAACATACAAAAGATTATTTGGACAGTTATTGCCTGCTGACAACAAAAAGTTGCAATTGAAGCATCGAAGGATTGTAGCTCAATCTATTTCTTTTGATAAGTCTTTAAAAAATTACTACTTACTTTCTCCATGCATTGAGTCGAGTGAGCGGATTCGAAAGTACAATAGTGGCATTCTAGTTCATGAGATAATTCCGGATAATAAATATGAAATAATCGCAAAGTTATCAGATGGTTTTTACTATCAATTCTCTGGTGATTTCGTTTCTAATAGCTATGCTCGACCTAGAAGAATCGGTTATGTTGCAAAGCCAAATCGTGAAGATGAATGTTTGCAAGGCGAACTATTTTTTAAATACGATGCCAAGAACAATAAATTTTTGCTTCGTAATTGCAAAGGACAATCATTAGATTTTGAAGCTATTTTAAGTACAGAAGGCAGTATTTTGTATTTTACAAAGAAGGAACCTCAAATCAATCCATTTGAGCCTATGGAAGAAATGGCTGAAGATGCACTGGATATTTTTGATAGTGTGAAGGATGTGATTAATGGTTTGATTCAGTGAAAGAGTTAAAAATAGTTTGATTCAAGTTTTTGAAAAATCATTTTTCTAAGAATTCATTTCTTCTTGTCCCCACATTAAATAGGCTTTTATAAAACCATCTATTTCGCCATCCATTACGGGGCCTACATTGCCGACTTCAAAATCTGTTCGATGATCTTTAATCATTTTATAAGGATGGAAAACATAGGAACGTATTTGTGAGCCCCATTCTATTTTTTTCTTTGTAGAATTAGTTTTACTTTTTAATTCTTCTTGTCGCTGTAATTCTTTTTCATATAATTGAGACTTTAGCATTTTCAAAGCTTTATCACGATTGTCTCCTTGTGTTCGTGCTTGTTGACATTCTACAATAATTCCGCTTGGTAAATGCTTCAAGCGAACTGCTGTCTCAACTTTATTTACATTTTGACCGCCCTTTCCGCCTGCTCTGAAAAAATCCCACTCCAAATCACTAGGATTTACTTCAATTTCTATGGTATCATCAACAAGCGGATAAACAAAAACAGAAGCAAAAGAAGTATGTCTGCGAGCATTTGAATCAAAAGGTGAAATGCGAACCAAACGATGAACGCCATTTTCTGATTTTAGCAAGCCAAAGGCAAAAGCACCATCAATTTCTATCGTTGCTTGTTTGATACCAGCACCATCTCCCCATTGTATATCTATTTCACTCACTTTAAAATTATTTTTCTCAGCATACATTCTGTACATACGCAACAGCATTTCTACCCAATCTTGGCTTTCTGTACCTCCTGCACCTGAGTTAATCGTAAGCACTGCAGGCATCTCATCCTCTGGTTGATTAAGGGTTGATTTAAATTCAAGTTCATCTAACTTTGAAACTGCGTGGTTGTATGCCTCTTTTGCTTCATCTTCACTAGTTTCACCTGCTTTCCAAAAATCAAATAGTATAGAAAAATCTTCTACCGCATTCTCTGTTTGAATGTATAAATCTGTCCAAAAGGAATTAGTTTTTATTTCCTTTAGAATGGCCGTTGCTCGCTCATTGTCATTCCAAAATCCTTCCGCTAAACTCAATGTTTTGTCATTTTGAATCTTGGCTAATTTCTCATCCACTCCCAAGTATTGTTTTAGTGCTTGGGTTCTTTCTCGCATCAGTTTTAGCTGTTCTATTGTCATAATGTGGTAAAAATAACTCTCTTAACAGTATTTATTTAATTAATAATTTTCAATTACGTACAATTTTATCTCATCAAATAGTTCTTCATCATCGTTATAAATTACCATTTCGCTGTTGAGCATAACCCAGTCGCATGCTATTTTTCTTTTGTGAAAAATATTACTAATATGGTTTAGCTTTAAATCACAAGCCTTTAAGCGCTGTAAATACAGAGTATCTTGTAAACTATCGCAACAATAATAACTACCATGTAATTCTACATGAATTCTTGCACTATCATCACTCCAATATTTCCATTTACGTAAAACAGAATCTAGTTTGCGTATGGAGCCTTGTTCTAATTTTAACTCATTCGGTTGGAACATCAATGAAGTTGAAAACAGTGTGTCCACTAAGTGTGGTGTTTTCAGTGCGATGTCTTTTTCGATAATGTCACCTAAGCTGTCGTTTTTTATATTTATTAATCTATTAAAAGTTCGATAGGAATCTATGCTTACTTGTATTAAATAGCTTTCTCCTTTTTTTAATGCTTGACAAAAACTTGCATTTCCGGAATTGCTAATTTGCTCATTCAGTAGCTTAAGTTGAGGATAGTTATAAAACGAAATGTTTACTTTTTTCTTTAAGCCTTTTGTGAATTTATCTATCGTTTTCCCTTTGTAACATAAAGTAGCCTGAGGTTGTATGGCAGGATACAAATTAAATTCGTAGATATCTACTCCGCCCAATCCATCAGTTCTCGTTGAAGCACATAAGCCGTATTTTCCGTTTGCACTTACCACAATCGACCCATCATCCTCAGTTGTATTTATTGGAAAGCCTAAATTGATCGGTTTACGCCATGTTTTATTTTCATTTTTTCTACTTACATATAAATCAGATTTACCAATGCTTGGGTGACCAGTACTGCTGAAATATAAGGTTTCATTATCGGCATGAATAAATGGCGAAGTTTCATCTTTCGCTGTATTGATACTAGGACCTAAATTTTCTGGCTCACTCCAAAATCGGTTTGAGAAATGGGATACCCAAATGTCTTTTCCGCCGTAGCCTCCAGGCCTGTTACTCACAAAATACATATCTTGGTTATCTATACTCAAGCATGGCTGGCCTTCATATCCAGTTGTATTAATTGTAAATCCGAAATATTGTGGGGAACTCCAAACACCATTTTCTTTATAACTAAATGCTATATCACATCCTCCACCAACAATCCCATTGGGACTTCGTAAATCGCATCTTGTATAAAAGAGGTAATGTCCATCACCACTTAATTTAGCACCACCCTCTGGTAAATTTGTATTGGGTGGATAGCCAATATTTTGCGATTGAATCCAATTGCCTAAACTATCTTTTACAGAAATGAAAAAATCTTCATTACCACCTGAATTTCTGGTAAATATCAAAGTTTCTCCATCAAGACTTAAAGAGGGTAAATATTCATTTTCAAGGGTATTTATTTTAGGGCCTAAGTTTTTAAGTTTTATCCCTTCAATCGGATCTTGGTTGGCTAAGGGAATCAAATTGTATTTGAGTTTCTTTTCAATAACCTTTTGTTTGTTGAGGCTGTCGGTTGAATTTATTTCCAACACATTTAAAATTGCAAATGATAATTTATCTTTTTTTTGTTCATGTAAATTGGCACTTAGCTTCATTAAAGGCAGGAAGGCTAAAAGCTTATCACGTTCGATAGCTTTTTTAGTTTGTAAACCTAAATTTATGCTATCTTCTAGTCTTGCATACAAATCACATAATCTCAAAGCAATGGTTGCAACCTCAGAGGGAGTTTGTACTTTTTGATAACAATCAATGGCGCTATTGATTTTATTTTTCTGTACAAGACTTTCGCAGACTTTGGCTTGCAATCTATAATTTTCTTGGGCAACAGTTTCTTTAACAAAAAATAATACTATAGTCAATATTATTATATTGAATTTAAAAATATGAACAGTATCTTTTTTCATGTCGAGTGTCGCGAATTTACGATTTATTTTATGGTATTTTACTGAGAGAAGGTAGATGTATTAAATTAATAGCATAATCGGTTTTCTTCAACGATAAGTTGGTTTAATCGCAATCCTGATTATTGTTGAAAAATTTGAAAGCCTCGAACTTTTTTGCCAATTGACTTTTGCAACAGTCTCATCTTACGAGACTTGATATTTTACCAATTACCGAAAATTGCAAGTAATTTGTTTCATGCGAAGTTGAATAAGCCTATGCCATTTTTAGAGCCTAAGATAGCAAATGCGTTGGAAGAAACTAAATAGCTTAGTTGATTTTATTACCACGTAAAAAATCTTCAATCATCATTCTTTTTTTACCTTCTAACTGTAATTCAAGAATATTCACGAAACCATCATGTGTAGCAAATTTCAAGTAGCTTTTATTATCGGTTTCAACATGCCCCTTGTCAAAATTGTGTAATGATTCCTCGAAATCACTTCGAAATAGCTTTAATTTTTTTGTTTGCAATAGGCAAAAGGCGGCAGGGTAGGGTGATAGTCCTCTTATTAGGTTATGTGTTTCGTGGGCACTTTGCTCCCATTTTATGAAACAAGTTTCTGAGAATAATTTAGGGGCATGTTTATCATTCTCTGAAAGTAGCTGAGGGTGTTCGATTAAATTATTTTCTTGTAATTGAGTCATCGTTTTTACAATGAGTTCAGCTCCAAGATGCATGAGTTTATCGTGCAGAGTTCCGGCATTATCTTCTGAGCTAATTTTAATTTTTTCTTGAAGCAGTATATTGCCTGTATCAATTTGATGTTGCAATTTAAAAGTAGTTACACCAGTTTCATGTTCTCCATTTATAATAGCCCAATTGATGGGTGCCGCTCCTCTGTAATTAGGTAGTAAAGATGCATGAACATTAATGGTGCCATGTTTGGGCATATTCCAAACTACCTCGGGAAGCATTCTGAATGCTACAACCACTTGCACATCAGCTTCGTAGCTTCTTAAGGATGCTATAAAGTTTTCATCTTTTAATTTTTCGGGTTGTAAGACAGGTATGTTGTTGAATAGTGCACATTTCTTAACTGCTGATTGCTGTAAATTTAACCCCCTACCTGCGGGTCTGTCTGGTGCAGTGATAACAGCTACTAAATTAAACTTATGAGTAATCAGTGCTTGTAGGGAAGCGACAGCAAAGTCTGGGGTTCCTAAAAAAACAATTCTCATAGCCTACCAAATTCTTACTCTACTTATACTATCTCTAAATAATTTGTGTTGCGGTGTTACTTGAAATGCTCGATACCATTCATCACAGTTTGTCATTGGGCCGTTAACACGCAAAAATATAGGTGCGTGCACATCAGTTAAGATTTGAGACGCCAATTTTTCAGGTGTTCGCGTTTGCATCCATCCATAGGCATAACCCATAAAATATCGTTGTAAAGGCGTTAGGCCTTCAATCATTTTTCCTTCTTGATATTGTTTGGTTTTTTTAAAGGCATCTAAAGCAATTACGATACCGCCCAAATCAGCGATGTTTTCACCCAAAGTCGCTTTCCCATTTACTTGCAAATTATTCAGTACAGTCATTTTATTAAATTGTTCGACTAGTTTGTTTGCTTTCGCTTTAAATTTCTGCTCATCTTCTTTTGTCCACCAGTTTTTTAAATTTCCTTTTTCATCAAATTGTCGTCCTTCATCATCAAAGCCATGTGTTAGTTCATGTCCAATAGTTGAGGCCCCAACATAACCGTAAATGACCGCATCATCTATATTTTCATCTTTATAGCCCGGAGAAGTAAAAATAGCTGCAGGCAATACAATTTCGTTGTTTGAAGGGTTGTAGTAGGCATTGTAAGTTTGAGGTGTCATAGACCACTCTGTTCTATCAACTGGTTTATTAAGTTTTGCTGCTTCATAATTAAAGTGCCATTTCTTACTTTCTATCACATTTTTACAAAATGATTCTCTTGAAATATTCATGTTGGAATAATCTTTCCATTTCGCTGGGTAACCTACTTTTCTTGTTATGGCGTTCAATTTTCGAATTGCTTTGGCTTTGGTGCTATCGGTCATCCAATCAAGTTTTTGAATATGTTCACGGTAGCTAATCACAATTTGCTCAACCAAATCATCATAACGTTTTTTAGTTTTTTCTGGGAAATATTCCTTTACAAATAATTGCCCCATTGCATCGCCTAAAGCACTTTCTTGTGCTTCCAACACTCGTTTCCAACGTGGGCGATGTTCTTTGACGCCATTTAAAGTTTTATAGTAGAAATTAAAATCTTCCTTATCAAAGGATGAGCCTAAATAAGAAGCATGATTATTCACTAAATTCCAAGTTAAATAAGCTTTCCAAATTTCAAGGTTTGTAGTTTTTACGAGACCATCTAATTTTTTCAAGAACGTCGGTTGTCCTACAATCACAGTATCAGCTTTCAAGGTAATTTTTTCTAAGACTTTTGTCCACATCAATTGCGGATTTTCTTTCTCCATCAAGGATATTGGCTTTGCATTATAATTTGCATAAGGGTCGCGTAATTCGGCTAATTGCTTGTGTGCTGATGCTAAATCTGTTTCGAGTTTGAGAATATCCGTACTCATTTTTTTCGACTTCGGTGCATCTAAATAAATCATATTCAACATGGTTTCAACATGTTTGACATATTCATTGCGTATTGATTGAGTGCTGCTATCTTGTTTGAAATAGTAATCCCTATCCGGCAATCCCAAAGCCCCTTGTGAAATATAAACTCTGTTTCGCTCACTATTCTTCATATCCGAACCTACGCTAATTTCATAAGCAACTGATATTCCAATTTGTTGTAACTCAGCTATGTTGAGAATCAATTCTTCGGGTGTATTGATTAAATTTATTTTACCTAAATATTGGGCAAGTGGCTCATATCCTTGCTTTTCGATGGAAATCGAATCCATCCCAGCGTAATAAAAATCGCCAATTTGCTGAAGCGCCGAACCTGGTTTCCCGGCATCTAAACTTGCATCCTCACTGATTTTTTTGAGCTGTGCTAAATTCTCATCTTCGACCAAATTAAAAATACCCCAACCACTTTCACTGGCTGGAATCGGATTCTTCTTAATCCAACCACCATTTGCATAATTAAAAAAATCATCACCAGGATGGATGCTTTTATCCATGTGAGATGCGATTACATCGCCTAAATCAACCGAGACCTTTGTATCTGATGACGTTTTATTTGAATTATCTTTGCATGCGATGAAAGAAATTGAGAGACAGCAATAAGTAAGAATTAATTTTAACTTCATTTTGTGATTATTAAATAATAGCGCAATTTACAACAAATCAATAGAACAAATTAAATAATAACGATATGGCTTTTTTTACAAAATCACCCGATATTGATGTCAAACAACTTATTCTTGAGAATGATTCTCGGCTCAATGAGCTTAGTCTCTTGGTACAACGAATTCATGGCAATAAAGCTTTGTACTATCTTGGAAAAGGATTCGATTATATCATAGAATATGTTTGTTATCTTTTGGGTATTGCTAGTGTCGGCTTTGTTTTTATCATGAATTCAGTGTTTCCATTTCATATCTTAGGCGAAATAATGAGCAAGCAAGTGTTGCGAGAAAACATTGCTAATTCGTCGGATTTAAACACCTTTGATTTTGCTGTTAAGGGCTTAGTGATTGTGATTGGAGTTTTGTTTATTCTGCTAGGTATTATGAAAAATCGCTTAAGAAGTAAAAAGCAAATGATACAAGATTTAGGTAAGGTGCTCAAAAGCAATGAAAGTTATTTTTTTGGATTGAAGAAGGAACTAGATATTAAATTAGCTGCTTTGGAAAGTGATTCGAATGAATTGAATAAACTAGAAGCTAAATCATTCCCTCAAGAATTATAATATTTCTAAAGATGAAAGTTAATTTTTCGAAAAAAAAATTAGTCCTTTGTTTCTTGTTTTTTGTTGTTTTTGCAGACTGTAAAAAAAGTAAAGAAGAAGCTCCTGTTCAAAACTCTAACCCTATTTCTATCATTTTAGCCAAGTTGCAATTCAAATGGGATTTAGTTTATTTTACGACAATGGATTCTACTCTAAGTAGTATTTCGAAGGATACCATTTTAGCTGACAATGGCGATTATTTTGATTTTAAGACTGATATGAAATGTCATATTAATTTGAGTTCAATTTTGGATATCAACAGCTATGTTGTCGTAAACGATAGCCTATTAAAACTAAATGGAGATAGTTTGTTCATTATTAGTTTAAATCAATCAAGCTTAGTGTTTAAACAACGCGCTTTTTTAGATACACTGTATATGCAGAATGTATTTTATTTGAGTAAGTAGTTCGATTTTTTAAAGAACTACGACTTGTTAGCAGATCCGTTTTTTCTATAAGATACTGTAATTTTTGAATTCATTTTTCGAAAGCATTTATTCATTTTAAGCTGAGAAATAAAGTTCGTTTTGAATGAAAATGAGTTTGAATGTACTTGGAGTTTTAATGTTCGTACTAGGTTAAAAAAATATAATTCAAAAAATAGTTATAAGTTTGAGATAAAATTACTTATCATGGAATTACAAAGCCGTTTCAATTAAATTATAAACTACCTATTAGGAATTAAGACATTCGCAGTTTTAATTTTCTCATGCTTATACTTTAATGTGGTGACTTTAAAAGCACAGGAGTTTAAAAGAAACAATTTTTGGCCCGTAGGTTCTGATTAGGCTGTACGGCACGTTCGTCTCTGCGGCATGCCGAACCCTAGATAGTTAAGGTTCTGCGAACCTGTTTCAATTAGCCAATTAGCAGATGTGCCAATGAGCCAATTAATAGTTTATCCGAATCCTACAAGTGGCAAATTCCAAATAAAATGTAAGAATCCGAAATCTAAAAAGTAATTGTATAATTATGTTGGGCAGTTGGTAAAAGAAACTAATGAGAATGAAATGGTTGTTTCTCATTTACCGAAGGGAATGTATTATCTTCGATGTGACAATCAAGTGAGAAAAATCATTATTGAATAAAAATCCTATTAATCATTTAATTCTATAAATCATGGTTCAGACAATTAGCTATGCTGTATTCAGAGCTAGAGTATTGCATGGCATGAAACACTTTGGCATTCATTATGATGATTTAGAAATTTGTAACGGGCAAGGTGTCTACAAAGGGGGAATTAGTAAGTTGCAAGAGCAATTGAAGCAATTGAACAATAAAACAAATACTAATTCAGAAATTAAACGAACTAAAGAAGATGAAGTTATTGTATATCCTAACCCAGCGACTAACTATGTAACTATTTCTTGCAAGAATGCGAAACAAGTAATAATTTCAGATTTACTTGGTCATAAAATTTCGGACAACAAACTTGATTCGAAAGTGCTAGAAAATAAAATACAGTTAAACAACATATCACCTGGAGTTTATTTTTACAAGGTATTTAAGTTATACAATTCAGTTTATACTGGTAAATTAATAATTGAGTAATCATGAGAGCAAAAATTTACGTTTGCATCAATGTTTTATTATTAACTTCAAGTTTAATTTATAGTCAAGAATATAAGCGCAATAATAATTGGAGTTTAGGATACGATCCTGTTGTTATTTTTAATTTTAATAGTAATTTATTTATTGACACAACTGATAATATAAATTGTGGAATAAGTACTTCTGCTTCAACAATTTCAGATACCCTTGGGAATTTAGCTCTATTCTCAAATGGATTTATTATATATAATTATGAAGGTAATGCAGTAGAGGATGGTTATTATGTAAATTGCCCTTATGGAAAAGTTCTATGTAATTATTATGGCGGTGCTAGCCTTTTCGACCAAACTTCTATTATCCTTCCTAAAAAAGGCAATACTTATTATGTTTTTAGCACGGGCATGAGTGAGAGTGTAGCAAACAATTAATTGAATAATATTAAAACCGAAT
>JBIIJE010000116.1:0-7813 GCA_044234005.1 Chitinophagaceae bacterium | reverse complement strand
TCACAAAACAATTAAGTATCCATTTGCGGGTCGAAAATCGCATCATGTTACCTTGGGTGTTTATCAGAATAGCAAAAACAATATAGTGTATTTAGAAACGGGCCAGCCGCAAGATCAGTATCTCACCACTGTGACTTGGAGTCCGGATGAAAAGTATATATATGTTTCGCTTTTAAATCGCGATCAGAATCATCTGAAATTAAATAAATATGATGTTGTAACTGGTAAATTGATTCAAACTTTATTTGAAGAGAAAAATGATAAGTATGTCGAGCCGCAACATGAACTATACTTTTTCAATAATAACCCAAATGAGTTTATTTGGTGGAGTCAACGTGATGGCTTTATGCATTTGTATCATTACAAAACAGATGGTAAATTGGTAAAGCAAATTACAAAAGGTAATTGGTTAGTAAATGAAGTGCTTGGATTTAATACATCTACCAATGAAATAATTTACACTTCCTCAGAGTCATCTCCCATGCAAAAGAATGTTTACGCCGTCAACATGAAAACGGGTAAGCGTAAATTAGTGAGTAATATACTAGGTACACATACCGCCGCCTTAAGTCATTCAGGAAAGTATTTGCTAGATAATTGCACTGCAAAAAACTTACCTCGTGAAATTAATTTAATCGATTTGTCCAAAGGAAGTTCTAAAAATTTATTGTCTGCTAAGCCAACACTCAACGATTATAATTTGGCAAGTATAGAAGACGTAGTTCTAAAAACTGATAATGATATTGCCTTGTATGGTAAGATCATGAAACCTCATGATTTTGATGCATCGAAAAAGTACCCAGTTATTGTGTATTTATATAATGGGCCTCATGTGCAACTCAACAAGGATACCTATCCGTATAGTAATAATCTTTGGTATGATTATTTAACTCAACATGGTTACATTGTTTTTGTGATGGACGGCAGGGGTAGTGCAAATCGAGGTTTCGATTTTGAAAGTGCCATACATCGTAATTTAGGTACACTTGAGATGCAAGACCAAATGAAGGGTGTAGAATATTTAAAATCTTTATCCTATGTAGATGCAAATCGAATGGGTGTACATGGTTGGAGCTATGGTGGTTTTATGACTACTTCATTTATGTTAAGAAAACCTGATGTATTTAGATGTGGAGTAGCAGGAGGGCCTGTTTTAGATTGGAGTATGTATGAAATTATGTATGGTGAAAGATACATGGATACTCCTGAGCAAAATCCGACGGGTTATGCAGAAAACCTGCTTTTGGATAAAACAAAAAATCTAGAAGGCAAGCTTTTCATGATACATGGTGCTGATGATGATGTAGTGCTTTGGCAACACAGCATGAAGTTTGTAAAGAAATGTGTTGATGAAGGCGTTCAACTCGATTATTTTGTTTATCCTGGTCATCCACATAATGTGCGGGGAAAAGACCGTGTGCATTTGATGCAGAATATTACTGATTACTTTGATTTGTATTTGAAGTAGATTGCTTTTCTCTCCTGAACTCTCCTTGCGAAGCAGATGTCAGGAAGTTAGCGTTTTAGAGTTGATGATTTAGAATTTTAAGTTTCATTTTGTAAATTCTAAAATTCGAACTTCAAATTTTGGATTTTAAACTTCATCATTCACCCTTAAACATTTGCAATATTTCTTCTTTACGATGTCTGCTCACTGGGATTGAATAACCGTCTGTCATAATTAGGAAGCCTCCGTCTTTTTTATTATATTGTTCGATGTAATTCGAGTTGATAATATACGATTGATGAGGTCGAATGAAACCTTGTGGTGTAAGCAGGTCTTCAAAGTGTCGTATCGTTTTCGATGCGAGTACTTTTTCTCCATTTTTCAAATAGATTGTGGTATAATTATCATGACTTTGACAATACAAGATTTCTTGAGGGTCGTAAAAGAGAATTTTATCTTGCAGCGAAACGACAATTTTGTGGTTATTGATCCCCGTGTTGCTCGGTGCGTTAGTTGGTAAATTATAATGTTGCAACAAGGTATTTAACTGATTTTGAATATTAGATTCTCCTTTGATTCTTCTAAATTTATTGATGGCATTCGTAAGCAACTCTTCATCAATCGGCTTTAGTAAATAATCAAGTGCCGAGAGTTTGATAGCACTAATTGCGTATTGGTCGTAGGCTGTAGTAAAGACGACTTGAAAATTATAATTATCTAATTTATGAAGTAAATCAATACCTGTTAGAAATGGCATTTGTATGTCTAAAAATAAAAGATCTATTTGATTAGTTTGTAAATATTCTAATGCTTTTTTAGAGGACGTAAACGTGGCTACCACATCTAAGTCGCTGAAGTTTTGTTTGATCAATATTTCCAATACCTCAACGCAGTTTAATTCGTCATCAACAATTATCGTTTTGTACATAATTTAATTTTTTAATTTAGGTGAATATTTGGGGTTGTTATTTTCTTAATAGGAATGTGTATTTCAATTTTAGTGCCTAGTCCTGATTGTTTGTCATCTACTAAATCGATTACATTTACAATCGCATGGGCTTCATGTTCTTGGTTCATTAAACGCAATCTACTTTCGCCCAATTGCATGCCAAAAGATTTTCTGTGTTTCGGTTTTTGCTCTATCTCCTCAGATTTTCGTCGACCTACACCATTATCTTCAATAATTATTTTTACAACTTCAGTGTTAAACTCGGAGATGCTTATTTTGATTAATTTTTCGCCATCTTTATGCAACAGACCATGCCAAATCGCATTTTCAACATAAGGCTGCAAGAGCAATGATGGAATTAAAATACTGCCTGTATTCAACTCAGATTCTGTTTCAATTACGTAACTGAATTGATTATTGAACCGCATGCCTTCAATGAGCATGTATAGTTCTATCGTTTGCAGTTCTTCCTGTAAAGTGATATACGGATTAGAAGAATTATTCAAAATACTCCGAATCAACTGAGAAAATTTAACCAAATATCGAGATGCCATTTTGGTATCATTTTTTAAAATGTAATTGTTAATCGAGTTTAAAGAATTGAAAATAAAATGCGGATTTATTTGCGCACGCAAAGCTTTCATTTCTACTTCAGCGAGTTCTTTATTATATTGAATTCGTAAAATTTCTTTTTCTTTGATTTGATCAATTCGATATTTATAGATTGCATAAACTAAGTAGCTTAGAGTGCTTAGGCAAAGCAAGATAAACCACCAAGTGCTATAAAATGGAGTGGCAATTTCAATCTTCAAACTTGTGTAGTTTGGATTCCAAATACCATCATTGTTGGATGCACGTACTTGAAATTCGTAACTGCCAGATTTTAAATTTGTATAAGATATGTAGTTTCTTGTGCCTGAGTTTACCCACTTCTCATCGTTCCCGAGTAACCGATATTGATATTTTAAATGATCAGGTTTGGTAAAATGTAAGGCGTTGAATGAAATTGAAATTGAGTTTTCATTATGTTTCAAAGCTATATTCCTAGTGAATGAAATATCGTCTCTGTCGTTAAAATCTTTTTGATAAACTCTAAATTCGTTGATATAAACTTCTGGAAAGGTGGTATTCGATTGGATATCTTTCCCCTGGAAAATATTAAGACCATTTAAACCTCCAAATACTAAACTTCCATCTTCAAATCGTGTATAAGCACCTGTATTAAATTCATTTGATTGCAAACCATTTGATTCATCGAAATTTTCTACATGAAAAATACCATTTTTTTGAAATGAATTTTTGTTCCAACTTATTCTGGAAAGTCCCCAGTTTGTGCTAATCCAAAAGGTAGAATCATTTTCTGAAAGTATCCCATACACAACATTATTTTTGAGTAGGTTGTTGGTATTTAATTTTTTGAGTATTTGAAAGTTTCTATCAAGTACAACAATCCCACCTCCATCTGTGCCTAACCAAGTTCTTTTGAATTTGTCAAAATGAATCGATTTGATACCCGCTAATGAAGCATGACTCACATCTAAAGTATTTGGAAAAACTAAATCAAGTGTTTTTTTATCTTCACTAAAAATGTACAATCCTTTTTCAGTTCCAACCATTATTTGATGGCTTCCTAACTTTTGTAAACAACGTATTCCATTAAAGCTAACAATCGGGAATTGAGCTCCATCAAATTGTTGAACCTCAAATGTGTTTTTGTCTATCTTGTTTAACCCATTTTCGCGTGTCCCAACCCACATATAGTTCTGGTCAGGCATCATCGACCAAATAATCCCATTCGAAATTTCTTGCTTGCCATCTCCTACATAAATGTTGTGTATTGATTTCATACTATGGATGTCTAATACTTCTATCCCTCCACCATTATATCCTAACCAAAGTTGGTTCCCAAGTCGGCACATTTCAATCACAAAGTTTTCGCCTTTTGTGAGTTTGTTTTTCATATGGAAAAATTCCATTTTTTTTGTGATTTGATTGTAACGAACCAAACCGCTACCTGAGGTTCCAATAAAAACATTTCCATCATCACCTTCTACAATTTTTCTAACGAACTTGAGCGTTTCATGGTCATTGATATCTTCCTTTGTTAAGGTGACGAATTTCTTTACATTCGGGTTAATTAAATCGATACCCATTCCATCATACCCAAGAAGTATAATGCCTTCTTTATTGCAGGCCATTGAGATCGGATAATTAGCTGAAATGCTCAACGGAGGCTCATTCTTTTTAAGTTGTGATAATTTCTCAGTATCATAGTCATATATGAACAACCCTTGACCATAGGATGAAAGTAATAAACAATTTGTTTCATGGTTAAACAAAATTTTATTAATTCCGATGATTTTTAAGGCAGTGGATTGAAAAACAAGTGGCGTGAATTGAAACGTTTTTGTATCAAACTGAATCAAGCCGCAATCATTTCCAGAAAGTATAATATTTCGGTGCTTGTCAGTATTGGCGGCCGTAATTAAACCCGTTTTAGTAGGTATTTCTAGCTGTGTAAAACGATTCAATATGATGTCTAAACAACAGAACTCACCATTCTCATAAATGAGAAATACTTTATTGTCTACCTGAATAATATCATGTATGCGAGATTTTGTAGGTAATTTATTGATGAACTTTTGCTTGACGGTAAATGTTTTTACATCTACTAATAGCAATTCATTTTTATCATTTATCAACCAAATACAATCAGTTATATCACTTTTAGCAACCCAAAGTGGGTGATTTTTTTTAACAAAATCTTGCTGTGTTGTAGCACAAGCTCTTGTGTCAAAAATCGAGAATCCAATATTTGTTTGAAGAAATATATGAAAATGGTCGTCCGCGAAAATTCTATTTATTTTGGAGGATTGAATGGATAAAACATCATCTGGGTTATTTCGAAAAACTTTAAAATTTGAGCCATCAAATCTATTTAATCCATCAAATGTAGAAGCCCATACAAAGCCTTTGTGATCGATAACGATGTCGGTTACAACACATTGTGATAAACCTTGTTTAAGAAATAAATTAGTTAGATATAGCTTGTCAGGATTAAATTTTGCTTCTAGTGGCAATGCACTTGTAAAAACAAGAAAAAGCATCAGAAAAATTTGTCGAAGCATTCTAAAATTAGATTCCCTTGCAAATTATCTATTTTTCGTTGAAAATCTACAAGCTTTGAGCGTTTGGTAATCTAGAAAAGGTATTTGGTCGAAATTGAATAGAAATTGGTAAAATTGCATAATTCTATATAAAAATTAATGAGCACATCGGAAAATACAATTTTGGGACTCAAACTACCCACCGACCCACGATGGGTTAATCTTACTGAAATTTCATTGGAAGATATTCTGACAGATCATGCCTATTGCGAACAAAAAGCAGCAAGTAATTGTATAAGCCTCATTCAAAAATACCCTGAATTAACTAGGTTGGTAGATGAATTATCTCCAATTGTAACAGAAGAGTGGGGCCATTTCCGAATGGTACTTTCTGAACTTAAAAAGCGTAAATTACAATTAGGCGTGCAACGTAGAGATGATTATGTAAATGCTTTGCTTGAGCATGTAAAAAAGGGTGGGAGACCTGAAGATAGGTTGTTAGATCGACTTTTATCGTTCGCGTTAATCGAAGCAAGAAGTTGCGAAAGGTTTAGATTGTTAAGTGAAGATTTGGAGGATGATTACATGCGAGACTTCTATCGTAAATTTATGATTTCTGAGGCGGGCCATTACAGATTGTTTTTAGATTTGGCTAAAGAATATTTGCCAGAAGAAAAAGTGATGGAACGTTGGAGAGAATGGTTGCAAATCGAAAAACAAATTTTACCTAATTTACCCTTAAGAGGCGATAGAATGCACTAATTACCAATCTGAAATCCCTAAATTTCGAAAGCCCTAACCTCGAATTTTGATTATAGCTAAATGACATCTTATAAAATATACAAAAGCATAAAATATTAAATAATAAAAATCATGAATCCAAACAGACATTTAATGACCCTCGATGAGTTTACAGTATTGCAGACTCGTCAATTTGAAAGAGCGACTGGTGAACTATCAATTCTATTACGCGATATTAGCCTTGCATGTAAATTTATCAATAAGCAAGTAAATAAAGCAGGCTTAGTGGATGTATTGGGCGAACATGGCGCAATCAATGTGCAAGGTGAAAGTCAAATGAAATTAGATATTTTAGCGAATGATATTTTAATCAATGTGCTACGGAATAGCCAAGATTGCGCCGGTGTAGCTTCTGAAGAGAACGATGACATTATTGTTTTTAATGATGAACATTCCGCAAATTCCAAATACGTTGTTATGTTTGATCCTTTAGACGGATCTTCAAATATTGATGTAAACGCTTCAATAGGGACAATTTTCTGCATCTACAAACGTGTAAGCGAAATTGGCAAACCATGCACAAAAGAAGATTTTTTACAACCTGGAAAGAAAATGAAAGCGGCTGGTTATGTGATTTATGGTTCGAGCACCATGCTGGTTTATGCAACAGGTTTGGGTGTCAATGGCTTTACATTGGAGCCTAGTATTGGGGAGTTCTGTTTGTCGCATCGAGATATGAAGTGTAAAGAAGTCGGTACAATTTATTCAATTAATCAAGGCAATACCTTGAAGTTGAATGATAAACTCAAGTCATATTTGAATTTTTGTATGGAAGAGGATACTGCCACCCTTAGGCCATACTCTCATCGTTATATAGGCAGTATGGTTGCAGATTTACACCGTACTTTAATCAAAGGTGGCTTGTTCATGTATCCAGCGGATAACAAAAATACAAGTGGCAAATTGCGTTTATTATATGAATGTAATCCTATGAGCTATATTATTGAAAAGGCAGGGGGATTGGGCTCAACTGGCACGCAACCAATTTTAGAAGTCGAACCAACTACCTTGCACCAGCGAGTACCCATTTATATTGGTTCGAAAAATATGGTGAGCAAGGTCTGTGAAATGATAGCGTAGAATTTCTCTGCTTCTGATTTTTACTCTTGGTGTTGAACATAAATTTTTTCATTTATTGATGTCGCGTGCTTAGTTCAAATTCGTGAATTATTTTGAATTTATTTTAGTTTGTAAATATTTCTAAATCTGAACTAAACTTGATATATCATTCACTTTAAATATAATCTTGTTGTTAAATTAAAATTTCAAAATATTAATTTTTAGCAAGGATTAAATTTTTTAGTTAGATTTGCGACATAAATAAAAATACTACTATGAAGATTATTAACCTTATCACTTTATTATGTGTTGTGATTTCTTTTGAAGCATGTCAAAAATCAACTTCAAAACGTGTACTTGGACCAACATCTAAAAATACCCCTATTTTATGTGATTCAACATGGACTTTGACTGGTTATAAAATAAAAGACGGAAACAATGCCTGGGTTA
>JBIIJE010000115.1:0-7877 GCA_044234005.1 Chitinophagaceae bacterium | reverse complement strand
ACGATGAAAAATAAGAACTCGTTAGCTCGGTACCGATTAATTGACATTCGCATGACAATGAAGCAGAAGCCTGCTCCTAATTTACAAGAAATTGTAAACTTTGTGAGCGAAAAACTAGGCGAACCTGTATCTATATCAAGCATCCAAAAAGATATTTATGCGATGCGATATGATACTAGTTTAGGGTTTAATGCGCCCATTGAGTATGATATAAGCAAGAAAGGCTATGTTTATACTGAACCTAATTATTCAATTAATCAACTGCCTATCTCGGAAGAAGATTTGCAAGGATTGGAAATTGCAGTCGGTATTCTTGAGCAGTTTAGAAACATTCCTGCCATCAAACTATTTGACGATGCTATTTCAAAAATTGCAAGTACGGTGAAATATAGTCGTGAGAGAAAGCCGAGTAATAAAGTACTTTTACTCGACCGACCTAAACGCTATCAGGGGATTGAATATTTATCAGATATTGTTGATGCCATCAGAAACAAACATATCATGCGCATTTTATATCAACCTTTTAATAAACCAGAAGCTCGTAAGCACACAATACATCCATATTTTATCAAGGAATACAACAGTAGAATGTACCTTATTGCAAAGGATATTCATCCTACCAAGCAAAGCAAGTTTCTTACTTTTTCATTAGATAGAATGCACGATGTTATTAAAATGAATACTACCTTTCAAGAAGAGCAGCTCGACAAAGAAAATTATTTCACATCAGCAATTGGGGTTTCGCTTCCTAATAGCAAACCAGAAAAAATTGTCTTGCAGTTTACCCCCAATCAAGCGGCTTATATTAAGTCGCAACCCTTACATCATTCACAACATATTGTGAAGGATACAAAAAATGCTTTCGTAGTGAGCTTGGATTTAGTCATCAATTACGAATTGAAATCTATGTTGTTGAGTTATGGCAACCAAGTGATGGTTTTGAAGCCAGAAAGCTTGGCAAGCGATATAAAAGAAAGTTTAATGCAGGCGATACATCAGTACAAATAAAGTCTGTAACTATATTTGCCAGAAATAATACAAAAATGCTCACAGCAAATATTGAAAAATTACAACGTACATTTATGCCTCAAGATTACGAGGTGACAACTTGGGATAAGCTGCAGCCTTTTTATGAGGAGTTAAAAAGTAGGGAGATAAATTCAGTATCGGAACTAGAAAAATGGTTACAGGATAATAGTGAAATACAAGCTGTAATTAGCGAAGATGCTTGCTGGCGACAAATACGAATGACTTGCGATACAGAAAATAAAAGTTATGAAGAAGCATTTACTTTTTTTTGTAACGAAATCGAACCTCATATAAAACCCTATGCTGATGCGCTGAATAAGAGATTACTAGACTCTCCTTTTCTCAAGGAGTTAGACCCAAGTAAATATTATACTTACTTACGTAATGTCGAAAAGGAAATCAAGCTTTTTAATGAAGCAAATATTTCACTGAATGCAGAATTAAATATTTTGGCGCAGCAATACGGGGCGATTACAGGCAAAATGAGTATCGATTTAGAAGGCAAAGAATATACTTTACAGCAAGCCGCTAAATTTTTATTGCAAAGCGATAGAAACTTGAGAGAAGAAGTATATCATAAAGTAGCAAACCGTCGCAAACAAGATAGTGAAGCACTTAATGATTTATTTAATGAGCTATTAAGTAAACGACACCAAGTAGCTATGAATGTAGGCTTTGAAAATTATCGCGATTATAAATTTGAAGAGTTAGGTAGATTTGATTATTCCGTTAAGGATTGCGAGCAATTTCATGATTCAATAAAAAATTATATTCTGCCAATTGTTGAAGAAATTTATGAGCATAAGAAAACTCAACTAGGCTTAGATGTATTAAGACCTTACGATTTGGATGCTGAGCCAGCAGGTCAAATGCCTTTAGAACCTTTTAAGGATGGAGAGGAATTGTTGGAAAAATCAATCACTACATTTTCAAAACTGAAACCCTTGTTTGGTGATTGCTTGCGTAAAATGAATGAACTGAAGCAATTTGATTTAGAAAGTCGCAAAGGCAAAGCGCCAGGTGGTTATAATTGTCCATTAGCTGAAACAGGTGCACCATTCATTTTTATGAACGCTGCTGGAACAGCTGATGATGTGGTAACCATGATGCACGAAGGGGGGCATGCACTACATTCGTTTTTTAGCCATGAATTGCCGCTGACAGCCATGAAGGATTATCCTATGGAAATGGCAGAGCTAGCAAGTATGAGTATGGAATTATTTAGCATAGAGCATTGGCATATATTTTATTTAAATGATACTGAATTGCGAAGAGCCAAAATGGAATTATTGGAAAGAGCACTTAGTATTTTCCCATGGATTGCTACTATTGATAAATTTCAGCATTGGATATACACTCATCCTGCACATACAAACGATGAAAGAAAAAATGCTTGGTTAACAATTCATCAGGAGTTTGCCCCGCGAAATATCAATTGGGAAGGCTTAGTAGAAAATCGTTCCTTGTTGTGGCAGAAGCAATTGCATTTATTCGAAGTCCCATTTTACTATATCGAGTATGGTATAGCACAATTAGGTGCTTTGGCAATGTGGCAACAGTTTAAAAACAATCCAGAAGCTACTTTGAATAATTATATAAATGCTTTGAGCAAAGGGAATATGCTCTCATTACCTGAATTATATAAGACTGCTGGTATCACATTCGATTTTTCGGCAGATACTGTGAAAAGTTTGAGTGAGTTTGTAGAGAAAGAACTTAAAGAATTGATGAATTAATATGTTAAGTTTTTGGGAAGCAAAGTATTTTGTAAAGTATGACCATATCATTATCGGCAGTGGCATTGTAGGTTTAAGTACAGCCTATTATTTGTGCAAGCGTTTCCCGAAGCACCGTATTCTTATCTTAGAGCGAGGTTTGCTGCCAACAGGTGCTTCTACAAAAAATGCAGGTTTCGCTTGCATGGGTTCTCTTACGGAACTTCTGCACGATTTCGCAACCATGAAAGAAGACGAGGTACTTGCTTTGTTTCAACTTCGAAAGAAAGGACTTGAAAGATTGAGGAGTATTTTAGGCGATAATAAAATTGGATTTAAGCAATCAGGAAGCTATGAATTAATTAGCAATGAAGAGTTGAGTGCCTTAGATCAAATAATACATATTAATGACAAACTGCGAAGCATTACTCAAGTAAATGCATTTAAAATGGCGAATGATAAGATAGATGAATTTGGTTTTAATAAAAGCGTTGTAAAATCACTTATTGAAAATACTTGTGAAGGAGAGATAGATACAGGTTTGATGATGAGTTCTTACTTGAAACTCATTATGCAAGAAGGTATTGAAATAAAATCAGGTTGCGAAGTTGCAAGTCTTCAAGCTCAGACAAATGAAGTAGTTGTAGTTTGTAAAACATTGGAAAATCAAACCTTAGAACTTACAGCAAACAAAGTGTATTTATGTACGAATGCATTTACTGAATCGTTAATTCCTAATTTAGACATTCAACCAGGCAGAGGGCAGGTATTGATAACTAAGCCTATAGAAAATTTAAAATTGAATGGTATTTTTCATTGGGATGCGGGCTATTATTATTTCCGTAGATATGAAGATAGAGTATTGATTGGCGGTGGAAGAAATATTGATTTTGTAAAAGAAAATGCGACTTCGTTTAATTTGAATCATGAAATTCAAGAAGAGTTAGAGCGTCGTTTGCGTGAAGTAATTTTACCGGAAACAAATTTTGAAATTGAACAACGCTGGACAGGTATTATGGCGTTCGGTAGCGATAAAAATTTTATATTAAAAAAGCATACAGATAATATTTACATGGGTGTAAGAATGAATGGAATGGGTATTGCTATTGGTAGTGAGGTAGGTTATAGGCTTGCTAATTTAGACTAATTTACTTTGACTTTAATCCAAAAAATAAATGAACTATTCATGAAAATCAAAGCTTAATTATTTTCTGAAATGTATTACCACATTTCAGGATGTAAGTACCTGAATTCAGATCGCTTAAAGTAAGACCTCTTTGGTTGCTTATTGTACCCTGCATCAATATTCTTCCTTGCAAATCATATAATTGATAATGTTGATTATGCTTACTATTTATATAGATGAATGAATTTGTAGGATTTGGGAATGAGATTAAATCATTTTCTTTGGGTATAAAATTCGAATACCCTAATGGGTCATTATTATTTACTAACCCCAATGTTCTATTCATGCCGATGAAACTGCCTGTTCCATTTGGATATCGACCATAAGATACATTTGTGGTTTGTGCACCATAGCTCACACTATCTAATATAGTTTGGTTGGGTAGAGATAACAATACATGCCCACTGTCTTTACTCAAATTAAAATTCGTGTGTAAAATTTGCTGCGTCGAATCATCATCTAGCCAAACTGTTAAATAGCTATTGGGTGCTAAATAAGTACCATTTGGGAAGCTCCATTTATTGAGTTGATTTAGTTCATCAGTTAAAAAGCAACCATACAAATTAAGGATTTTGTTTGAGGTATTATATAGCTCAGCCCAATCTTCGGAAGTCCCATATTCATCACGCTCTTTTCCAACATTATCAGCAAGCAATTCATTAATAACAATTTCACCTTGAAGAGGTTGAGAAACCATAGCACCCACTGTATAAAATTCGTGTTCGGCACGCTGGGGTGCAAACATTCCTGCATTCGTGTTCTCGGCGTATATGTAGTATTCCATGATACCATTCAACATATTTAAATACACACCATAAATGTTGTCATTGGCTGCATTATCACCATGTAAACCATCGTCGTACATTTCAATTGACTGGAACTTTTTTGTCTTATCAAATCGATATCCCAGATAGGCTTTACTCGTATTTGTGATTGTAGCGGTTAATGCAAATTGTTGATTATAATTAGGATTGATAGGATTAGAAACATAATTGCTAATTGATGGCGCTGCAGCTGCAAATTCTGGTAAGCTCTGCAAATATGTTTTGCGTGCTTCCATCAGATTCGCAATTCCTGGTACTGTAAAACTTCCAAAAACAACATCATTCGTCAAGCCATTTTGAAATTGAGCGTAGCTAAATAGTTTATTCACATCACTCGCTATGTTATTGTCAATCAACGATTGAAATTGTGTTGCTTTTGTTTGATAATTTCCTGAAATAATATTTTCTTGAAGCATTGTTTTTAAATGAGCGATGTATTTTCTTTTCATAGTGGAATCTGCCATCACAACATTGATGAGGGGCCACGCTATTTCGGTAGCATGAGCAAATGGCGAATAATCTTTCAATTCTTGTAAAGTTTTTTGTCCAACGCCAATTGTGCCAGTGCCTGCGTAGGGGAACGCACCAAAGCACATATTCAAATCCCAAATGATTGGATTGAAATGTCCAGTAGCGTCTTTATAGGTATAATGATTTTGAGCATACACACCGTTATAGCTGTCTAAATTGATAAAAAGATTATTATAGGCGAGCATCCATATGGTTCGATCCATATCTAATTCACTTGCTAAGTTATTTTGAGTATTAGTTGCTGTGTTGCAAAAATTAATAAAATCATGCCAGCCCGTATCAGACTTTAATTCATAGAATGGCATATAGCTCGTACTATCTGAGCTGATGTATTTAAAATTACTTTTTAACGCAGGCGTAGGAGCTCCTGTTGGATTACATTTTAAAAATGTATTTATGCTAGAGTAGAAATGATCGCCAAGAAATTTCTTATCAATATTCTCACTGCTTGAATACAAACCAATATAATTTCCATTAATGGTTACTTTGGCAAAATTAGACTGTGGGCAATGCATATACTTTTCTAAAATTGAATAAGCAAGTACTTCGCGTATGCAAGAAGGGTCGCCATAACCATTACTTAATTTAATACTCTCAAACCCTTGATGGTCATGATTTTTGTATTCATCTAATTTAATATGTAAGGGGTTTTTTACGATCGCTGAATCATAAGAGCTATTACCCTTATATCGGATGCCAACACTATCATACAAGATGCCATTTATTTTTACCCAATCCGCCATGATATAATCACCCGCACCCAGTTTGGCTGTGTCAAGCATATAATCCCAATTGCTTTGAGTGAAATTGATTTCTAAATCTTGAATTACATTCTCATCATAAAAGTTTTGTGCATTCGCAAATGGGAAAACGAAACAAGTCAAAATGGAAATCACAATTTTTTTCATAAGACACTTAAAAGGATAAGATATAAAATTTCAGATAGATAAAAGTAGTAAATTTTGAAAGCTTCTTATTTTTTGGCAATTGACTTTTATAAGTATTCTAATTAACAATTGTCAGAAAAAGGTTACATAAAAAGCGTTTGAATCAAATCTTAGCACAAATAAAAATCTATTTACATTGAAGATAATTTAGTTATTCGACAACGAGTTTTAAATTACTGTTTTGATTTTTACCATTTGAAATATTTAAATAGTAAACGCCAGGCTTTAAATTTTCTCTTTGAATTTCGAATGTATTACTTGTGATATTTTCAAAACGATTTAAGATTCTTCCCATCATATCGAACAACTTAATCTGATGCTTGCTTTCATCGTCGTTAAAGCTAATTAATGCTGATGTGTGTATTGGATTAGGTGCTAAAGACGGCTGATATCTTATGTTTAAATTTTCGATACTTAGCGGGGAGCAACTCGTGCAGCTGCTAAAACAAACAACAGGTAGTACTTGTGCAACACTCACATTGGCAATAGTTCTTTTGTTGTTGGTTGCGCAACTACTAGGTACAATTTCGCCGTTAGATCCATTTATTCCGTTATAAAATTTATATTGTTGGGTAGTATTCGGTGGAAGCCATGCCATATATTCAAACAAACTATCATTCCCTGCAAAACAGCACATACGACTATTTGCTGGAAGGTTTCCTTGAAAGTCACCTGCTAAGCGTACACCACTTGTAAGTACAGGTTTGTCTCTCATATCTAATCTGAATCGATACATAGTATCTGTGAGGGTATTATTTTCACCAAATAAAACCTCAGGTAATTTTAGCGTATCGGTATTTAGCGAGTCAAGATAAATCCATCTATAATCGTTGGGGCTGCGAGATTCAACAGGCACCCACTCTTTTTCATAGCCAGTAGAGCCTTTTTCGATTTGATATTCATAAATTTGAAAAGCCGGTAAATCAACCGAGAAATAGTAAATATTCGTATCGGTCGGGTGCTGCACCATTTGGATTCCGCCTGATTGAAAATCAATGCCAAGATTTTTTAAAGTTTGAAAATTTGATATCATGTAAATGTCATTTTGTGCCACCACAGTATTTGATATGTTTACTGCAAAACGAACGAATTTGGCTTGCATACTCATTGTAATTAAAATGCAAATTATAAATGATAAGATTATTTTTTTCATAAGTATTAGTTGTTTAAGATTAATTTTTGGGTAGCAATTCCTTTCTCTGAAATTATTTGAATTGAATAAATCCCATTGGCAAATGATGATAAATCAACTGATGATGCATTTTTCTTATTTAAAATTTGCTTGCCGTAATTGTCGTAAATGTTCACAGTGAAATTATTGCCAAAAGCGGAAACATTTTTTATTGTTACGAAGCCTGTCGTTGGATTTGGATAAACTACAATTTCATGACTCAAATCGGTAACGTTGGATACACTATTGGGTTTTACATAACTATATCCTTTCGAATATTGATGCACGCATCCATTGGCATCCGTGATGCGAACTAGATAAATTCCTGTCGCTGTTGGGGTATATGTACCGTTAGTTGCTCCATTTATTTTTACACCATCTTTATACCATTGATAAGTTGTTGCTGTTGATGATACCAAATTAGTGCCATTTAAAGAAATTGTAGGTATGGAGGGTGGGGCATTTGTAATATAA
>JBIIJE010000114.1:0-7982 GCA_044234005.1 Chitinophagaceae bacterium | reverse complement strand
TAAAGACCTTCTTTAAATTTGTAGCTATAAAGCCAATCACCCTCTATCATATGTCCGAAGAAGAATTTCATGCGGTCATTCATGACATGTTTGTGAGCATGAATTCGGTCATAAACGCTTTCGCAAAATGATTTTAAGCTTTCACCTGTAAAGTATCGTTCATCATTGGCTAAAAAATGATCAAAAAGAATATCTACAAAAATACCACCTGAGAGTAGGAATTGCGGTTTGAAAATGGCGACTGATGCTTTCACTAAATCATGTGCATCGGTGTATTGATCAATCTTTTGATGTAAGGTGAAACCTTCTCTCATGCTAGCCGAGTAATTACTTTTTTGATTGGGTTTTACAAAATCACCTAGCATATTTCCGATGAATATTTCATTGTGAGGGGGCGATAAAAATGCGTGTGCTAAATAATTCAAAGTCTATTTGAGAGGTTTTATATTTAAATGCAAATGTTTTTAAGAAATAGGAGAAAAAAAATTTGGAGTTTTGAAATGAATAATTACATTTGCATTCCGTTCAAAAGACGCATAGTTCTTTCAATTCTATTAGATTAAATTTTTATAAAGTTTTAAAAGTTGCCGCTTTAGCTCAGCTGGTAGAGCAGCTGATTTGTAATCAGCAGGTCGTTGGTTCGAGTCCGACAAGCGGCTCTTTTTTTTATGGGGGTAGTTGTCCGAGTGGCTAAAGGAGGCAGACTGTAAATCTGCTAGCGTACGCTTACGGTGGTTCGAATCCATCACTGCCCACTTTATCGCGGAAGTCGTATAGTGGCTATTACCCCATCCTTCCAAGTTGGTGACGACAGTTCGATTCTGTTCTTCCGCTCTTTTTTTTTATTTTTAGCCAATTGCATTTGTCTCCTTTGGCATTTTCAGTTGGTTTTTTTTTTAACATCTCTTCTAACTACGGGTTGTTTAGAGTAAAAGGTGTTCTAGTTCTTAAAATTTTGAATTTCTTAAATTCGATATGTAAGGTGCAATATCAAACTGGTTCTCTTTTGGTATTTCTGCCTCAAAATGCGAACATTCGAATTGGATTCAATTTTGCCTTTGTGGCTCAGTGGTAGAGCACCTCCTTGGTAAGGAGGAGATCGCGGGTTCAATTCCCGCCAAAGGCTCTTAGAAAATTTGAAAGTTAAAAAGTGATTTTCCAAAATATTCTTACGACCTTGCCTCTACATTTTTAAGGTAATGCAGCTTTCAAATATCTCCATGTATGTCATTTACTTTTTTGCAATTGAATAGCGTCGAAGAGATGCTTCCTAATTTAGAATTGCTACAGTTGCTTTCGCCCAAGTTGACACCCAAACTCTACGAAGCCAATTTGATGCTTATGATCCCAAATGGGTATGCGCAAATTGTGGTTAAGGATGGAAAAAATATAGTTGCTGTATCGGGTTATTGGATTCTAGCAAAATTATATTGCGGTAAATACCTCGAAATCGACAATTTTATTGTGCATCCAACCTATCAAGGTAATGGCATCGGAGCCGATATTCTGCAATGGCTCGATTCCAAAGCGAAGCAGGAAAAATGCAAGGTGATGATGCTTGACGCTTATTTAGAGAACCATCAAGCGCATCAATTTTATAAAAAGCATGGCTTTGAGGCGAAAGGTTTTCACTTTATTAAAAAGTTAGCCTAGTGTTTTTTTGTAAATTATTTTAAGGTATAGTTTTTATGTTCTAATTTTCGGCAAATTTTTCAGCTATGGCAAACGATAATATTATGCTAGAAAGTGTTCGTTACATGTTTGTAATCGATGATGATCCGGTGCAAACAGCAATGATTAGCGATTATTTAAAGGAACGCTACATTTTCGATTTAAAAACTTTCGAGAATGGGGAAGATGCAATGTCGGATATTACATCGCTAAAACCTGAGATTGTAGTGCTTGATTATCATTTAAATTCAGCCAATCCAAGCGCAAAAAATGGTATTGAAGTACTGAAGCAAATTAAATCATTATCACCTGAAACCAAGGTGGTTATGTTTTCCGCGCAAGATAATATTGATATTGCAATGGAAAGTATGCGCAATGGTGCTTACGATTATATCATTAAAGGCGAAACCGCGTTTAATAAAATGGAAAACACAGTGAACCGTTTAGGTGAAATGCATAAGTTAGAGGCAGTTACCAAAGCGCAGCGAAGAACCATTACTTTCCTCGGTGTGGTGATAGGAATTATCATTGCTATTTGTTTGATATATGCATTTAATCCTGGGCTATTCAAAGTGTAATAGGCAGCCGGCTGAATTTCTTAATTCATATTTCAAGTGTAAAATTCCGAAATTTTATAACCTTCAATAATCGTTGATTTTCTATCTATGTGATGTGTATCGTAGCCTATATCTTATCGAAGTATATGCCGAGAAATAGGATGCTTAGTCTAATAAAATTAATTCACCTCAGACTTACTTCTTAGCGGGAGCTTGTAACAATTTTTTCGAATTTATTATATTAATTTCTTGTTGAGCCATGTTTTTATATTTATTACTTGTTCTCAGTAAAGCAAAATAAGTATTCGCTTTTTCGGTATCACCTTGCTTTGCATAAGAAAGTCCTAGATAGTAAATAATATCTTCCCGGTTTGTTACGTTCGCATTTGCTAAAGCACTCTCTAGCACTTTTATACTTTTACGATATTTTCCATTATTGTAAAACTGAATGCCATCCTGTAAGTCGGAGTTCCCATCCTCATTGCGTTGCTCAGATTTACTTAAATTAACAGATTCAATATATTTCGCATCATGATTGTTGTTGCTATAATTATTACTACTCTCCTGTTTTGGATAACTTAATTGGTTGTTTGCATTTTGATTCACGTTGGTCGCTTTTTTCATTTTACCAGTTGGTGCTATTGCTGTAATCGCTTTTTCTCTTTCAGCAATCTTTTCGGTTTCTGCATAATTACCTGTATTGTCATTTATGTTGACATCAATATTTGTAACAGGTGCTGCTATAGGCGCTGCAACTGCCTCTTGTGCTGATTCGCTCGTTGATGGAAATATAGAATTATCCTTATCTTCTTTATTCGCTATGGCTGTTTTAGCGACTTCTGCTTTCTTCAATTTAGCTACAGGCGTTTTAGTTTCAATTTTATCTTTGTTCACAAAATTCTTAACAGGCGCAAGTGCTTCGGGCTTAACTTCTATCTTGATAATTTCTCTGTCTTGGTCACTTCCATTTTCATGAATGGCTGCGTCTTGCAAACTAGATTTTGAATCAGATTTCATTGCCATTTCATGTTTCTGATTTTGAATGTAAGAGAACACCGAATACCCTCCTAAGCCAACAATGAGTAAAATACTGGCAGCTGCAATCCAATTTAATTTTCGCTTTTTGGAAACAATGAGCACAAGCGGGTTATTTCTATCATTTTCTTGCTTCGGATCATCTTTATGATAGGCTCGTAATTTGGCATCAAATTCATCTTTGAGTTGTGTTAAATCTTTTTCTACAATCGAGAGATTTGCATTGAATAAACCATCTAAAGCATCACTACAAATATCGCAATCGCTTATATGATTTTCTACAATGGAAATTTCTTCTTTTTCTAAAGTTTGATTTACATAACCTAGCAACTGCTCTTTACGCAAGCAATGACTATGTTGGAATATGTTGTTCAAATTACTCATCTGTTTTTTGGGACAATTTGCCTTTTAAATTTCGTTTGCCATTTTGTATAAAGCTTTTCACTTGCATAAAGTTAAAGCCTGTTTCTTGCATTATTTCAGTATACGATTTTTTTTGTAAATAAAATAGCGCAATACATTGCCGTTGTTCTACGTTTAAAGTTGTCAAAGACGCTTCTAGATTATTCAGCATTTCTTCTTTTTCGATTACAGGATGCAAAGTTTCTTCATATTCCACAGAATTTTCGGGGAATACATCTACCGATTTCGTTAGGTGATTGTTAGCGCGCAAATGCATTAAGCAATGATTTTGAGCTACACGATACAGCCATGCTTTAAAAACAACAACTTCATGCTTATGTAAATCCGTTAATAATTTTTCAAATACCTGGGAAGTGGCATCTTTGGCAAGCTCAGTATTTTTGAGATATTTCATACTTACACCATAAACTAAAGTAGCGTATCGGTTAAATAAAATACCTAGCGCATCGGTATTTTTTTGTAACCGAAATAAGTTTACTAATTCTTCGTCCGATAAGTTTTTGAGTGTATGGGGCACAGCTAGGATGGGTGAAAGTAAAGAATTTTTTTAAAACCTAACACATATCACATCTTAAATCTAATTGGTATTTTATCTTCACGCCATGCAAAAATTTATTTGTAATACGATAGTAGGAAATGCGATGACTGAGCCTTCGCACAAAAGTGAATTACACACGCAATTATTGTTTCATGATTATGTTGAGAAAACGGGCGAAGAAAACGGCGTGTGGTCTAAAGTAAAATTGTTGTATGATGGCACCGAAGCCTGGGTATTGACGGCCATGCTTACAACAACAAATCTTAACTTTAGTAAAAAGACACATTCAGTGATTGGTGATAACATGAGTTACATCAACCATGGCGAATTTATTTTTGAGTCTGTTGGAGGCATGATCGTTCCAACGATTATGATTGACGAAGATTTCCTAGATGATGAGATAGAATTTCCTACAGAATTACTTAATCCTGTTGAATATGAGGCGGAACTAATGCATTTTAATAGAGCTCCATATATGTGGGGTGGGGTTACTCATTTAGGAATAGATTGTTCAGGCTTGGTAAAAATGTTTTTTAGGTTACAAGGCATTTTTTTGCCGCATGACGCTTCCAAGCAATTTGAACTTGGCGAAATGCTCCCTTTTATTCAAAATATTAAAATTGGCGATGTCGCTTTCTTCGAAAATAGTAACGGCGAGATTGATCATGTGGGCATCATGATGTCACATAAAGAGATTATGCATGCTTCAGAGATGAATGGAAAAGTTGTGATTGATTTTATGGATCAAGAAGGCATCATCAACAAGCGAACTACACGCAGAACGCACAAATTAAAAGCCTTAAAAAGATTTCTACTTTAGATATTTAATATTTATAGGGGCGACAAACACGCTATTCGTTTCAAGTCCTCTCCCCATTGCGAAAAACAAACTGCTCGTTCCTCGCAGTATTTTTCTGCAATAGGGCTGCGGGCTTTCCACTACTATCGTTGTCGCAATACAAATAGCGGCCGAAGCTATTATTTCAGTCTTGATAAATAGGCAGCTTATTTAAAAGCATTAAGACCTGTAACATCCATACCCGTAATAAGCAAATGAATATCATGAGTGCCTTCATAAGTGATTACACTTTCCATATTCATCATATGTCGCATGATGGAGTATTCGCCTGTAATGCCCATGCCTCCATGCATCTGACGAGCCTCGCGTGCCACACTTAAAGCAATTTCGCAGCTATTACGTTTCGCCATACTTATTTGCGCAGGTGTAGCTTTCCCTTGATTCATTAAGTTGCCTAATCGCCAAACCAGTAATTGTCCTTTGGTGATTTCAGTTATCATTTCGGCTAATTTTTTTTGCTGCAATTGGAATCCAGCGATTGGTTTACCAAATTGTTGACGTTGTAACGTATAACGCAACGCGCTATCGTAACAATCCATTGCGACACCTAGTGCGCCCCAAGCAATACCATAACGTGCTTTAGAAAGGCAACCTAATGGACCTTTGAGCCCTTGTACATTGGGTAAAATATTTTCTTTTGGCACTTTCACGTTATCAAAAACCAATTCGCCCGTGCAACTTGCGCGCAAGCTCCATTTACTATGAATTTCTGGTGTGGTAAAGCCTTCCATCCCTCTTTCTACAATTAAACCTCTTATAATACCAGCTTCATCTTTAGCCCAAACAACTGCCACATCGGCATGGGGTGAATTGCTAATCCACAATTTTGCGCCGTTTAAGATTACATGATCGCCAGCATCTTTGATATTGGTTGTCATGCTTCCAGGGTCGCTACCACTATCGGGTTCGGTAAGACCAAAACATCCTAGCCATTCGCCATTAGCCAGTTTGGGTAAATATTTTTTTCGTTGTTCCTCATTGCCATAAGCATGTATTGGGAACATAACTAGGCTACCTTGTACACTAGCTGTGCTTCGCATGCCACTATCACAACGCTCAATTTCTTGCATCATGATGCCGTAAGAGATATAATCTAAGCCACCGCCGCCATATTCTACAGGTACGGTAGGTCCGAAAACACCTAGTTCACCCATTTGGGGTACTAAATGTTTTGGGAAATGACAATTTTGTGCCCATTCTTCGATGTTAGGACTTACTTCTTTTTTAATCCAAGCTCTGACCATGTCACGAATCATTTTGTGTTCGTCAGTCAATAATTCGTCCATTAAATAATAATCAGGGTGTTGATATAAATCTTGTGCCATGTTCAGTTTAAAATTTGGTCGCAAAGATAGGTATTTTGCGCTTGGGTTAATATTGATTTAGGAATAGATTTCAATAAATTATCTATTCAGGATTGAGCACTACGATATGAAATTTTGTTGGGACAACTTGTTCAAGTTTGATTTGTTGTTGCTGCAGAAGATAGGTGTATTGCGGCAACGATAGTAGTGGAAAGCCCGCATCCCGATTGCAGAAAAACACTGCGAGGTACGAGCGGTATGTTTTTCGCAATCGGGAGAGGACTTGTAACGGATAGCGTGTGTGCCGTCCACATAAACTTCAAGAATGTTAAGTTTTTCAATCAGTTTTTTGTTAAGATTCCTTTTTACATTAAATTTACGATTACTTACTAAAAATTATCGACATGACTTGGGAAGCAAAACTTATCATTCATAAAGGAGAATCGCGTATAGCAGTGTTTTTTCCGAAGCGACAAGATTATATAGATCGAATCAAGAAATTACAAGACGCGAGATGGAGTATTACGAAGCGTTGTTGGCATTTACCAGATACGGATTTGTATCGCGAGCAGTTTAAGATTGCACCTAGATTTATACCCAATCCTCGGCATGTAGAAAAAGTCAAGGATTTTGTGGATTGGCTTAAATCGAAGCGATACAGTGAAAATACTGTGAAGACCTATTCAGAGGCTTTGCGATCATTTTTACGTTTTTTTAATGAGAAGGAAATTGGAGATTTTGAGTCGAATGACTTGATTTATTTTAATAATGAATTTATTTTAAAGAATAGGCTTTCGAGTTCATTTCAGAATCAGATTGTGAATGCAATCAAATTGTTTTTTCGAAGTATAGAGCATCAAAAAATGAATCCAGATTTATTGCATAGGCCGAAGCGCGAGAAGGTGCTACCCAATGTACTGAGTAAGGAGGAGGTAAAGATGATTTTGGAGGCTCACCGTAATGTGAAGCATAAAATGATGTTGTCGTTTATATACAGCTGTGGCTTACGTTGTGGTGAATTGTTAGCGTTACGTCCCGAGCATATTGACAGTAGGCGAGGGGTTGTAATTATTCGTCAGGCAAAAGGCAAGAAAGATAGGATAGTGCCCTTGAGTCCGCGGATATTAGAAATGCTAAGAGTTTATTATAGAGAGTATAAGCCCAAGGTGTATTTGTTTGAAGGTCAGCTTGCTGGGAAGCCTTATGACGAGCGTAGTTTACAATTAATCATGAAGCAGGCATTAGAGAAGGCTAATATACAGAAGCCAGTTACGCTTCATTGGCTTAGGCATAGTTATGCCACACATTTGTTAGAGTCGGGTACTGATTTACGATATATACAAGAGATGTTGGGTCATAAGAGTAGCAAGACGACTGAGATATATACACATGTAAGTACATTAAGAATTCAAAAAATAATTTCACCTTTTGACACTTTATAATTTTCTGATATCCTATATTTGAGAAACTTACTGTAAAAAACCTTCGGCTATCTCACTATGTGACTCAGCAAACCGAAGGTTTGTATCGGGTATAAGAGAGTTATGCCTCATTCTAAAAAGACGACAGTGCAACAAAAGAACGACAGAAATATG
>JBIIJE010000026.1:0-26442 GCA_044234005.1 Chitinophagaceae bacterium | reverse complement strand
ATGCAATTCCTTAATTGAACTTTTACAAAAAAAAATAAATTAGCGTGTTTAAAAATAAAGAAGAATTAGAAGAATTAATTCATTCCTTGAAGATGAAACAAGCAATGGAATTAGATCTGTTGAAGCAAAGAATTCAACTTACTTCTGAAAATATAAAACCACTGAATTTACTGAGAAGTACGTTACATGAAATTATAGGCAATCAAGCAGTAAAAAGTAATCTTATAGATACTGCGCTAGTACTTGGTACAAATTATCTAATAAAAAAAATAGCCCCTAATAAACCTGTGAACAAACTGACCAGATTCCTAGTTTCATTTTTAGAGTTCTCTTTTATGAAATACACTGAGAAGAAATAAATTGAAAGTATTATGATAGCATGGTTTGTCAATGCGTCAAAATGATATTCTCATTTAGCATATTTTTATAACTATAAGCTAAAATCCTAATTTCTCTTCTTGCATATTAACTGTCCCATTTATTCCATAATGCTCGTTCAACAAATTATAAACCCAGGTTTTGCAGTAGAATTTCAACTGCAAAATCTGGGATAAAGGCATTATGAAAATTTATAAGAATGGCAAAAGGAATACATTACAAGCTTAACACTTTCAATTAAACCCTATATTCCGTTTGTGATTGTATATTTTGAATTGTTTGTAAACAGATCAGATGCGATTTCTAAAGAAAAGTGTTTTAAAAGTGCAGCAAGTAGTAAGTTTCTAGGTAATTATTTAGAAAGCAACGATAATTTCTAAAATTTCTTTGATGGTAATTTCCTTTGCTGAGAATGGCAGAAAAAGAATCTGCTCTTTTTTATTGTCAAGTTGTAACTAAATAGCGCCTCACTACGATATACAATCTTGAAACAAGCTTTTACAGTTAAAAGACCATTTAAGCTGTATTTTGAACCATTTATATAACATACTTTTAAATTCTGAATATCAAGTATAAGTTTACACTATGAAGTTACAAATCTCGCATTTAAATAAAATTTATTCAAATGGGGTAAAAGCCCTTGACGATGTTACACTTACTATCAGCAATGGAATGTTTGGATTACTTGGACCGAATGGTGCAGGTAAAAGTTCGTTGATGCGAACCTTAGCTACTTTACAAGAGGCAGACAGTGGAAGCATTATGTTAGATGAATTGGATGTAATTCATGAAAAAGAAAAAGTAAGAAGCCTGCTTGGCTATTTACCACAAGAGTTTGGCGTTTACCCGCGAACAAGTGCTGTTGAATTGCTACATCATTTAGCATTGCTAAAAGGGTACACAAACAGCAGCGAACGAAACCAAATGGTGGAACAACTTCTTGTAAAAGTTAATCTATACGAAGCGCGTAAAAAAAATGTAAGCAGCTATAGTGGTGGAATGCGACAACGATTTGGTATAGCTCAATGTTTAATAGGTAACCCTAGATTAATAATTGTAGACGAACCGACCGCAGGTTTAGACCCCGGTGAACGTAATAGATTCTATAACATATTAAGTGAAATTGGCGAAAACACAATTGTAATATTAAGCACACATATCGTTCAAGACGTAAGGGAACTATGTAATGATATGGCTATTATGAATCAAGGCAAATTACTTTTCAGCGGGCGAACAGATGATGCCTTGAATTTAGTAAAAGATAAAGTTTGGGCAAAGAAAGTGAGTAAGCATGATTTAAAAACCTATGAAAGTGATTACAAATTAATCAGTAATAAACTTGTAGGCGGAACACCGCTCATTCATGTGTTTGCAGACAGCCATCCAGGCGAAGGTTTTGAGAAAGCAAATGAAAATTTGGAAGATGTTTTTTTTGCAAGTATTCATAATTTGATTTAATAAAACTAAAGAATTACTATGTGGAAATTTATTAAATACGAATTGCATTATTGGATGAAAAGTCCACTAACCTGGATACTTCTAGCTGTCAACACGCTACTCATCTTTGGAGCAACTTCAAGCGAGAATATCACCATTGGAGGCAGTGTAGGAAGCGTTCATAAAAATGCACCTTATGTAATACAAAGTATGTATGGCTTTATGTCTCTTATCTGTTTGCTCATGACGACTTCGTTTATGACAGCAACTGCTTTGCGCGATTATCAATCAAACATGCAACAAATTGTATTTAGTTCTCCCATTCGCAAATACGAATACTTGTTAGGAAAATATATTGGTGCAACCTTAATGGCATTAATTCCTCTTTTAGGTGTTTCCTTCGGTGTTATTATTGGAAGCTTGATGCCATGGGTTCAAGCTGAAAAACTTGGGCCGTTTATGTTGAATGGGCATGTGTTAGGGTTTGTAGGATTTGCGATTCCGAATGTGATATTCATGTCAAGTATAATTTACTCGATTGCCATTTTTTCTAAGAATCAAATAGGTCCATTCGTAAGTGCTCTAGGTTTATTGGTTTTGTATATTGTGTCAGGTACTTTGTTAGAAAATTTAGACAACCGCTGGGTTTCTGTTTTTTCAGACCCATTCGGACTTGCACCCTTTTCGAGTACTTCAAGATATTATACGGTTGCCGATAAAAACATACATGGCGTTGCATTGAGCGGCGATTTTCTCATCAATAGAATTTTATGGATAGCTATCAGCTTCATGATTTTATTCTTCGTATATAAAAAATTTAGCTTTTTTACTCGTGAATCAAAAAAACAGAAAGAAGAATCAAAACACAAAGAAACATTACCACCATTATTACCACAACTAAATTTTAAACCTTCACTTACAAATCAATATGATATAAAGCAGTTGATTGTTATTTCGATTTTTGAAATAAAGGGAATTATAAAAAATCCGACATTCATTATTATTGGCATATTCGGACTTATGAATATTATTGGCAATATCACCAGTTTTGAAGGGCAATTTGGAACCAACAACTATCCTGTAACCTATGATATCGTAGAACGCATTCAAAATAGTTATTCATTATTTATTATCGCCATCATCATTTTTTATGCAGGTAATTTAGTCTGGCGTGATAGAGAAACCAAGATGAATGAAATTAAAGATGCAACTCCCACAAGCAATGCCACATTTTACTTGTCCAACATTATCGCACTTTTTGTTGCTTTATTCTTGTTACAATTCATTGCAATGCTATTTGGAATAACCATTCAGCTTATCCATGGATATACTAGACTTGAGCTTGATTTATATGCTAAAACTTTACTAGGTATAGACCTTTTGATGTATTGTTACGCTGCAGTTATTTCCATATTTTTTCATTACCTCATCAACAATAGATTCATTGCGTATTTCGCCATGATAGTATTTAATATCTGTAATATTTTCCTTTGGAATGCAATAAAAGTAGACACACTACTTGTAAAATATGGAAAATTGCCATCTGTAACCTACAGTGATATGAACAGATTTTCTCCTTTTGTAAAAAACGTGACATGGTATGCAATTTATTGGTCATTAGGCGCTGCACTAATTGCTTTTGTTACCTACTTATTTTATACAAGAGGTAAAGAAAATAATTTTACGCTTCGATTGGCAGAGGCGAAAAATACTTTCCTAAAAAAGAAGTTTATCTTCATCCCTCTTTTATTAAGTTTCACGATTTGCTGTAGTTTTATCTATTACAATACCCGTGTTTTAAATGAATACACAAGCAGCAAAAAAGGTGAAGAAAACCAAGTTGCTTATGAGCTAAAATATAAGAAATATGAAAGTGCCATTCAGCCCGAGTATCAGCACCTTGAATACAAGATAGACCTAAGACCTGAAACTGCGGAGGGAATCATTGATATTGTTGCAACTATGAAAAATGTAAGTAACAAACCAATTCAAGAAATTTATATTAGTGAGCCAGAAATGAATGATAGTTTAAGCATAGAAATTCCAAATTCAAGCCTTACATTATCGGATTCCGAAATAGGTTTTCGTATTTACAAACTTAAATCTCCAATGTTGCCGAATGATAGTTTTCAAATTCACATCAAGAATTACATTTTGCGCAATGGATTTACAGATGAATCAGAAAGATTGAGCTTCGCGCATAATGGCACATTCTTCAGCACTGAAAGCATTTTACCTTTGTTAGGCTATGATGAAAGATTGGAAATGGAAAACAAATTTAAGCGCATTGAATACAAACTACCCCCAAAGGAACTGGCACCAAATTTAGATTCAAGCGACATGATTCATCGCAAGCAAATGTATTTTGGAACAAATGCAACCTATGTCACTACCAATACTGTGATAAGCACTTCGCCAAAACAAACTGCAATTGCACCTGGCTCGCTGTTGCGAACTTGGGATAGTGCAGGAAGGAAATACTTCAATTATCAACTTGATCATCCTTCGGTAAATTTTTATAGTTTTTTAAGTGCAGAATACCATATTCAAAAGAAATTACACAAAGGTGTAAGTTTAGAAGTTTACTACCATCCTAGTCATGATGCAAATGTGCCTAATGCTTTAAAAAGCCTTGAAAAATCATTAGACTACTACGTTGAGAATTTTGGACCCTATTACCATAAACAAATGCGTATCATCGAATTTCCGAGATATGCCAGTTTTGCGCAAAGTTTCCCTGGCACAATGCCTTACAGCGAAAACATAGGCTTTATAAACGACTTACGAAAAGTGGATGACGATGTTATTGATGGATTATTTTATGTAGTTGCACATGAAGTTGGACATCAATGGTGGGCACATCAACTCATAGGCGCAAATATGAAAGGGAGTGTTATGTTGGCTGAATCGTTTTCCCAATACAGTGCACTAATGGTAATGGAAAAAGCTTATGGAAAAGATAAAATGAAAAAGTTTTTAAAATATGAACTTGATGATTACTTACAAGGACGCGGTTCCGAATTGCGAGGGGAAGTACCCTTGGCGCAAACTAGTACTCAATCTCATGTCTACTATCAAAAAGGAAGTTTAGCCTTATATTACCTAAAGGAAATGATAGGAGAGAAAAACGTCAACCTAGCGATGCAATCCTTAATTGAGACATACGCTTATAAAGGCTCTCCCTACCCTACTAGCTTGCATGCGTTGGAAGCTTTTCACAAAGTAACGCCTGATAGTTTGCAATACTTAATTCAAGATTTATTTCAAGATATCATACTATTTGACAACCGAATTGTTTCGTGTGAGTCTAAGAAAATTGGGAATCAATATCAAGTAACTTTAAAAACATTTAGCGAAAAACTTCGAAGTGATAGCTTAGGTAAAGAAACCAAATTGCCATTAAGAGATTATATTGACATCGGAATTTTTGCAAAATCTGAAAGCAAAATTAATATGGGCAAAGAACTAATAAAGAAAAGAGTGCTCATCACGAAGCGAGATAATACATTTAGCTACATGCTTGCAAATGAACCTTATAAAGTGGGAATTGACCCCTATAATTATTTAATCGACAGGATACCTGATGATAATGTAAAGAAGATTGAGTAATTCAAATTTTTGATTTAGGCATGACGTATTTCTCAGATGGCTATTATCATTGAATTGAACCAATTTGCGCGATATCCTTAATATACATTACTTTTGCTGCTCTAAATTGAATAACACAGATGAAAAATCTGCGACATCTTAAGCAAGAAGAGCTTAAACAAATTATAGCGGAAGTTGGAGAAAAACCATTTCGGGTTCAACAAATCAATGATTGGATTTGGAAGAAAGGAATCGCGTCTATTGACGAAATGTCAAATTTATCGAAAGGCGTTCGTGAAAAACTTAAATCCAATTATACCCTTGAGAAATTATTAATAGAACATACTCAAGTGAGTGATGATACTACGCTAAAGAATAGATTTGTTCTTCATGATGGACATTTTGTAGAAGGTGTACTTATTCCTACTACAACAAGAATGACAGCATGTGTTTCTTCCCAAGTAGGCTGTAGTTTGAGTTGTAAATTTTGTGCCACTGGATACATGGATAGAAAACGAAATCTAAACTTCGATGAAATTTATGATCAAGTTTTTCATCTTAATCAACAAGCTTTATCTCATTATAATAAGGGATTAAGCAATATTGTATTTATGGGGATGGGCGAGCCTCTTTTAAATTATGCGCAAGTTTTATCGGCAATTGAAAAAATTACTTCACCTGAAGGCATGGGCATGTCACCCTCTCGAATTACAGTTTCAACTGCTGGCGTTTCTAAAATGATTAAAAAACTTGCCGATGATAATGTAAGATTTAATCTAGCTGTTTCATTACATGCTGCCAATGATTTAAAACGAAATGAGATCATGCCAATTAATGAAACTAATAATCTAAAAGTACTTATTGATTCATTGAATTATTTTTATAAGGCTACGAAAAGCCCCATCACTTTTGAGTATATTTTATTTGCAAATTTCAATGACAGTGTTGAAGATGCGGATGATTTAATAAAAATTTGTAGACAAGTACCTAGCAAAGTAAATATTATCGAATACAACCCCATCGAGTTAGCAAGTTTCGCAAAACCAACAGAAGAAAAAGTGGATGCATTTATGCAATACCTTGATAGAAATCGTGTAAATGCTCGCTTACGTCGTAGTCGAGGCAAAGACATCGATGCGGCTTGTGGACAGTTAGCGAATATTAATCATCCAACGAAACCGTAACTTATGCCTAAAAAATATATCCCTAACCCTTCGGACTTCACTAAGCCGAAGCAAGTAAGAAAAACAGAAAAAGCGATTCCTGAAAAAGTGAAGCCATTTGAGCCGGAGAAAAAACATAGGCGCAGCAAGCGTTCTTTCGAAATTGAGAATGGAACTCGAGTTGATGAAAAAAAACAATTTGTAAAAAAATCAAATTACAAAGCTGATGCCAAACCTGCTTCTGAAACACCTCCACCCTCTCAAATGCCACTGAATAAATTTGTTGCGCATTGCGGTGTTTGTTCGCGTCGTGATGCTGTTGAATTAATCAAAGCAGGAAAAGTAAAAGTGAATGATAAAATTTTACTTGAACCAGGCTATAAAGTACTTACGGAAGATGTTATTCTATTGGAAGATAAATTAATAGTGCCTCAGCAAAAATTAGTTTACATACTTTTAAATAAACCTAAAGATTTTATAACAACCACAGAAGATCCTCAAGGCAGAAAAACAGTATTGGATTTAATCGAAAACGCAGATGAAAATCGCATTTACCCTGTAGGTAGATTAGATAGAAACACGACTGGTCTTTTGTTGCTTACAAATGATGGTGATTTAGCACAAAAGCTTTCTCACCCGAAAAATAATATTAAAAAAGTGTATCAAGTAGTATTAGACAAGCCACTTGATAATAAAGATTTTGACAGTATAAAAAAAGGCGTCATACTAGAAGATGGGCTTGCACCAATTGATGATTTGGCATTTATTAATCCGAAAGACAAGCGCGAACTTGGTATTGAAATACATATTGGCCGAAACAGAATTGTGCGCCGTATTTTTGAACATCTAGGTTATGAGGTAAAAGCCTTGGACAGAGTAATGTATGCAGGATTAACGAAGAAAAATATTCCGCGTGGCAAAACGCGTGAACTTTTAGCCAAGGAAGTCATTTTCTTAAAACACTTTAAATCATCCAAGAAGTAAAATATGTTAAAGCTTCAAATTATTGATGAGGATGAGCATTACATTTTTGTAAACAAACCTTCGGGCATTCTGACGATTCCAGACAGGCATGATTTTCAGCAAACTTCTGTTGTGACTGAACTAAGGAAAAAGCATGAACGTATTTTTATTATTCATCGATTAGATCGTGACACAAGCGGTTGTATTTGTTTCGCAAAAACTGAACAAGCACATCGTTATACATCACAGTTATTCGAGCAACGGCAAGTTGAAAAATGGTATGTAGGTATTGTAAATGGTCAAATAATTCCCGACAAAGGCTTAATTGATGCCGCAATAATGGAACATCCTACTTTAAAAGGCAAAATGCTCATTCATCAAAAGCAAGGCAAACCGAGTCAAACAGAATATGAAGTACTTGAATCATTCGGAAAATATAGCTTCGTAAAATTCAAATTATTAACTGGGCGAACGCATCAAATACGGGTGCATATGAAAAACATAGGGCACTCTTTAGTTTGCGATGAAATGTATGGCGAAATGAATCCCATTTACATTTCAAACTTGAAAAAAAATTACAAGCAATCGAAACTCGCTGAAAATGAAAGCCCCATATTAAATCGATTAGCCCTGCATGCTTTTCAATTAAAGTTTGTTGGTGAATCAGGTCATCCCTATTTTATTGAAGCAAGTTTGCCGAAAGACCTTGACGCTACTTTGAAGCAATGCAGAAAATGGTTATAGAAAAATTCATATAAAAAATTAACTCGAATTAAAAGTCGGGTATAATGAAGATTTATGATGTCTTGAAGTGCTTTTCTTATTAGGCTTTTCATTACATTTACTTTATGTCTCAAAGTACATTATACCATCATTTAATTGACTTACACCAAAGTAAAATTTATCCTGCAGAGATAATTATTGAAAATGATAAAATAATTTCCATTCAAGAAACTGAAAAGGCTTGTGAAAATTATATTCTCCCTGGCTTAATAGATGCACATATCCATATCGAAAGCTCCATGCTATTGCCGAGTGAATTTGCTAAAATTGCAGTCACACACGGAACGATAGCCACTATTAGCGACCCACATGAAATTGCGAATGTATGCGGCGTTGAAGGTATTGAATACATGATTCGTAATGGCAATAAAGTGCCGCTCAAGTTTCACTTTGGAGCACCATCTTGCGTTCCAGCAACAAGTTTTGAATCTGCAGGTGCTATCATTGATGCTGATGCTATTGACCGCTTAATGCAGCGAGATGAAATATTCTATTTATCAGAAATGATGAACTACCCAGGTGTATTGTTTGAAGATGAGGAGGTAATGAAGAAAATTGCAATCTCGAAAAAATATGATAAACCAGTTGATGGTCATGCCCCTGGATTACGCGGAGAGCATGCGAAAAAATATATTGAAGCCGGAATTACCACCGACCATGAGTGCTTTACTTATGATGAAGCATTAGATAAGTTATCATTAGGTATGAAAATTTTAATTCGGGAAGGAAGTGCAGCCAAAAATTTTGATGCTTTGATTGAATTATTGCCAGCACATTACCGTAATATGATGTTTTGCTGTGATGATAAACACCCCGACGAACTGATGTTACACCACATCAATCATCATGTAAAAAGAGCTTTAGCAAAAGGCTTTGATTTATTTAAAGTATTACAAGTTGCTTGCTTAAATCCTGTGAGGCATTACAATATGAAGGTGGGTCTGCTTCAACAAAACGACCTTGCTGATTTTATTGTAATTGACTCTATCGAAAATTTCAATGTTTTACAAACATATATTAATGGACAGAAGGTATTTGACAAGGGAGAAGTAAATTTTACAACACAACAAGAAATACCTATTAATACTTTCAATTGCGAGACCAAATCACTTAAAGATTTCTCAATCCCCACCCATCATTCAGCAATAAATATTCGAGTAATAGAAGCACTTGAAGGGCAGCTTATAACCCAAACTATTCATGCCCCTGCTAAAATAGAAAATGGCAACTTAGTCTCTGATATTGAAAATGATATTTTAAAAATAGTAGTAGTAAATCGCTACCATGAAGCACCCATCGCAAAGGCTTTTATAAAAAATATAGGCTTAAAAAATGGAGCCATTGCGAGCACGGTAGCGCACGACTCACATAATATAATAGCGGTTGGCATAAACGATGAAATGATTTGCAAAGCTGTTAATGCTATTATTGAAAGCCAAGGTGGTATCTGCGTTATAGACGAAGTCCAAATTCATCACATGGCATTGCCTGTTGCTGGTTTAATGAGTTATGAATCCGCCGAATTTGTGTCTAATAAATATGCTCAGTTAGATCTAGCGGCAAAACAACTAGGCAGCACGTTACATGCTCCATTTATGACTTTATCATTCATGGCCTTATTGGTAATTCCTCAATTAAAGCTAAGCGACAAAGGATTATTTGATGGAAAAAAATTTACATTCGTTGATATATTTGTATAAACTGTAATAAATGAAATATCTTATAGTTTGTCTTCTCCTATTAGCTTCAGATGGTTTATTAGCCCAATTACCAACAACATCTCTTTACTTGATGGATGTAGAAAGAAATGGAAAAACCATTCGAATTCTACCTCCCAAATTAATATCAAAGAAAAGTGGCTATAACAATCAACCTTATTTCGCGAGTGACGATAAATATTTGTATTTTGTTTCGTCGAAGGATACTTCCAACGTAGAAGTTATGCGTGTTGATTTGAGCAAAAAGAGATTAAAAATTCAGCGTGTTACCAAGACAAAAGAAGCAGAATATTCGCCTAAGCTCGCCATAGCCGATGATGAATTTTCATGTGTACGTGTTGAACAAGATAAAACCACCCAGCATCTCGCCATTTACTCAACGAAAGGTAAATTAAAAAATATCGTGGAGCCTGACTTAAAAAATATTGGCTACTATGAATGGATTAACCAGAACGAATTTATCTCCTTTGAGTTACCTGAACCATTTTACCTTGTACATCATAATATTTCACAACAAAAAGCTGATACAATTGCAACAAATATTGGTAGAACTTTTTACTATCAGCAAGCAAAGTCAAGATTAATATTTGTTGATAAAAGTGATACCAATAAAAGCTTGATTAAAATATATGACAGCGGACAATTGCGAAATATAAGACGCGGTAAAAAAGCCACAGCAATTGTTGTTTCAGAAACTTTGCAAAAAGAAGAAGATTATTGCCTGATGCAAGATGGCAGTCTCCTCATGGGACAAAATGGAATATTATACATCAAGAAAAATCCTTTCAAAAATATTGATGCCAAATGGGAGAAATTACATGATTTCCGAAATTTAGGTATTGCTAAATTTTCGCGTATTGCAATTACAAGAGATAATACAAAAATTGCTATCGTGGTTTTTAAAGAATCGAAATAAACTAGTAGTTTAATTTTTTCATTTGCCAACCTTTTTGGCTACAATGCTTTAAAAAAATGGGGAGCGCAAAAGACAACCTCTCCCAAGCCTTTTCGCTATCATGAAATACAATTATAGACCCAGGTTTCGTGGAATGCAATACGTTCTCCAAGCAATTTTCCTTACTCAATGCCATATCAAAATCGCCACTTAATACATCCCACATAATTATCTTCATGTTTGGGAACCTCTTCTCCAAGCCTTTGGCTTGACTCGGTGTTATTCTACCATATGGTGGTCGAAACATTTTACTCTGAATATGCTCGCTGGCTGTCGCAATATCATGAAAATAGTTTTCATTTTCTGACTTCCATCCATTGATATGGTTTTGCGTATGATTTCCTACTGAATGTCCTTCGTTTAAAATTCGCTGGTATAGAATTCGATGTTCTTGTACATTTTTGCCGATACAAAAAAAGGTAGCCTTTGCATCATACTTTTTTAATTCATCTAATACAAAATCGGTAATGGTTGCATGCGGACCGTCATCAAATGTGAGATAAATACTATTTGCATGTTCATTCACATGCCAAATACAGCGATTGTAAATAGCTTTAAGTATTCTTGGTGTTTTGATGAGATAATTTCTCATAGTTCATTTCCTTGCATATATACAAATCGAAGGTAGTAAAATAAGTGAAACAATTATTTCTATTTTTATGTTTGAATGTCAATTATATTTCCAATTTTTACACACTAAAAATAATTATTTTATGCAGTACATCCTTGCCGAAAAAATTGAATCTATAATGAAACTTACTTTAAATCGACCGGATAAGTATAATAGTTTTTGTAGAGAAATGGCATTGCAATTACAAAATGAGCTAGATGATGCTGCTTCCGACAAGACCACTCGTTGTATATATATTATAGGTTCGGGTAAGGCATTTTGTGCTGGACAAGATTTGTCTGAAGCGATTGAAGATAATGGAATCACACTTCAACAAATTGTGACTGAACATTACAATCCCATTATCGAAAAAATACGCGCTATTGAAAAGCCAATTGTTTGTGCGGTCAATGGTGTAGCAGCAGGAGCGGGCGCAAATATTGCATTGGCAGGTGATGTAGTAATCGCTACCGAAAGTGCTTCATTTATTCAAGCCTTTAGCAAAATTGGATTAGTGCCAGATAGTGGCGGCACTTTTTATTTACCTCGCTTGATTGGAATGCAAAAAGCAAGCGCCCTTATGATGTTAGGCGATAAAATTTCAGCCGCTGAAGCCGCAAATCTAAATATGATTTATAAATATTTGAGTGATGCTACATTTGAAAGCGAAGCCTGGAAAATAGCTCAAACGCTTGCGTCCATGCCAACAAAAGGGCTTGGTCTTACTAAACGATTATTAAATCAATCCTTTTCGAATTCACTTTCACAACAATTGCATTTTGAAGGCGAGTTACAAGTTGAAGCCGCCAATTCATATGATTACCAGGAAGGTGTAAATGCATTTTTAGAAAAACGAAAGCCTTTATTTAAAGGCGAATAAAAGTTACGCAAAGGGCTCTTCTTACAGCATAAGAAAATTTAACCTAATTCGGCATTAGAAATGCTGATACAATTAAGAAGCGGCAATTCAATATTTTCAAATAGAGAAAACTCCTTCTAATTCGTCTCTTTAAAAATTAACGAGACATCTAACACGCTAGAATTTTCGTTCTTCAAATCCTATCACGAAATTTGAGTTTAATCGCCACTCTTCAAAATGACCTCTGCCCTTTCAAAATCTTCTTGCGTATCAATAGAAATGCCGACATGATTCACAACTGCCATATGTATTGGAATTCCATTTTCAAGCATACGCAAATTCTCCAACTTTTCAATTTTTTCTAATTCAGAAACTGGCATTTTTGTAAATCGCAACAGTGTATCTTTCCTAAACGCATAAACACCTATATGTTGATAAGCGATTTGAGTCATAGTTGTATCGCGGTAATATGGAATGGGTGATCGAGAAAAATACAAAGCTCTAAACTGTTTATCAACCACTACTTTTACACAGTTTGGATTATTGATTCTTTCTACATCATGAATCGGTAATAAAAGTGAAGCAATTTGCACTTCAGGATTTTTAAACAAGGCAACTACTTTCTCCAACGCTTCATGATTCATGAAAGGCTCATCACCTTGCACATTTACGATGATGTCGGTATCGAGTATTTCTGCGGCTTCAGCGATTCGATCCGTTCCACTTTCATGTTCAAATTGGCTGCGAAAAAATTTCCCTCCAATTGACCTTATTTCATTTTCAATTTCATCGTGATCACAAACCACTATCACTTCATCGAAAAGTTGAGTCGCTTTTACGGCTTCATAGGTTCTTGCAATCACAGTTTTACCTGCTAGCACTTTCATTAATTTTCCTGGCAATCGACTCGCGGCATAACGAGCAGGTATTAAAGCTATGACTCTTTGTTGATTCATATAATTACGAAATATATTTTTTGCCAAAGGCATAAATGATAAAGGTAACCAAAGTTCCAATAATACTCCCTGCATAAACATCAGCAAAAAAATGCTGCCCCAAGTATAGTCTTGAATAAGCAGTTCCTAATGCTAAAAAAAATAAGAGTAAAGACCATGCTTTATATTTATTTGGCAAGTAAAGCGATAATAAAAGAAAAAAGCCAAATGCCCCTATAGTATGACCAGATGGAAAACTAAGATGATATAAATTAGTAAGCCATTGCACAGTATGAACTTTCCCCTCACCATATACAGTTAAAGGACGTGGTGATTCGAAAAAAAGTTTTGAAAGATAAATAATTACTGGAATGAGAATCCCAAAAATTAAAGTAGTAATAATGTAATTTCTATTTCGGAATGCTGGAATTAGCAGCAATGAGATTAGAATAATGGGAATTGAATCACCTCGACCATACATACTCAAGGATGTATTTAAAAAATCACCCCATTCACTATGTTGACTATTGACCGCGAAGAACAATTTAGATGCTGGAAAAAACAACAAGAGAATTGCACCAAAAATACTCCAGATAAAAAATGGAATAAAGAAGTATTTATTTTGCACGAATGCATTTTGCAAATGAATTTTCAAAACCTGATTAAATTAAAATTGCCGCAAATATAATAACTTGATGATTTAATCCTAGATTTTGCCGCAGAAACGAACTGAGCTGCCGTGAATCACGGGTATCAACCCAAAAGCAAGCTTTGGAAACAAAATCAGAATCCGATAGAACCTTCCTCGCATCAAACGAAAGACTCACTTGGATTGAAACAAACGAGCAATGTATAAAAATGGTTCTACCACTTTACCTAATTTAAATAAATTTTTATAGTTTTCTAATTTCAATCTTTTCGAGTCTGTATTCGCTTCATACATCATATAAGCTCCAATCAATGCCAATACCACTGATGGATACCACATCCCAATTGGTACCGAAACCACTAATTCTTTGGCTATATTTTCACCGATTGAATTCATGAAATAATAAATGACGAAAAATATTACAGCTGCAATAAAAGGCAAGCCCAAACCACCTTTCCTAATAATAGAGCCTAAAGCTGCACCAATAACGAATAGTAAAATACATGCCATAGGCAAGGTAAAACGCTTATGTAATTCGATTTGACTATCCACCAAATTCAAATTTTGAAGTTTGGCATTTTGTGCATTTATCTCAATCATACTCTTAATGTTTCTGGCAGAGATTTCAGCGCTCACAATGGAGGCCTTACGCAAACTATCAGGTACTTGCCAAATAAAAGCGAGACGATTCTTGTTAGTATCAGGAACTATTGTAGGTAATTTGATTTTTACTTTGGCAGTATCATTCTTCAAAAGCAGATTTGCAGCACTTAATTGTTCTACATTTTGTTTGCCAATTTTTCCAATAGTTTTTTGGCAACTATCCACTTGTTCAGACACTTGCCAAACATTCATCACATTGCGTAAATTTTTAAAATAACTTTCATCAGTCTTAGGCATTTTAAAGTCACTTAAATCAAATACTTTCTTCCAGTACTTAAATCCAAATCTTATTTGCTCAAATTCATCCTTCCCTTTAGGCGCTTTATCTTCATACCGCCAGCCATTTTCGAGTTCGAATATTAGAAATCGCTTATCCTCTGACATATACATCTTACCTTTTTCCGCCATGGTAATTTTGTCATTTCCATGTCCAGAAGTGTGGTCATAAATTTTTATATCATACACAGTCTTATCATCTGCATCTCGGCTTGAAATGTAGATGGTATGATTTTGTATGTCCTTATAGAATCTTCCTGGCTTGATAGCCACAACTGGCTTTTTGTTTTGAATATCGTACAACAATCTTGTTGCTTTTAATTGGGCGCGTGGGATAACATAATTATTAAACAAAAAAGACAAAAAAGTAATTCCTATAATAAATACAAATAGAGGTCTAATAAATCTTACGATAGAAATACCCGATGACTTAATTGCAACCAACTCAGATGTTTCGCCCAAGTTACCAAAGGTCATAATTGAGGCAAACAAAATACCCAATGGCAAAGCAATTGGAACAAGCGTGGTTGATAATAATCCCAAAAACTGAACAATCGTAAGAATATCTAAACCCTTTCCAATAAATTCATCAATCCACACCCACATAAACTGCATCACAAAAATGAACCAAGTAACCATAAATGCTCCTATAAATGGAGGTATAAATGATTTTATGATATAAGATGCAAATACTTTCAAGCTAAAAATTATGGTGCAAAAGTAAAGGACACAAGGTTGAATTAAGTTAAAAATTATGAAAAGTAAGTTTTGACCAAATCAGAAGGATAGGCTACATTTAATCACAAAATTTACAAGAATGAGAATAGCAGTTTTCCCAGGTACATTTGATCCTATTACACTAGGTCATACAGATATTATAGATCGTTCTCTTGAACTATTTGACAAAACAATTATCGGTATTGGTATCAATACAAACAAACAACCTATGTTTAGCATTGAACAGCGAATAGAATGGATTCAGAATATTTATGCAGGAAACAAGAAGGTGGAAGTAAAAAGCTATAAGGGTTTAACTGTGAATTTCTGCCAAGAAGTGAATGCGAATTTCATTATTCGAGGATTAAGAACTGTAAGCGATTTTGAATTTGAAAAAGCGATTGCCGACATGAATCAAATGTTGAGTCCAAAAATTGAAACTTTCTTTTTGGCATGTTCGGCTAAATACTCATCGTTTTCATCTACGATGGTCAGAGATGTGATACGCAATCAAGGCGATAGTAGTTTATTCCTACCGATGGAAATTAAAGAGTCAATCAACAAATTATCAAAGCAATAGAATTGAAGCAGCACATTATTGCTTGGTAATATTTTTTGTCAATGTCAATTTTCCATTCTCTAACACTTGCACAAAGTGAGCGCCTGCTGCGAATTCTTGCATATTTACATTAAGTTTATTCACACCCGCAAGAACATTCGATTTAATTGTTTTAAGAAGTTTACCAGTTGCATCAGTAACTTTTATTTCAATGATAGCTGCCTTTTGACTTTCAATTTCTACATTGAAAAAGTCGGTAACAGGATTAGGGTAAATATTTACTGATTTAAGATCGCTCCAATAAACATATACCACTCGACTCATATGTTTTTGACCATCCAAGTCTACTTGCTCTAATCGATAATAGTTGTAACCCATTTTTGGATTATTATCTACCAATGAATAATTTATATCGATGGCACTTTGTCCCAATGGCGCTTTCGAATCAACGCGACTGATTGTCTTGTAATTAACACCATCTGTGCTATGTTGTACATTAAAGTGACTACAATTTACTTCATTACTTGTCGTCCATGCAACAATATTAGTAGTAGTTGTTTTTTTAACATCAAATAATTTATACCCAACTGGAGTTGGATTATTTAAAATGGTTGGATTTGGTGGATTAACAAGTACACTAACACCGGCTAGAATTTCTGAAAGAGGTGTACCATTGGTATTTCCATCACAACAAACATTTGCTATAACTTGTCTATGTGTTTGTGCGGGCAGACCAATATTCCAAGCAAACTGCAATGCAAAACCAGCTGGCCAAGCAGTTGGTGGTGTGCTGGAAACTAAAGAAAGACGTATTGTTGTGAAATATGTGGCTGGTGTAGCTGGAAAAAAAACCGAACTCGGGCACAAAACGGGTGATTGTTGCCACCTAATTTGATTAGTCGAAACTTGATGATTTACAGCCGTAATAGTAGATAAGCCTGCAAAATTAACAGCATTAGGCTGATTTGCTGGCAGAATACTAGCGGTCATAGTTGAACCCGCAGGTACCAACCCTGTATTATAGGTGAACCCACCGGCCAGAGCTTGTAATTTTAGTGTGGTCGAACCTGAATTCTGTATAAAAATAGGAACATCTATCGTTGAATCATTAACCTCGATGACATTGCCAAAACTAACCGTAACTTGATTACCAGGACATGGTTGGGCTTGACTTTGAAGACTTGCTATTAAGCATATGCATACTGCAATCAAATTATATTGAAGTTTATTTGGGGGCTGCATTTTCATATTTAATTTTGTAATATCAGGTTTCATGTGAGTTATTTTAATCAAAAATAGAAATTATTTCTTAAATGTGTGGTTAAAATTCTTTTAGACTACTTAAAATAGCTATTAAAATCGTTCAAGAATGCATATAATAAACAAAGCTCGCCTAGAGACGAGCATTGTTTTGAAAAATCACATAAATAACCTAATTAGCAAACGTATGACACCTTATATACTCTTGGATAAGTTAAATAGAGTTTGGTTGTTACAAATGAGTATTTGGCACTTCACAGTGAGTATTTGGTATTCTGCAATAGAAAAAGACTAAAACTTAGCATTGCCTTTTAGTTGAATATTCTTCTTACTTGATTGCTGCTTGATGTTTTGATAAATCACGTTGGAAAATGAGTTATCAACCGCGCTTTTATCTTTCTTAGCTAGTTCAACCTCAATGTATTGAGTTCGCTTACTAACCGCTTCACTCATCTTTTTTGCTAATGCTTCTTTGTCTGCGACTGATTTTTCTACAAACTTTTTTCGCTCCTCCTTAGGTAAGGTTTTTATTTCGTCAGGTAATTCAGTCTCACTCAGACTTTCAATCTGAACTTTATTTTCCTTAATATCATTTAACAGCTCGTTCTTACCATAATAGGAAGCGTTGCCGGTCGCCGTATTATTATACTCAGCCCGCTGTGCAGCGGCCACTGGAGCTGCTTTCGTGCTAATAATTTTGCTTTTCTCTTTCTTTTCGTTTGAAATTTTCTTTTCAGCTTCATTGCCATAGTAGAAACGCAGCTCATCTTGCTGATTCGCTAATTTCGCAATTTCTGCATCATATGGCGTTGTTATTGCAATATCATTTACGTTCATATCTACTTTAGTAAAGCTCCCTTGGTTCGAATTCGCTATATGCTTCCAAACTTTTTCGGCTTGCACATCATTACCCATTAATATTGTATTCAGAAAAATATCTTTGCGTTTTGCTAGTACACAGGATTCGGAATAGCTTACATCATCGCTGTAATCCATATGAGGCGGACAATCACCAACCAAGAAAACTGTTTTATAGGTATTGTCTTGTTTCATTTCCCATTTAAAATCTTCAATGGATTCATATAAGGCCTGATTGACGCTTTCTGGGGCATCTCCACCACCGGCAGCTTCTATTTGCATAAGTTTTTCATAGACATCATCTAAATTTTGCGAAAGCGGAACTTGTTGTGTAACGAATGCATCACCTCGATCACGATAAAACAATAGACCTACTTCTATGACTGGTGCTTCATCAGATTGTGTCATGCTGCTTGCTATGCCCCAAATTTTTTCCTTCGCAGCGTGAATTAAACCGCTCATACTACCCGTTGCATCCAACGCGAAAACGACTTGAATTTTAGGATTACCCTTTACATTATCTTGGTGGAAAGAGACTTGCTCTTCCTTTGGGTTATCTGGGTAGGCTTTAATCGCTTTTTTCTTAAATGCCGATAAAGCAATGAGATAAATTAAACTGAGCGTAATGGCTGTAATTAATGATTTGTTTTGCATAAAATATTATTTTTACCTAAGAGATGAAATGCCCTTCTATTTTCCATACTTTTAAATTTGTTAAACAAGATATAAATACAAAATGAGCTTAGATAAGATTGCATTGATGGCTTTGTTAGCTATTAGCCATGTATTCGCATTTGCACAATCAAGTGATGAAAAAATAACATTAGAAGTCAGTACTATGTTGGATAATTGGCATGCGGATGCTGCTAAAGCGAACTATGAAAATTATTTCAATGCCTTGGCGGATGATGCTGTTTTCATAGGAACCGACCCGACTGAGCATTGGAATAAATCTGAATTCAAAAAATTCTGTAAGCCTTATTTTGACAAACACAAAACTTGGCACTTCACCTCTCTTGAAAGGCATATTTATATGAACGAAAGCAAAACTTTGATATGGTTTGATGAGTTGTTAGACACGCAAATGAAATTGTGCCGTGGTTCAGGTGTAAGTATGAAAGTGAATAATGAATGGAAAATATTGCAATATGTGCTTTCTATTGCTGTCCCAAATAGCCTTACTAAACAACTCACCGTATTAAAAACAGAGTTTGATGATTCGTTAAAAATTAAACTATTAAAAAATTAAGGTCGAATACCTACTTTTACCAATCTAAAAATTTAAGATTATGGCTTTACCAAACATCTATGAAAAATCTGTCTGCGATACCCTAGTGCAGCGTATCGAAAAATTAAACGCAAGTACACAAGCACTTTGGGGAAAAATGAATGTGGCTCAAATGTTAGCACATTGCAATATAACTTATGATTTGGCGAAGGGAAAAGTAAGCAGCAAAAATGGTGCTTTTACAAAATTCATGCTGAAATTATTTGTAAAGAATTTAGTCGTTAATGAAAAGCCATATCCACACAATTCGCGCACAGCTCCCATTTTCATAGTAGACAGCGAACAAAATTTTGAAAAAGAAAAACAAGCTTTGATACAACATATTTATGAAGTGCAAAAACAAGGAGCATCACATTTTGAAGGAAAATTAAGTGATTCGTTTGGTAGCTTAACGGCTACCGAATGGAACAATTTATTTTACAAACATGTAGACCATCATTTAAGTCAATTTGGTTTTTAGTTCCACAATAAAAAAATGATAGATTGAGAAATCGAATCGGTAACAATGAGATATTTATAAACTGCATAGTAAGTTTAGCTCGCAATAATACAGCCTTTAAGCAACGAATCAATTGTAAATATTGCATGGGTGAATTCATATTCACTAGGTCACAACTAAACTCAATTTGAAAAACACTATCTTGCGCCTTTCAAAAAGTTAGCACAAAAATTATTGTAGCTATTTCACTAAAATATTTCAATGGACTTTCAATCACTCAAGCTTACACAACCTATTCTAAAAGCATTGCAAGAAGAAGGTTATACTACACCAACTCCCATACAACAACAAGCTATTCCGATTTTACTAGAAGGCAATGACCTACTTGGATGTGCACAAACAGGGACAGGCAAAACTGCTGCGTTTGCAATTCCTATTTTGCAATTAATGCAAGCAAATATTGTAAATGATAAGAAAAAAATTATTCGTGCATTAATTGTAACACCCACACGTGAATTGGCTATTCAAATACAAGAAAGTTTTGAAAACTACGGTCGATTTTTACCTATAAAATCCACTGTAATTTTCGGCGGTGTTGGACAAGGAACCCAGACTCAAATATTGAACAAAGGGGTTGACATTCTAGTTGCGACGCCCGGTAGATTACTCGATTTGATTGGGCAAGGTTTTATATCACTCAAGCAAGTCGAATATTTTGTATTAGATGAAGCCGACCGTATGTTAGACATGGGTTTTATTCATGATATAAAAAAGTTACTTCTACTACTACCTAAACAAAAACAATCGTTATTTTTCTCAGCTACTATGCCGCCAGAAATAGTAAAATTGGCGCAAAGCATTTTGCATGAGCCTCAAAAAGTAGAGGTGACACCTGTATCATCGACAGCAGATACTATACAACAATATCTTTTTTTAGTCGATAAGGATAATAAGAATTCACTTTTACTGCATTTACTCAAAAATGATAAAATAAAAACAGTACTTGTATTTACCCGAACAAAATATGGCGCTGATAAAGTAGTGAAAATGTTGCTTAAAAATAATATTACTGCCGAGGCTATACATGGCAACAAAGCACAAAATGCACGACAAAGAGCTTTAAGTAATTTCAAAGCACAAACAACTCGTGTGTTGGTAGCCACTGATATTGCTGCAAGGGGTATTGATGTGGATGATTTAGAATTTGTAATTAATTATGAAATTCCTAACATAGCCGAAACTTATGTACATCGCATTGGTAGAACTGGACGTGCGGGTGCAAATGGAACCGCCTACACATTTTGCGATGCTGAGGAAAAATCAGATTGGAAGGATATAGAAAAATTGATAGGCAAAAAAATCGAAATTGTTGAAGACAACCCCTACCCTTCTATGCATACAGACAAAGTGGTTGCAGCAAAAACTCCTGTTGCGGCTAACGAACATGCAAGACCTAAATTAAATAATAACAATCCGAATAAAAAATGGTTTGGGAAACGCGGTGTTAAAAAATAGCGGTTTCAATAAGTTTGAAAAATAAACTACGCAACTAAGCAATAATCTCTTTGGTCTGCTTCCTTAGGCTATAAAATAAAGTAATGGATTATTCGTAGAATTAGTTGTTTGTACTCTTTAAGAATTCGAAGCCATATTCTATTTACTACTTCGAGCCCTCCTCTGCTGAAAATAAGCGAGCCCAAAGTTTATTCCATACAGTCTTAAGTGCTTCGCGCCATGAATTATTTTCTAGCATTCGATTGTGCAAAACATAATATATCACCTAATGTTCGAACCCATGATGAATGGGTAATAAAACTCCTATCAAGACAATTTTTATACTTATTATCGCCAATGGAGCGCCATGCGTTAAATGATGTATTTTATGATCTGCTAACAGAATTATAAATTCGAAAAGAAAGATAACATTAATATATCCAAAAAAACGAATCAGGTATTTAGGTATTTTATAATAACTTATTAAAATAAGAATCATGAAAAAGATAGGTATAAGTAAAGCTATCGCCATGTACTGAAGATTATTTTTCTTTGAAACGCTAATTCTTGTTCCTTCTTCACAAGCTCACGTTCCTTTTCTGTATTGTCCATTTCGAGTATAAGCAAATCCTCATTTTGTTGCATCCTTTGGAAATCTTCTTTGTGTTGCAATGTCACCTGATTCAATACCAAATTGAATAGTATTAAAACACATTAGATTATTGCCGAAAGCTTTAGTGGCAAGATTACTAAAATCGTAAAACAAAGATGAATTCAATAAAATAGTCTAAGCGCAACAAGTTTCAATGAAGTTACGATGCTTCACCACAATAAAATAAGAGTTGCCAATTGTAGCAACCAAATTTCGCGCTAATCTTTATACTTACTAACCATTGTGTTTATAGATGCCTAAAAACGTATTGATATCATTTCTCAGATCAAGATAAAAAATAAGAGACTGCCCTTTTGAGACAGCCTCTTTTGCTTTTTAAAAAAATGATAAACATCCTTTTACTTTTGCCACGATATACTAATTAGCACTAGCAAAATCTGAGCTAAGCATTAAGGGATAATTGCCCCCACAAAATTATTTGAATTAGACTCCCAAATACTAAAGTCTGCATTATCAGATGAACCAAGACCATCTAAATCACTAGCTAAGTAGCCAGCTAAGAAATCATTTGCATCAGCTTCCCATACACTAAAATCAGAATTATCAATGCCACCATTTTGATCAATATCTCCTGAATAAATTGCCCATATATTTGGTTCAACTTCAATTTGATTTGAACCGAATGCTTGATTAGCATCAGTTGTAAAATCATAGGTTGTATGGGTAGCAATTAATACAGGATTTGCACTCCAAGTCTGTATCGAACTTCTATGTTTGATAACGATATAATAATTGCCTAGTGTAGTGCTAGGTGAAAATACCGCTGTTGCTGTACCATCGGTATGAAGTACTGCAACAGTGCTATATAATGTCCCATAAGGGGCAATTGTTTGATGTAATTCAACAGTAATGCTATCACAGTCTGTAGTAGGATTAGGTTGACCTTGATTAGCTAATACAGGCAACATAGCACTTGTGCCATCCCAATATCCTTCAATAAATACGTTTAGGTTTAGTGTAACTGGCGCCACTACTTGTATAGTAGAAGTGGCTGCGTTATCTGTAGTAAAATCACCAGCTACTGAAGTACCTGGTCCACAATTAGTACCATTTCCAAAGTTTATATTTCCTGAAAAAGATTGCGCAGGTGCAGCTGTAACACCTTTTACCTTTAGTATAATTGTGCGACTAGTAGTTACTGGAATAGGGTCTGCTGAATTACAAAGTCGTAATTGAGAGCCAGTGTTTGATAATATGGTCCATCCTGCTGGTAAGCCAACTTGTTGCGCATTAGGCAAAAATGTAACTGAAGCTGGAACTTGGAATATGGGTCTAAGTTTAGCTTGTGGAATCGTTGAAATTGGTCCAGTATTACCTATAGTTACTATAATATCGATGGTAGCACCTACTGATACGATACCTGAATTAGATGGCAAAACGTTTATAAAAGCATTGGCTTGCCCATAAGACTTGGAAGCTATAAACAAAACTCCAATGCATAATAGCATTATTAATTTTATATTTTTCATTATTGTATTATATTATTTATTTTATTGAGTGGTTAAGCTATTACTTGCAACATTGTTTGCTGGTGTACTATCAGAACCTCCTAAAACTGTAACAACTAAAGAAGAGGTAGTATATGCTATCGCGGTATTTCTTTGAATAGTAAAACGTAAAGTAGATAAACCACCCTGTGGTATAGAAACACCTGCTTTTGAGGTAATGGTAACAAAACCACTTGTTGCACTTAAAGTACTAAAATTCCAATCACCATTATTGTGAGGTGTGCTTAAATATGGAGAAGTACCACTAGTAGTTGTTGGTACTGCTATTGTAAAACCTGCTGGTACCGGAATAGTAACTGTAATAGTACCATTTGAATTACCTACTGCATTCTCAAATATATCTACCAAAAATTCTCCTGTTTGATTAGCATTAAATAAGGATGTTTCCATTTGAATACCTGGTGTTAAATCTGCACCAACTAATGCAGCACCTGAACCAGCACCATTAGGACGGTAATCAGGATTGGTAAAACTCCAAGCATTTACTAATAAATCACATGGTGTGCTTATCACATTATTACCATTAGCATTTAGGTAAGTTGCTGTAACTGTATTCTCTGCTGCTAGAGCTAGTCCAGTTGCACCACTAACAGTCGAATTAAAAGTATAATCCATAGCAATTATATTATTTTGAAAGGCTGCACCTCCAGTGGCTGCATTAGCTATAACATCTGCATCCATAATCAAACCTCTCCAGTTGTTCATTAAGATACTATTATGAATTTCCGTCTCGCTATTTCTTCTTAAACGAGCTCCTCTTCTATGACCAATAGCCGTAGGTTGAGTAATACCACCTGCATTACTACCACATCTAAATGCACCAATTTGTGTTACATTGTAAAATTTTGGAGCTGTTTTTGGCAAAAGAGTAAATGGTGCTGAAGCGTTATTGTCAGACTCCCATCCTTCTGAAGTAGAAACAGCAGGAGCATCAGAAACCGCTGGATCTTTAACAGCTAATGCAAATTGTACTGTTCCGTTATAACCATTGTCAACATCAAAATCATCATCTAGGTTTCTATAAGCTACTAAATGAGTACAATTCACTGTACCACCAAACCACTCAAACGCATCGTCTAATCCAAAAGATGTTTGCACATGATGTATAGTAGTACCACTTCCTACAGATCCCAAAGTTAAACTATTCATTTCATTGTTAGGTGAGATCACGAAACCTGCATACTCAATACGAGCGTATGTTAATGAACCAGAATTGTCATTAGGAATGTTACCACCATGACGAGCATTAAGATTTGAACCACTTATACCTTCGCTTGGAACACCAGATGGATTAGCTGCTAATATATTATTAGGTGCTCTACCACAAATAATTAAACCTCCCCAATCTCCAGCTGTTCTTGAACCTGCAGCTTTGCTAGAAGTAAATACGATTGGATTACATTCCGTTCCGTTTGCAATAAGTTTTGCTCCTCTTTCTATTACTAAAGCACTAATTACGAAAGTAGCATCTCCACGAATTACTGTACCTGCTTCTATAGTTAGTGTTACTAAAGAATCTACGAATACAGTACCTTGTAGTAAATAAACATTATTTTTTGTCCATGTAGTGTTAGAAGTAATGTTGCCGGTTACATTTACTGTAGGTGCTCCATAAGAAGCGTTCTGAGGATCCCAGTTTGTCCAATTATCTGTCCACATTGGTGTAGGAGCAGGTGCAAATGCACCACGATAAGTGGTAGGTATTACTTGTGCCATCGCCATCATACCTGTGATAGCTAACAAAAATGTGAGTGTTAAAATTTTTTTTGTCATTGTTTTCTTTTTAATGTTATAATTTTTTTTTAGAGCCCAAATGTATTTTGGAAGATTAGAATAGCTACATTGAATTGCATTATGAAATTGTAACCCTAACATTAACTTAATGTATTCCGAAAAATTTTTGGAAGACCTGTGAATATTGAAGTAAAAATTTTATCATGCTGAAAATTGAAATTCATGCAAAAAGCATCTGGTAAGAAACACTTACAAAATATAGCCTCCCAAAAAACGTTTATTACCGACTATAAATATTCTAATGCCAAATAATCTCTTCATTCCAATGGACTATGGATATTTTATATCGGTATTAACATTGTAAATTTATCAAATAGTCTTTCGAATTATTTTATAAATACAATTGGTATAAGCACAAATCAATGGCAGTTGAATCTACTGCATATACATTCCCATTAACCTTAATCTCAAATTCATTTCGACCAGCTTTCATTTGTCTTGTTTAGTTTATTGACCCAAATTTTGCACTTGAAAATACAAGCTGCAAAATCGATTCCCGTTAACATTTACTCGTTGATCCTGCGTTGCAATGAAAATTTGTTATGGGATTAAAAGAAGAAAATTTAGAACCTCAGGAAATGATATCGATTAGAATTTTATAAGACCGATTGTTATTGCTGTAAGCTTGCTTCGTAATCAACATCAATATCATCGGCACAGGTAGGGCAATTTTTCGCAGCTCAAATTGCTCAACGTGTGAGCACTACTAGGGTACACAATACCTTACAGAAAAAAGATGGAACTAATATTAATTAATGATTTCATAACGTCAATTAAACAATTTACTTTTTAGTAGTTTTATATTTGCACGAGTGTTTAATGCAACCCGACTTATATTAAATGAGCAGGTTAAACATAATATTATTAATGTAAAA
>JBIIJE010000025.1:0-26741 GCA_044234005.1 Chitinophagaceae bacterium | reverse complement strand
TTCATTCAGTAAAGAAATTTGGATAGAGCGTGATGACTTTATGGAAGACCCTCCTAAAAAGTATTTCCGTCTAGGACAAGGATTGCAAGTGCGCTTGAAACATGCTTACATTGTTCAATGTCATGATTTTAAAAAAGATGAAACCGGGAAAGTCGTAGAAGTTCATTGTAACTATTTCCCAGAAAGTAAAAGCGGCCATGATACCAGTGGGTTAAAGGTAAAAGGCACAATACATTGGGTAAATTCAGCAGATGCCAAGGATGCAGAAATTCGTTTATATGATAGACTTTTCACAATTGAAAATCCTGCCGCCCATGATGGCGATTTAATCGATATCATAAATCCAAATAGTTTGCAAGTTGTCTCAACTGCAAAATTAGAACCCGCTTTGTTAGAATCAAAACTAAACGACAAGTTCCAATTTTTAAGATTAGGTTACTTTTGTTTAGATAAAAATAGTTCCCCTGAGAAATACATTTTTAATAGAACCGTGGGTCTGAAGGATTCTTGGGCTAAGGAAGCCAAAAAAGAAGGATAATTTGTGAGACCTTAGCCAATTTAACATGACTATTCTAAATAATAGCCGCATCCTAAAACAATTGTACTAATCATTTGATTAAATTACTAGACAAATTAAAAAACGATTATGGGATTATTTTCATTTTTAAAGGAAGCAGGAAAAAAAATATTTAAAAGCAATAACAAAGAAGTAGCTGCTAAACCTTGGGATGCGATCTGATGTAATTGCGCAAATAAAAAAGCTATTGTGAAAGCTTATATAGATAAAATAGCAACGCCAACAGGTGTATGGTTTCAATTGGTGTAGCTTTACGGATTATAATTATTATTTTTATCTACCTCAAATCTCAGGCCGTATCTTATTCCCATGTAATTTGTGTCGCAGACCAAGTCTTATCGCGATAAATTTATCGCGATAAACGCCGATGGTTATTTTGTTAAGAACAATTTGAGATACGAATAATTAGGCTGCCTGTGCCGATGATATGGATGTTTATAACGAAGGGAGTTTACTGCAATAACAATCGGTATTACAAAATTCCAATCGGTATTACATTAAAACTTTTACTTGCTACAATGCGTTGAAAAAAATAGGTGTGATTTTCATGTCATCTTTGTTTATTGACCATAATAAGGTAGCTTAACAGATTATCATTCAAAATCTAGGTTAAAACAACGAATCATCTCTTCATGTAGCGTGGAAATAAGAAAAATAAACCAGAATAATAATACCGATTAGACAAATGTAATAGATTAAAATATCGTTCCTCCATTTAATCTAAACATTTGTATTCATAGGCATTTACCATTTTCGTCGAGCGAAATGTATAATATAAAATTAATGTCAAAATGGCATAAGTACTTTAATAAGTCTAGCATGAACATAAAGTGCTAAGCAGTATCTAACTTAAGTATAAAACCGCTTTCCCTAATCTGCCACGCTAGGCTTAACCAATCTCTAATTTAGAATATCTATCCGAATTTAATCCCATGAATTTAGATTTTGATGCTACTTTTGCCAATATGAGCGAAGTAGTCGTTAATCCTAATTTATCAGTTACTATTGATAACATAACTATTGAAGTTCCCCCTGGAACCACTGTATTACAAGCCGCGCGTATGATAGGCGGTGATGTAACACCCCCCGCTATGTGCTATTACAGCAAATTAGAAGGTAGCGGTGGTAAATGCCGAACATGTTTGGTAGAAGTAGCTGCAGGTTCTGCTAAAGATCCCCGACCCATGCCCAAATTGCAAGCTAGTTGCCGAACTGGCGTAATGGATGGCATGATTGTGAAGAATATCACGAGCGATAAAGTAAAAGAAGCTAGAGCAGGTGTAGTTGAAATGCTATTATTAAATCATCCTTTAGATTGCCCTGTTTGCGACCAAGCCGGCGAGTGTCATTTACAAGATTTGGGTTATGAGCACGGCAAAGAAGGAACTCGCTACGAATTTGACAGACGTACCTTTGAGAAAGAAGATATTGGACCCTATATACAATTGCATATGACGCGATGTATTTTATGCTATCGCTGTACATATGTGGCAGACCAATTGACTAATTCGCGTAATCATGGTATACTCGAAAGAGGTGACCATGCAGAAATTTCCACGCTTATTTCTAAAGCCATCGATAATGATTTCAGTGGCAATATGATAGATGTATGTCCTGTAGGTGCATTAACTGATAAAACATTCCGATTTAAAAATCGTGTATGGTTTACTAAACCTGTTTTAGCGCATCGCGATTGTAAAAATTGCTGTGGAGAAGTAACATTGTGGTATCGTGGAGATGATGTTTTACGAGTTACAGCTCGAAAAGACGAATGGGGTGAAGTAGCTGATAATACAAAAGATGGTAAACCTGGTTGGATATGCAACACTTGCCGATTCGATAAAAAAGAAACACAAGACTGGATCATTGAAGGCCCGATGAAAGTGAATCGACACTCAGTAATTTCGCAAGGACACAAAGTAAAACAAGTAATACCTGAAGAAACTATTTCTAAAGTATTAAACGGTCGAGATCCCAAATTACTAATGGACATACACAGCATCAGTGATGTAAACAAAAAATAACCCAGCGCTTCTTTCAATTATGTTTGAAAAACTACAAAAACGCTGGCAAGTCAACGGCAAACAATTATTTCTAATATTATGTGTATTTGCAATTACAGGTACCACAACGGCTTATATTTCGAGGCAAATTACCACGTGGCTTGAGATTGAAAAGTATTCTGGAATGTTTTGGCTGCTTAAAATCATTGTACTTATTTTCGGATATCAAATTATCATATTATTGGTATCTATTCCTTTTGGGCAGTTTTCGTTTTTCTGGAATTATGAGAAGAAAATACTTCGACGTATGGGCTTGTTGAAGAAAGAAAATGTAATTTCTTAACATGCCAAGAGTCATTCTTTTTGCATCAGGAGGTGGGAGTAATGTAAAAGCCATTTTAACGTATTTTGCCAGTAAACCTCATGTTGAATTTCCGTTGATTGTCTGTAATAATGCATCTGCGGGAGTCATTCAAATCGCAAAATCTTACAATATTCCTGTGATGCTTATCAATAAGGATATTTTTCAAGATGTTTCTTTTTCAAAAATGCTAAAAAAGTATAAGCCCAACCTACTCGTCTTAGCTGGATTTCTTTGGAAAATACCTTCTTTGTTGGTCAATCAATTTGAAGGTAAAATTATTAATATACATCCTGCATTACTGCCCAAATATGGAGGTAAAGGTATGTATGGGCATTATGTGCATGAAGCTGTTGTGGCCAATCACGAAACGGAAACAGGCATAACCATTCACTATGTGAACGAAAAGTATGATGATGGAGCCATTATTTTACAAGAGAAAATAGCAATAGAACCGATTGATAATGCTCTGAATGTGGCACAAAAAGTGCTCGCTTTAGAACATAAGTATTATGCAAGAGTCATTGAAAAATTATTGTGTAGCGATTTTGATCTGAATCTGCCGGAATCTGCTGAAAAAATAAGCTAACATTACAGCAATATTCTTGAACCAATTTTTGTTCAAATTGATTAGGGCTTCCTAAAAAACATATCTGACATCTGCATGAATTGCTAACTAAAATTTTACATAAGGCATCAAACCGTGTAATCCGCCTTCTCTGCCAAACCCGCTTTCTTTATAGCCACCAAAAGGAGAAGTAGGATCAAATTTATTAAAAGTATTCGCCCATACTACGCCTGCCTTAAGTTTGGTTGTGAGGTTAAATATTTTACTTCCTTTATCGGTCCAAACTCCCGCACTTAAGCCATATGGAATATTATTTGCTTTCTCAATCACTTCTTCAATGGTTCTAAAAGTTTGAATGGCTAGTACAGGCCCAAAAATTTCTTCTTGTACTATACGATGCGACTGGGTTGTATTTAAGAATAATGTAGGCTTACAGTAAAAACCACTACTTGGCATTTTGCAATCTGGTTGATAGATTTCAGCACCTTCATCAATGCCAATTTTTATATACTCATTTATTTTATCGAGTTGTCTGCGCGAGTTAATTGCGCCAATATCTGTATTCTTATCTAAGGGGTCACCTACAATTAATGTACTCATGCGGCGCTTCAATTTTTGAATAACTTTGGGTGCAATATTTTCTTGAATAAACAATCTCGAACCTGCACAACATACATGACCTTGGTTAAAAAATATAGCATTCACGATGCCTTCCACAGCTTGATCAATGGGAGCATCGTCAAAGATAATGTTAGCCGCTTTGCCGCCTAATTCCAAACTTATTTTTTTGTTTGTGCCTGCAACCGCCTTTTGTATGAACTTGCCAACAGGTGTACTTCCTGTAAAGGCGATTTTATCGACCAAAGGATGATTTACTAGCGCAGCTCCTGCTTGCCCATGACCTGTGACTATATTTACAACACCATCTGGAATACCTGCATCACGTATTAATTCAGCAAGCTTTAAAGCAGTTAAAGGCGTGCTTTCTGCTGGTTTCAGTACAACGGTATTACCGGTAGCCAATGCTGGAGCTATTTTCCATGCAGCCATTAATAATGGGAAATTCCATGGTATGATTTGACCAGCTACTCCAATTGATTTTGGTTTACGATTGGGGAATGCATAATCTAATTTATCTGCCCAACCTGCATAGTAGAAAAAGTGATTCGCGGCTAAAGGAATATCAATATCTCTACTTTCTCGAATAGATTTACCTCCATTCATTGTTTCAATTACAGAAAACTCACGGGCGCGTTCTTGCATCATACGCGCAATACGATAAATATATTTACCACGTTCAGCACCACTTAATTTAGACCATACATTATCATATGCTTTCTTCGCTGCTTTCACCGCGAAATCTACGTCTTTTTCATTGGCGTCAGCAATATTGCTCAATACTTTTCCGTTAGCCGGATTTATCGTTTCATAATATTTTTTACTAATCGGCTTTATAAATTTCCCACCAATAAATAACTCATACTGTTTTTCAATTTTAACATGTTCCGCACTCTCAGGCGCTGGTACATAATCCCAAGCCTCAAATGCCGATTTTGATTTATAATTTCCAGCAGAAGATGCCGATGGCTTCTTACCAAGCTCAGCTATTTTCAATTTTGGATTTTGTACTTTCTTCATTTTTGATGTGCTTTAAAATAAATATGCTTTGTATTAAGCCGAGGATATTGTTCATCGATGCGACCTCAGTCTTCAATCACTGCATCTAATCTTTGGAAATATAATCGCTTGAATAATAAACCCCATTTGCTTCTTTTGCCAATTGCATGATAATATCATTGGCTAAACTACTTGCCCCAAAACGAAACCACTCGTTACTCATCCATTTTTCGCCCAAAGTTTCATACAACATCACTAAATATTGCAAGGATGCTTTTGCCGTTGAAATACCACCAGCAGGTTTCATACCTACCATTCTTCCTGTCGCTTCATAAAAATCTAGAATGGCTTGTAGCATCACAAATGTCACGGGCATTGTAGCAGCAGGCTGTATTTTGCCAGTTGATGTTTTAATAAAATCCGCGCCAGCAGCCATAGCAATATCGCTTGCTTTTCGGATATTATCTAAGGTAGACAATTCGCCAGTTTCAAGAATTACCTTGAGTCGAGCGTGTTGGCAAGCTTCTTTTATAGCAGCAATTTCATCAAACACGAAATTGTAATTACCGGAAAGAAATTCGCCTCTACTAATCACCATATCCACTTCATCGGCTCCATGCGAAACAGCCATTTTTGTATCTTCAAGTTTTATTTTTCTGCTTGAATTACCACTAGGAAATGCAGTAGCTACAGACGCTACTTTGATGCCTGAATTACCCAAAGCGAGTTTGGCTGTTTTCACATGATTCGGATAAACACAAACAGCTGCAACTTGCGGTAAATTGGATAAATGGTCGGCAATGTGTTGCGCCTTGTAGCACATTTGTTTTACTTTCCCAACTGTATCTTTCCCTTCTAATGTGGTTAAGTCTATCATGCTTAACGCTAAATGTAACCCTTGCACTTTGCTAGATTTTTTAATACTTCGTGTATTAAATCGAGCAACTCTTTCTTCTACACCGACCTGGTCAATACTTGGGGATTTTGTGAATGTCATAGATCAAAAGTAATATTTTATGTGTGTTTTATCATAGATGCTCATCACTTAGACATTTTCGCCCCAATGCGCTAATTCCTCTGCTGTCCATAAATCTGGAAAAAAAATACGTCGTTGATAACGCGGATGCATGTATTTGCGCCAATCGCTGCCACCGGTTGCTTCGCCCCCACCAATATATTTAGCAGCGGCATGATAATGCGCCATTACCCAAGACACATTTACGGTATAATCATAATGTCGCATGGCTTTGATTAAGGCTTCATCTTGCTTGATATTTTCTGGTAGTTGCTTGAATTTAGTCCAAAGATTTGTGGTGTTATAAGATTCCATTTTTTGCAAAAAAAACTCTTTATATCGGTTTTCAAAATTAACTATCAAAGTACTTTTTTTGCCTGTTGTGTGATCCTTTCCGGCAGCCTGCCAATACAAATGATTATAGGCATGTGAGTAAGGCGTATCTCTATTGATGGTGGCTCTAAAACGATAATCAATGAGATTAATTAATTCGGTTGAAGCAAATTCAATTAAACGATAATTAGCTGATTGGAATCCGCTTGCTGGAGTAAGCGTATTTCTAAACTTCATGTATTGTTCTACTTCCATACCGTCGCCCATTATTTCAAATGAGTTAGAAAGTAAATCGAAATAGCGACTGATTCTACGTAGTTTTTCGGTAAAAAAATTAGCCTCGATTGGTTCAGCTTGGCTCACTTGATCTATTTCCCACAATATCATTTTAAAAATCAATTCATTGATTTGATGATACATGATAAATACCATCTCATCAGGCAATGTGGTACGTTGTATTTGCAAGCTGAGCAAGGCATCAGGTAAAATGTAATCCCAATAAGTTATCGGATTCACATGGACTAAGCCTTCTAAATGCGTATCAGGATTTTGATCGATGTCGTTAAATTTACGATCAATACGATTTAATATATCTTCTCTATTTGTTGCCATGATTAAGGGATTGAGTTTTCATAAATTCATGAATGAGATTGTCAATTTCACTTTCTCCAGTTTGTGCGGTAATATTCTGTTGCTCGATTAATGTTTTTATCATCGCCTCTTGTTCTTGACCTTTTTGCAAAGCAATTTGATATTCTATATTCGTGAAAGAAACCATGCTATACAAAGGGAAATACTTGTCAGGGTACAAATAATTAATTCGTCTTTCAATTTTCTGTAACAGTAGAAAATCAGGATCTGCCACTTTATCGCGCATTACAATATAATTGAGCATCGACAAGTCTTGCACAGCATCTCCATTGGGCTTGCGTAAGCGTTCAAATTCTTTAAATATAATTTCCCAATCATGATGGTGCTTTTCAATTAATTTCCACATCACATAGCAATCTTCGAAGCCAGCATTCATGCCTTGCCCAAAAAATGGAACAGTTGCATGAGCCGCATCACCCATCAACACAAGTTTGCCATGCGTCCAAGGCAAGCATCTTATAATAGCCAACGACGATAGGGGATGGCTTTCCCAGCTATCTGCTACACTTGGCATCATCTCGTAAAAATCTGGAAAAACGTCTTTAAAGAATTGGGTAACTTTTTCTTTGCTTGTGAGGTTATTAAAACAATGTTCATGATTTTCATATGGCATAAACAATGTACACGTATAAGACCCATCAAAATTAGGCAATGCAATAAGCATAAATCTTCCTCGCGGCCAAATATGCAAGGTGTTTGCGTCTAACTTATGTGTTCCGTCTTCATTAGCAGGTAATAAAATTTCGCGATAGCCATCAGGTATGTATTGTTGCGAGTAGGTAAAACGATCTACTTTTTGCATGCCATTATAGCGGGCTGCACTAAACGCACCATCGGTTGCAAATATTACATCCGATTTCACTTCGGTTATTTTACCGTCTTGTGTATTCTTGAAAGTCACTAAGCCGTCTTGCATATTTACGTGAATGCACTCTTCATTGAAATGAATGCTACTTGTATCATGCTGCTCTGCTATTGTCATCAGTGTGGCATTAATGTCCCAGCGAGATACAGAATAGATAGCTTGACCTTCGTTTCCATATGGCTGATAAGATGTATTACCGTCAATGGCGTGCATAGTTCTGCCATACATAGGTATCGCTATTTTTCTAATCTCATCTCCAATACCCATTTCATCAAGTGCGTTCCAACCACGTGTTGACATGGCCAAGTTAATTGATTTGCCAGCACTCATTTTTTGCAATCGCATGTCAGCACGACGCTCATAAACATTTACTTGGTAACCTGCTTTATTGAGATAAACTGCCCACAATGAGCCTACTAATCCTGAGCCAATAATGGTTGCCTTCTTTGTACCTTGTTGTGACATTTGAAAAATATAAATTTTGTTGTGGACACGAAAGTAAATTAAAATATGAATTGGCACATCGCAATTCATAAATACATGATAGGAAAAAGTAAAGTAAATCGTATTCAACCATTAGATATTCAATATCACTGTTTGATGTTAAAAAAGAACCGGATCCATTAATCTATAGTTAGTATAAACTACATACTTCCCGCCCATAAATCTGAATAAAAACATTTCCCTTCTAGGGTTAATAAAGATTTTGCAGGTTTCGGTTTCGCTTTTGTTCTTTCTATGTTTGAGTTTTAATTCTCTATGCTTTACCTAGATTACGCAAGAGGAATGCCCAAAAGATTTCGGATTCAGTAATTAGTGTTTGTAGAATTCCTTACGAATTTAATGCTTCAAATTTCGGTCATCTCAACCTACATTTGAGTCATGTTTGCTATCGTGGATATTGAAACTTGTGGGTCTAAATTTGCTTACCAACGTGGCAGAATTATCGACATTTGTATTTTAGTACATGATGGCTTAAGTGTAGTGGATAAATTTAGTACCCTCATTAATCCAGAATGCTATATCACGAGCTTTTACACCAATTTGTCGGGCATTACCAATGAGATGGTGCAAGACGCCCCGAAATTTCATGAAGTAGCAAAAGAAATATTACAGTATACAGAAGGATATATTTTCGTGGCACATAATTCAGCATTTGATTACAATTTTATCAAAGAAGAATTTGCATCAATCGGTTATAAGTACAAAAGAGATACACTCTGTACTGTTAAGCTAAGTCGTAAACTAATGCCGGGAAAACCATCCTACAGCTTGGGTAATTTATGCGAGTCTATTGGCATTACTATTCATAATCGACATAGAGCAGAAGGCGATGCTATTGCGACAGCCAAACTCCTGGATATTTTACTGCAATTAAAAAGTCAAAGTAAGACACATAAAGCAAGTTCATTATCAAGTATTATGTCATCGCGAATAGATGCTATCAAGAAATATATATTAGATAAAATTCCAGCAACTTGTGGGGTTTACTATTTTTTAAATGCGAAAGAAGAAATCGTTTATATCGGTAAGAGTATAGATATGTATGCAAGAGCAGTAAGTCATTTCAATAGTGACTTAAAAAAAACCAAACAAATGCTGCAAGACTTGAGCAATGCAGATTGGATTGAAACAGGCAGCGAACTCATTTCTTTAATACTCGAATCACAGGAAATTAAAGTGCATAAGCCATTCTATAATCGACTTAGAAAAAAAGATGTGTTTACCCATGTGATTAAGCATACTCAAAATGAAGAAGGCATTGAAATCTTAAGTATAGCAGACTTTGATGAACAAGAAAATTATTTGTTGGCATTTACAAATTATACATCAGCCAGAGAATTGTTGGAGCGATGGATTGACGAGAATGAGCTTTGTTTGAAATATTGTGGGCTCACCTCGGATGAGAGTGTTTGTTTTCATCATCAGATTAAAAAATGTAGAGGTATTTGCAACGGACAAGAAGCTGCCGCATCTTATAATACTCGTGTTGAGAAAATTGTAAAATCAAATACTTTTCCATACAAAAATTTTATGCTGCATGATAAAGGGCGAACGCCCCAAGAGAAAGCAATTGTATTGATAGAAAATTTCAAGTTGCTTGGCTATGGATATATTGATGAACAAAGTCAAATTTATACCTTAGTTGATGCCAAAGAATATCTGCAGTTTCCGAAGCTTCACCCCGATGAAGATGATATTGTAAGGTCGTGGATTAAATACAAGAAAACGAAGCTAATTCCTTTTAAAGATAGTCTCGATTAAAATTTACCGGGCATCAAAATCGATGACAACTCTTTCACTCGTGGGATGAGCTTGGCAAGTCAACACATAACCAGCGGCAACTTCTTCAGGCTCTAACGCATAATTAACCTCCATTTCAACTGTACCTTCTATTATTTTTGCTTTGCAAGTACAGCAAACCCCACCTTTGCATGCAAATGGCAAATCAGCCCCATGCTTTAATGCAGCATCCAATAAACTATCTCCTCCATAAGCCAATTGTAAATCAAAACTTCTCTCATCAACTTTAACAGTTACGCTGCACATCTTTGCCGCATCCGCAACATGCACCTCTTTGTACTCTTTTTTAGCTTTCTTCGCAGAGCTACTCGTAAATAATTCAAAGCGAATTATATGTTCATCAACACCATGTTGCACCAAATAGTCTTTTACGCTCATTATCATTTCTTCTGGGCCACACAGAAAAAACTGATGCATATGCTTATAATCAATTGCTTTTTGTAAAAGTTGCTCGCACTTCACTGCATTTATTCTGCCATAATTAACTTCAGTTTCCATCCGTTCTCTACTTAAAACATGCACCACTTGCAATCGTTGCATAAATTTATTCTTTAGTCCTTCTATTTCCTCCCGGAAAATAATAGAATAAATATTTTGATTACCATATACTAATGTAAACGTACTTTCTGGCTCGGCAATTAATATGGTCTTGATTAGGCTTAAAATGGGGGTAATACCGCTACCTGCTGCAAAGGCCATATAATTGTGCTTGTTGGCGTCATGAAGTTTTAAAGTGAAATTTCCTATTGGATTCATTACTTCAATTTCGTCGCCAACTTGCAATCTTGTGTTTGCATACGTCGAAAAAATACCATCTTGAACTTGTTTAATGGCTACGCGAAAATCATTCTCTAGCGGAGAACTACATAATGAATAAGAACGTCTTATTTCTTCCCCATCAATAGTTTTTTTACAAGTAATATACTGACCTGCTTGATAAGCAAATTCATGTTTGATTTCATCAGGAATATGAAATGCTACTGAGACGCAAGTTGGAGTTTCGCGCGTTATGTCTGATACTTTTAAGGTATGAAAATGAGGAGTCGCCATGTAAAATATTTACTTATTATCAATTCGAGCAAATATAATACTCCTTAAACGATTGTAATGCATTCTAAAAAACGACTTTTAGAAATTCTGCTAGTTTTGAATACTAAATTTTATACTATTTGCATTAACGATTTACTTGGACATTTCAATAGCGCATCACCTAAATTTGCAAATATGGAAGTAATTGTAAATAAAGTAGCAGAGAGTGGCATTATTACTTTGAATCTTGAAGATTTTGCCCCCAAGGATGTTGTAGTTTTTGATTTAAAGGAACATTTATTTATGGGCTTGATTTTAAAAGAGAAAGATTTTCGAGCAGCACTACAACAATTGAACTGGAATGAATATCTTAAAAAAAATGTAATAATTACTTGCAGTGTAGATGCAATTATTCCAGTATGGGCTTATATGTTAGTAAGCAGCTATTTAAGCGAGGTTGCATCAGCCATCAAGGTAGGTAATGAAGATACTTGCAAAGAATCATTTATGTTGGAGGCAATTCAAAAAATGGATGCAACACCTTATGCCGACAAACGTATTGTTATTAAGGGATGCGGCGAATTGCCAATACCGCCAAGTGCTTATGCAAGTATTACTGAAAAATTAAAGCCATGGGCTAAGAGTATTATGTATGGCGAACCTTGCAGTACTGTACCTATCTATAAGAAGAAAACGACTTAATATTTACTCTCCTAATAATTCTAAAAATTTATGTATAAAATGATTGCAGCAACTTGCTTGCTACTTAGTTCTCAATTTTCAGTTGCGCAAAATAATCCGAGATATTTAAGAACAGAAACAAAACAAGAAGCTCTCCAAGAACAAAACTTGAATGGTGGCAATATGCTTCAAGTGGTAGTGCCCAACACGCCGAAATCCTTTTCTTTGTTTGGCGAAAAATTACCCCTCGAAATATGGGATGTCAGAGAACGATTCGACAGAGAGATATTAGTAAATACTTTTATGCAAGGCTCTACTTCCTACATTATTAAACTCATGAATCGATGGTTACCGATGATAGAGGAGCGTTTAGAAGCAAATGGTGTACCTGATGATTTTAAATATTTAGCTATTGCAGAAAGTGCGTTGCAAAATCAAACATCTCGTGTCGGGGCTGTTGGATTTTGGCAATTTATGCCTAGCACAGCACCGAGCTATGGATTATATATAGATAGCGAAGTGGATGAAAGGTATAATCCTGAAAAAGCCACTGATGCTGCCTGTAAATATCTGAAAGAAGCTTACGCTAAATTTGGCAATTGGACTTCTGCGGCAGCATCATACAACTGCGGCATGGGTGGCATGAATAGCGCCTTGACCAATCAAAGCGAAACAAATTTTTACGATGTGTTATTGCCTGAAGAAACTATGCGTTATGTATTTCGCATTGCAGCTTTAAAGTATATCTTATCAAACCAAAAAGAGCTTGGATTTAATTTAGACAAAGATGATTTATATAAGCCACTTAAGGTAAAACATGAAACGATAAGCGGTAGCATTGGCAGCTTAGTTTCCTATGCCAAGCATAAAGGCACTAACTACAAAACGATTCGTATGCTTAATCCGTGGTTGAGAGATAAATTTTTAATGAATAAAAAAGGAAGAACTTATAATATTTTATTACCTACAGATTAGCTTTCTATTTTTTCTATCGTGCTTTCTTTATCTTGTAATTTCATTCTTTGAATGAGCTGAAGTACATCGTTGATGGTTCTGATATCATCAACAATAAGCATAAAATTAGTACCTACATTTTTCAGCCTAGCATTTTTAATTTGCATTTGAATTACATCGAGTATGTGTTTGAATGTTTCACTTTCAAAATAGGGTGAGTCTGGGTTAGAAACAAAGTATAATCGCAGTTGTTTGTTCTTTAGGATTAGTCTTTCAAAACCAACTTCCTGCGCAATCCATCTAGCACGCAAGGCTGTTAGTAAATCACCTACCTGTTTAGGTAATGGTCCAAATCTATCTACTAAAGAACTTCTAAAAGATTCCAATTCTTGTTCAGTTTCGCAATTGTCTAGCTGAGTATAGAGATACAATCTTTCAGCGATACTTTCTACATAAGAATCTGGAATCAAGATTTCTAAATCGGTATCTACTGTACAATCGCTTACGTAATCTTGTTTGTGATGAATTTGGTCTTTGAATACTTCTTTGAATTCAGTATTCTTGAGTTCATGAATGGCCTCATTCAATATCTTTTGGTACATTTCAAAACCGATATCCGTAATAAATCCGCTTTGCTCACCACCTAACATATTGCCTGCACCTCGAATATCTAAATCACGCATCGAAATAGAAAATCCGCTCCCCAATTCGCTATATTGTTCAATAGTTTGTAATCGTTTTTTAGAATCACTCGGCAACAAACTTAATGATGGTGAAAGTAAATAACAAAATGCCTTTTTGTTGCTGCGTCCAACCCTACCGCGTAATTGATGCAAATCACTCAACCCAAAATTGTGTGCATTATTAATAATGATGGTGTTGGCATTCGGAATATCAACGCCACTTTCAACAATATTTGTACATACTAAAACATCATATTTTTGCGCCATGAAATCAAGGATAGTTTCTTCCAACTCATCGCCTTCTAATTGTCCATGAGCAATACCAATACTAATATCGGGACACAAATTTTGAATCAAAGCTTTCATCTCCGCTAAGCCTTGTACTCGATTATGAATGAAGAATACTTGCCCGCCTCTTTCCGTTTCATAATAAATAGAATCCCGAATCAATACTTCATTAAACACACTTAATTCGGTGTGAACAGGCTGCCTATTAGGCGGCGGTGTATTAATTACACTTAAATCTCGAGCACCCATTAAAGAAAATTGCAAGGTCCTAGGAATGGGAGTAGCTGTTAACGTCAAGGTATCTACATCGGCTTTAAAGGAACGAATTTTTTCCTTTGCGGCTACACCAAATTTTTGTTCTTCATCTACAACAAGCACACCTAAGTCTTTAAACTCCACATCTTTACTCAATAATGCATGGGTACCGATTATGATATCAATTTTACCTTCTTTAAGCAATTGTAGTGTTTCCTTTTTTTGCTTCGTCGATTTAAATCGATTGATATAATCTACCGTACATGGAAAATCCTTTAATCTTTCTTTAAAATTTTGATAATGCTGATAAGCTAATATAGTTGTAGGAACGAGTATTGCAGCTTGCTTGCCATCGACAACTGTTTTAAAAGCTGCACGAATCGCTACTTCAGTTTTCCCAAATCCCACATCACCGCATACCAACCTATCCATGGGCGAATCGCTTTCCATATCTCTTTTTACATCAGCAGTTGCTTTGCTTTGATCAGGTGTATCTTCATACATAAATGATACCTCTAATTCGGTTTGCAAGTATGAATCAGGTGTATGAGCAAATCCTTTCGAGGCTTTACGCTTGGCATACAACTTAATCAGATCACTTGCAATATCTTTAATTTGCTTTTTAGTTTTTGATTTTAATTTTTCCCAAACACCGCTGCCAATTTTATGTATTTTAGGTTCGGTTCCTTCTTTGCCTGTGTATTTAGTTATTTTGTGAAGTGAGTTGATATTTACATAAAGTACATCGTTGTCTTTATAAATAATACGCACCGCCTCTTGCATCACACCATTCACATCTATTTTTTGCAATCCACTGTAACGACCTACACCATGATCGATATGCGCAACAAAATCACCAGGTGTCAATTCGCGTAAAGCTCTCATGCTTAAAGCTTTTCCTTGCGAATAAGCTTGCTTCATTTTATACTTGTGGTAACGCTGAAATATTTGATGATCGGTATAACAAACTATCTTCAAATCAGCATCTATGAAGCCTTGTGAAATTGAATGTGGGATAGGCGTAAATAAAATATTAGCTTTCAACTCTTGAAAAATCGTTCGTAAACGTTCTAGTTGCTTTGGATTTTCAGAAAAGATAAAAATATTGTAATGCGCAGCACTACGTTCATGTAAATCTTTGATGAGCAGTTCGAAATTTCGGTTGAAGCTTGGTTGATCTTGTGTAACAAAATTATAGGAATCATGCACTGGCATGTTAAAGGTATCTGCTGCAAAACCTTTTCCAAATTCTAGAACAGTTCGACGTTGAAATTGACTTAGTAAGGCTTCTGATGTAACAAAATCTAATTGATTTAAGTCAACTTCATTATCATTGATGTCATGCACTTTTATTTCCTTATGTTCATCAATGTACTTCCAAGTTTTTTCGAAACGTTGCATAAGAAGTTCTGCATCATGAACCCAAATAATTGTATTTTCAGGTAAATACTCAAAGAGAGCTACTTTGTCAATTGTTTGAAAGCGAGTTTCAATATTTGGAATAATGGTAACATGTAGGAGCTTCCGCTCACTTAATTGAGTCTCTGGATTGAAAATTCGAATAGTGTCTACTTCATCATCGAATAATTCAACTCGATAAGGATGCTCATTACCAAAGGAGTAAATATCAATGATACCTCCCCGAATCGCAAACTGACCAGGTTCATATACAAAATCTACTTTTGTAAATCCCATATCTACCATGAACTCAGTTATAAATGCCACATCAAGCTTTTCATTTTGCTTAATGTAAATTGTATTTTTTGCGAATGAATTTGCGTTTACTACTTTTTCGAGCAAAGCTTCGGGATAAGTAACTAGTACTTTTTTTCGAACTTGAGATGAATTAAATTTCATCAGGGCTTCTGCTCTTAGCATTACATGACTGCTATTAAGCTCACCAATTTGACCCGATTTTTTAAATGAGTCGGGGAAAAGGCAAATATCTAAGGCGTGACTTAATGTTTCAAAATCGTTGTGAAAATAAGCGGCAGCCTCCTTATCATCTAAAATAAATACATGATTTACATCAAGTCGCTTAAAAACTGTTGTTGATAGAAATGAAAATGCAGACGCTTGTAAATTTTTAAGTTCGATTAACTTTGGTTTGGACAATAGAATGTCGTCCGCCAATTTATTTGCGCAAGGATGAGTTGTATATAAATCTTGCAGATATTGCAAATTCATAAGAGGCATCGAAGGTAAGCAAACTTGAAATAGAAATAAACTACTTAGTTTAAGACAAATTAACCGCTAGGATTTAAGTAAGGAGAATACGAGCTGTTAGTTAGTCTAGTTAGCACTTAACCATACGATTTAGAAAATGTTTTCAATATTCTCAAAATATTGACTTACAGCTTATTAATTGTTTCAGATCCGATTTTCTTCTAGGCTGTACTTTAGCGCAGGAAACTATTGATTTCAAAGACTAATCTTTCTATTGATATTTTCTCGAAAGCATGAGGCGTTGCTGGAATTACGAGTAAAGAAGCGTCTTTAAGTTTGTTCTTCATCGCAATTGTTTCTTCAAGACTGCTTGTTGTATCCAGTTCGCCTACTGCGAGCAAGCTTGGATGTGTTATCAATTTAATTTTTTCATCAGTGAGAAGGTTTGTTTCACTCATATCGAGCATCATTTGGCTCGTTTGGTGTAACATGTTTTTCCATAAATTCATACCGTGTTGCAATATTAAATTATTCGCAAAGCCTGGCACTTTTTCTAACATTTTATCAGGGTTCAAGAAATTAGTTTCTTTGACCGTGCTTTCTAAATCCCATCTGAATTTAACATTTAAAGTAAATATTTTTTCGACTCGATTGGGGTATTTACTAGCGAATAAAAGTGCTGCATAACCGCCCATACTATAACCAAATAAATTTATGGTTTCAATATGATGTTCATCAAGGTATTGAAGTATATCATCCGTAAAAGAGTCGAATCCAAAGCCTTTGCTTGAAACCATTTTGCCACCATGTCCATTAAAATTTAAGGCATGACAAGTATGTTGAGTAAGCTGTGGAATCAATTCGTTGAATTGCTTTTGCGATGCTAAGGCACCATGCAGCATGAGTATGTTTGACATATTTTATAATTTGATAAAACTAAGATAAGGAATATTTATTGTGAAGGGCTAAGTTGAACCATCACTGTGATAATAATACATATTGATAAACTCACTTAAACAGGTTTAATAATTTGAAAATTGTTGGTATCTATATCATATTTTCTAAACACAAACTCACCAATCAAAATTCTAGCTTTTGACATTTTTAGTATCTCTTCATTAATAGATTGTACAGCCAATCCCCATGATCAATTTCGATCCATAACAATTTGATGTGCATAAGCTATAGCAGCTCCACAATCTTCAAAAGACACAAACATAAAGCCATCATTACCCCATGCACTCGCCCACGAATTCGTGATTTTAAAAAGCTGCTTTTGTTGATCATAACCAACAACGCACATAGCATGTCCACCACTATCTTCAGCATCCATCTTAGGCTTATATAAACCTGTTTTTCGCAAATCCTGCATAGAAGTTTTTATTTGCATACCAATAATTATACCGATTAGACAAATGTAACAGATTAAAATTTCGTTCCTCCATTTAATCTAAACATTTGTATCCATAGGCATTTACCATTTTCGTCTAGCGAAATGTATAATATAAAATTAATGTCAAAATGGTATTACAGGTTTATTTGAAGCTATGCTTCGTATAGTAGCAGTTATCTTTTCTTGATTCGAGGCTTCTTTATCAAATTATTTGTAAAGCGCTATTATCGCCATTGGATTCGCAGCATCTTTAAAAGCAGGACTCGGTAGTATATTACAATCACTCGTGTAAAAAACTTTGTAAGCACAACTACCTCGAGTTCCAAGTTAGTCAAGCGAATTGTTCATTCTCGAACCCGAAATACAATCATCTACCTTAATTTAATTGTAAATAAACATATTTGAACGAGCCAATTGAGATGCAAGATTATTAGACAGCTCATGTTGTAGCACCAGCAAAATACTTAATGCCGCATACCCTGTTGCCCAACCTACACAAGAGCTAATCTTACCTTCACCCCTGCTTTAAGACAATATTTTTTAAATGAAGCAACTGAGTCAACAGGGGCAACGTTGAGCCCTGTAGCTAACTGATTTGTATTATCATAAGCATTATCATCAAGTATCAAACCAGTTGACCTGGATTGTACCATCATGACATTAGTGCAAAGTAAAAAATAAATAAAAAAATGATTTTTTTGACTCGTATAAGAAGAAATGGCATAACAAGATAATACTTTTTTGAAAGGTGAAAATTAAAAAACATAAAATTTGTAAGTAGTATAATTAAATTTCACTGATGAATAGCAATTGAAAAATACAATATTCTAATACCAATTGACCACAATTGAATATCGACAAATAAAAACTATTTAACTCTAAACTAATTATTCTAGTTTTGATGCTCTGTGAAATTTGAAAAATACAATATAGCACCTGATATAAAAAAGAGTTTGCAAGAAATGGGTTTTAATAAACCTACGGACATTCAATTTAAAGCCATTCCTTCTATCTTAAAAGGTGAAGATGTGCTGGCAATTGCTCAAACAGGTACAGGCAAAACCGCCGCTTTCGCCATTCCAATCATGCATAAATTGTTGTATCGAAAATCTAATTTGTTACGGAATAGTGTGCGTTGTTTAATCATGGTACCGACGAGGGAATTAGCCATTCAAATTACAAAAGCATGTAACGATATTGCAAGATATACAGACTTAGTTATTATTTCTGCTTTCGGCGGCATCGATAGTAGCGAGCAAAAAGAAGAATTAAGTGAAGGAGTTGATGTGCTTATTGCAACGCCGGGTAGAATGTTTGATTTGCGTGCACAAGGATTTATTAATTTTAAATACACCGAAATTTTAGTACTCGACGAAGCTGATCATATGCTTGCTCTGGGTTTTATAAAAGATATTCGCGATGTAATTCAGTTCTTGCCAAAGCGACATCAAACTTTATTCTTCTCGGCTACTATCGACGAAAAAATAAAAGATTTAGCCTACTCATTAGTAACAAATCCAATACGCATTCAAATTTCGCCTAAAGACCCTGTGTCAAAAAATGTTCACCATGCTGTTGCTTATATTGAAATGGATGATAAGCGTTTCTTTTTAGAAAGATTTATTCGGGCAAATATTGAGAAAAAAATATTAGTTTTTGTGAGAACTAAGGTGAGGGCTGAACGTGTGTGCAAAGCCATGGCAAGAGTGGGCATTCAAACGATAACCATGCATGGCGATAAGGCGCAAGAAGATAGAATTGAGGTAATGCAACAATTTAGCAAAGGGGAAGTAAAAGTATTAATAGCAACGGACATAAGCGCCAGGGGTATAGATATTGCTGGAATCGAATTTGTAATTAATTACGATTTGCCAGATGTAGCTGAAAATTATGTGCATCGAATTGGTAGAACAGGAAGAGGAATGCAAAAGGGCGAAGCTATTTCATTTTGTGCCGAAGAAGAGAAAGAGATGCTACAAGAAATAGAAAAATTCACGCATACACCTATCGAAATTATGAATATCAATAAACTAGATTATAGTCTTACATTGGCATTACAAAATGAAGGGAAGCATGATTGGCAAAAGCTGATTGAAGAAGCTGAAAAAAGCGACTTAGTGTGGAAGAAAAAAAATCCAAAGAAGAATAAGAAAAAATAGCATTATAACTTCAACCATCCTGTTACACTCAGTCGAGGCTTATTTGTAATAAGTACTTCATGTAATAAATCGCTACTTTTAAAGAATACCAATTTACAATTTGTAGGCTCTATAAGTTGTTTTATCTCTTGCTTATAAATACATAACTCGCCACCATCATTTATTTGCCAGTTTTCATTAAGATATAAAATCATCGAGAACTGACGACTTGTATTTTGATTAAATTGATCAAGATGCTTTTTATAAAAACTTCCCGTATCGTATAACGCATAATGAAACTCACTGCTTTTAATACCCGTATAACATGTGGTATTTAAAAATAGAATAAACGCGTCTATGATATCTAAAAATTCAGTTTCAACTTTATTTTCATGTATTCTATCAAGCCACAAAATTTTATCGTTCCGAAAACTTGTATTTAAAGCTAGCTGGTGATTGCTTCCAATACTCGCTGCATTTAGTTGATTTTTTTCTTCTAAAGCATTTATATTAGCACGCAAACCTAATGCCATTTCGGGAGAAACAAAAAAGTCGCAAATGCCTATCTCGTTTGCTAGGAAAGTTTCAACAATGGCTTGAAAAGCATGATGCATAATTTCACTGTTTGAATTATGACACCTGCCAAAATTTGTTGCAAGATAGGGTATTAAAAAGAAGAAACTAAACTACTTAACAACTCTTCGTATACCTTTACGCAAGCTAGGTACATTAAAGTTGAAAATAAGCCCCAGTGAACAATTCCCAAGTGTTAAAAAGCTTTGCACTTGTTCAACATGCAAATCGGTAATCGCTTTTAAAGTCTTTATCTCTAAAATAATTTCATGGTTCACTAAAATATCTACTTGATAGCCGTTCTCTATTGTTACTCCTTTATAATTGATTGGCATTTTCACTTCCTTCTCTACTGTAAACCCTGCTTTTTCGAGCTCGTATGCCAAACAAGCTAGATAGGCCGATTTTGCCATGCCTTGCCCTAACTGTGTATGAACTTCTATTGCAAAATCTACAATGATATTTGAAAGTTTATTTAAAGCTGACATATTATTTTCTTCTATTTAATCTAATGGTTAATGCGGATTTCAGTCTATTTTCATGCAAAAAAACAAAGAAAAATTAATCTAACCTATATTTACTTAAAGCATTTTAAAAAACATGTTTACAATGCCTTTGAATTTGTTCATACATATAATTAAATTTGAAAATACATTCTGCCATTGAAGACAACCGCTACTAAATATACAAAAGGTCTGCCGCAGCAAGTGGAAGACGAGTTAACTTGTGAAGAGATGATCCGTATTTTAGTGAATGGCGAACCCTACACGATTACCATGCGAACACCCGGTCACGAGGAGGCATTAGTAAGAGGTATTTTATATACCGAAGATGTTTATACAGATAAGTTGAAGGCTCCCCAATTTAATGTTACAGCTCTAAATGAGAAAGGCTTTGTTACCGCTATCAATGCAATCATTCCTGCAAGTGCAATTCAACAAGGCATAGCAACAAAACGAAATTTAATGTCGGTCACTAGTTGCGGCATGTGTGGCAAAGAAGATCTAGATTTATCATTAGGTGATGAGAAGATAGAATCAACGATACAAATTGATGCACAGCAGGTAGAGGAAATGTTTAGTAAGATGCAAGCACAGCAAGCCATATTTCAACAAAGCGGCGGTTCACATGCATCTTGCGCCTTCAATGCAAACAACGAATTGCTGTGTATACATGAAGATATTGGGCGACACAATGCAGTGGATAAAGTCATAGGCCAATTGTTGCAAGATGGTAATTTAGAGAAAGCAGTTTGTCTAACAGTCAGCGGTCGGCTTTCATATGAAATTGTGAGTAAGTGCTATAAAGCAAGAATCCCTATCTTAGCTTCTGTGTCGGCACCCTCGAGTCTAGCCGTTGAATATTGCAAACACCTAGGCATCACTTTACTAGCTTTTTGTCGAGAAAGTAAGTTTACTGTCTATTCAGTAGAGGATAGAATAAAACTAGCCTAAGGCATTCCAAGCTATAATTCCACCACTGAGGTTTTTTAGATTACTAAAACCCATTTGACTTAGCATGAGAATAGCTTGCTGACTGCGCGCGCCGCTTCTACAATGCACAATTACTTCTTCATTACGCCAATCTTCAATTTCATCAATTTGGGCATTCATAATTTGACCTAAAGGGATCAACGTGGCGCCCATATTTGTCTCTGCATATTCTGCAGGTTCTCTTACGTCCAATATATGTATAACTTCGCCCGAGTTAATGCGTGCTTTTAAATCTTCAGCTGTAATACTTTGCATATTATTGTGTTAAAAAAATTAATCTTGTTTGATAATTGACTCGGTTGCTGTTTCTCCTTTTACATTATAACATTGAATCAAATAATGACCATTTTGCAAAGGTGATAAATCGATTTTGTTACCTATGAGTTTGGCTTTCTTCATGATTTGTCCATGAGCAGAATAAATTACATAAGTATCGAAATTATTTTCTTTATTTAATTGAACAATAGACTTACAAGGATTTGGAAATAGATGTAGAGTTTGTTGCTGCTTGTTTAGGTGTTGAACAGCACTGGGTCTAAATGCTGCACCAACTATCGGACGTATCATCACGCTACCATTCACAGTTGACGCTTGCCATGAGCCTTGTACGTTATAAAACAAAAACTGAGAACTAGTGTTTGTGTTCACATCAAAACCGTAATAAATACTGTCACTTCCAAAGTTAGCTGGCTGTAAAACACCTAAGTAATAATCTCCTGCGTTTAATACTTTAGGTGCTGCTAAAGCATAGCTCCAAAATCCACCACGTAGCGTGTCATATTTTACTTGAAATAAATCTTCTTGCAAGATTATTGAATCGTTGCTACCCATTGAACCTAAACTTTGGTAGAGGACAATGGAGAAATATTTACCTGCAGCACTTGGTAATTGTGCGCCGAAATTAACCATCATGCCTCGAAATGTGTCAGTCTGATTCAAATGAAATTTCAATGCGAGTTTGGATGCGAAGTTAGGCGCTGGTAACAAAAAATAAGATTTCTCAGCACTGCCATCATCATACGAAAAATAATTATCAAATATAGTCTCACGCACTATGGTATCATTCCTTCTCAAATCGTTCGAGTTGATGGGCGCATAGTTATAAGTTTGTTTAAAAACTACTTTACTTAAAGGAGAAGGAGCTACATAGGTAACATTAAAAGTAGAGAATACTTGAGGCAAGATAGCCTTAGCACCCATGGTCACATTATTAATGCTTGCTGTGTTCAGTAGCGATGCGCTAATTGGTTCTATTGTATTGAGCGTATTCGAAAGTGTAATTGTATTGTTGTAATTATTCTTAATGCTACACGTTTGGTCTGCGGTCTTTTCATCATTTTGATTTATGATAAAATGTCGATAGGGCATTGACGTATAAGGTGACAAAAAGGAAGTTGGCTCTCTAGTAAAAGCCACATCATTCATATTGGTATCTAAATTCGTTCGGTTCGCATCAATTTTTATGTAATCAAGATTCCAAATGTCATCATTCACATTGAGTGAAGCGATATTGACAAACCTGAATTGAAAATCGCTATGATAAAAGCGACTTGCCTGAATAGGCACAAATTTTAATTCAAAATTTAAAAAAGCCGAACCAGCTTGTTGCCATACTTTTTCCCAACTGTTAGTATTATTTTTAAAAAAAAGAAGTAGACTATCGTTTAATTCTGGAGCAAAAGACAAGCCTTGCGGTTGCACATAAAAGCTCATGTATATATTTGAGGCATTGCTGTAACTTGACAAATCGATAGTTTCCGAAGTTAAGCTATCTGCATAGGATTGTGAATTTGCGAATGGCATGTGGGGTCTTCCGTCAAATCGTAATCCGTCAAAGGTTGCAACACCTTGCGTAACTTGATCGTTGCTAAAGGTATTATTGATAAAGACATGTTTGTCTTGCCATTTTGTAGCATCAGGGTAAGGGCCTTCATAAGAAAAATCTTCAATGAAAGGTAAATTCAATCTTATTTTCTTCGATTGATAAGGTTTGATTTGATTGTCAAAAAGCATCGAATTAATATTCAAAGGAGCAAGTATTTCCTGCGCACTAGCGCTGAAATTACCCAAGCACAATACACAAATCCATATTGAATAAAATACTTTCAATTAATCAAATTCATTTTTTATATTGTCGTCAGACTTCTTAATCGGGGCTGTTTTAGGTTTAGTTTCTACTTTATCAGCACTATTTGCGTTTGAATTCGCACCCGCCTCTTTAGTTTTTTTAGGTTTTGGTTTGGGATTAATCAAATCTTTACCGGCCGCATCTGATTTAGCATTAACGTTATTTGTGACACTTTTAGTATTAGCTCCATTTTTTGACGTTGTATTCTTTTTCACGGAACTTGGATCAGGCATTTTTCCGATGGGTTTATCCTTAGCAGCATTCGGCACATTGATGCCCGGCACTTTATTTCTCTTAGGTGCCGTGTCTAATTTGGAAGGTGTTACAGGTAAATCCATTAAAGGTTTTTCTTCAATTAGGTTCCCATTTGAATCTAATTGTCGGGTATCCTCACCTAATAATTTCTGAGAACCTGGTTGATTCTGTTGCAATATTTCGGCAGAAGGATTTTGCATGATGCGCAAATCCATAATATCACCCGACATGATTGAGTTTTTGAAATCGAGCTCATTCAAAGCTTCGGGTTGTTGAGAAAAAATAATTGCATTGTTAGAATCTACAATATCACCCTCAAATACAGGATTAGCAATTAAATTATGCGATTGTATAAACGCTCGTGCGTCTTGCCATGTCATACCAATAAAATTAGGAACGTCTTGCATATCCGATAATCCTTCACCGATTACCAAATCGATGCGACTACCTAAAGGCACCAGCTGTCCTGGCAAAATAGGCTTGCCGTTAAACCATTGTTCCAATACAGCACCTGCTGCTACATCTGGACGATAGGTTGTATCTCCCATCGTTAAGCGGTAGCTTTGCATTTGCAATAAGGCATTTCGAAAAGAAATATTCACCAAATTCGGCATTTCTATAGAAGGTGGGGTTTTGCGATTAATCGTTAAAAAAATAGTCCTACCTACTTTAACTGTCGAACCTGCACTTGGTTCTTGAAACAACACTTTCAAGGGTGTTTCATAGGAGCGGTAGGTAGAATCTAAGTTAATTTTAAAACCTTGACGTTTCAAAATATTAACAGCCTCATTCATAGATTTACCCTCCAAAGCTGGCACTTTAGTTTCTTGATTATGATTTGTTAAGTAATTAAGTGATGCAAAAAAAGCATAAAGCAGACCAACCACAACAAGGCCAACCAACAACAAATTAAATAACAGGGATCTTTTTAGCACTCAAAAAAATTTGTGAGGGGGTAAAAATAAGGTTTTTAAAGTGCAACCTTCATTTTAAATGTTAAAAAATTAGCTAGTGTTTCAATGACTCTTCGATCAGTAAACCATAAAAATCTTGTAATGACATGCCTGTAGCTCTGACTTGCTGCGGCACAATACTATTCTCACTTTGGCCTGGAATCGTATTTATTTCTAAGAAGTATAAATGATTTGACGATGCTTCTAGGATAAAATCGACACGACATATACCTCTACAGTTTAAAACTTGATAAATTTTTTGGGCAGTTTGAGCCATAAGCTCACTCATTTCTTTTTCTACTTCAGCGGGTGTTATCTCTTTACTTACACCATCTGTATATTTGGCTTCGTAATCAAAAAACTCCTTTGAGCTAATTATTTCAGTTACTGGCAAGGCAACTACTTGATTTTTTGCTCGGTAGACTCCAATACTAAACTCTCGCCCTTTCACAAACTCTTCCACCATTGCTTGAGGCTCGAAATCATAAACTGCATTCAAAGCAGCTTGCAAATCCTCTGGCCTTTTCACTTTTGTCGTAGCCAAACTAGAACCTCCTTCCGCAGGTTTTACAAAAACAGGCAAAGTAACTTGCTCTAAAATTTCTTTTACGCCCATTCCTTGATTTGCGACTACATGCAAAGACTTTGCTACATGTACTAAACCACTTTGTGCAATAACTCGATTGCAAAATATTTTATTAAAGGTTAACCCGGAAACAATGGCTCCGCAAGAAGTAAAAGGAATATCGAGCATTTCTAGATAACCTTGTAGTTTGCCATCTTCGCCGGGGGTGCCATGCACAGCTATAAATGCTGTGTCGAACACAATTTTCTCTCCGCCAATATTTAAACTGAAATCTTTTTTGTCCACCTCAATGTTATCTCCTTGCGGAGTTCTGTGCAACCAGTTGTCCTTGCTGATGATAATTTTATAGACATCATATTTATCTTTATCAATATTATTTTCAATGGTTATAGCAGTTTTAATAGAAATTACATATTCACCAGAATAGCCACCTGCAATTAATGCAAGCTTTATTTTTGATTGATTCATATTCGTTGTAAAGTTGGCAAATCTAAAACAAGGCATTGATAAAGTTACATCTAAGAACCTCAAAACAGAAAAATGAACGCCGAGCCTAGGTTTTGTAATAAAGAAAAATACCTGTAAAATTAGGTCGCCTAATGGTAGGTGTATTGCGGCAGCAATTGCAGTGAAAATCCTTTTCGAGCGAGCCTCAGGGTATGGCGAAAAGATTGAAACGAAAAGTGCGTGTGCCGACCAAAAAATAACAACTTAAAATTGACTACTTTTGATAAAAATAGGACTATACATTGATTGAAAAAAAATTACAAGCACAACAAGATACACAGGTAATCTTGATTGGTTGGTTGCAACAAGGGCAACCAGAATCAGTAATACAAGAATATTTGGATGAGCTTTCATTTTTAGCGGAA
>JBIIJE010000113.1:0-8148 GCA_044234005.1 Chitinophagaceae bacterium | reverse complement strand
ACTTTTGATAAAAATAGGACTACACATTGATTGAAAAAAAATTACAAGCACAACAAGATACACAGGTAATCTTGATTGGTTGGTTGCAACAAGGGCAACCAGAATCAGTAATACAAGAATATTTGGATGAGCTTTCATTTTTAGCGGAAACTGCGGGTGCTACAGAGAAAAAAAGGTATTACCAAAAACTGCCACACCCTGATTCAAAAACATTTTTAGGCAAGGGGAAACTGGAAGAAATACGAGATTATATTCAATCTCACAAGATAGACATGGTGATATTTGATGATGAATTGAGTGGTTCTCAAATTTCGAATATTGAAAAAATATTGGGTAGGACGGTAATTGATAGAAGCGATTTGATACTTGATATATTTGCAAGCAGGGCTAAAACAGCGCAAGCAAAAGTGCAAGTAGAATTAGCCCAATATCAATATATATTACCTCGCCTGAAAGGTATGTGGAAGCATTTGGAAAGACAAGGTGGAGGTATTGGCTCGCGTGGTCCAGGGGAAACTGAAATTGAGACAGATCGCCGTATTGTAAAGGATAAAATTTCGTTATTACGAAAAAGACTGAGCGAATTTGACAAGCAGGCGTTTACGCAACGTAAAGAAAGAGGTGAATTTATTAGAGTATCATTGGTGGGTTATACTAATGTTGGAAAATCTACGCTGATGAGGTTTTTGAGCAAAACAGAAGCCTTTGTAGAAAATAAGTTATTTGCCACTTTAGATACAACTACACGTAAAGTGGTATTCGACCGAACCCCATTTTTATTGAGCGATACAGTTGGCTTTATTCGGAAATTGCCACATCATTTGGTTGAGAGTTTTAAGAGTACCCTAGATGAAGTACGTGAAGCAGATATTTTATTACATGTTGTAGATATATCACATCCAAAATATGAGGAGCAAATACAGGTAGTTCGGCAAACATTGCATGAGTTGAAGGCCGATGACAAGCCCACAATTTTGATATTTAATAAAATGGATTTGTATGAGAAAAATACATTTGATGAATGGCTTGAGGATGAAGTAAAGGCTGATTTATTGAATCAATTGAAAAAGCATTGGAATCATGAAACGCACAATAATGCGATTTTTGTATCGGCTACTGAAAAAATGAATGTCGATGAATTGCGTATTACGATTTTGGATAAAGTGAAGGAAATGTATGGAATTCGGTATCCTTATAAGACCTTATTTTATGAATAATTAATTTGACATAATAAAATCCAGCTTATTTGTTGGTTGGAATAAAAATTTACCTATTTTTGCGCTCCAATTTATACTCTTCCTTAGCTCAGTTGGTTAGAGCACCTGACTGTTAATCAGGGGGTCGCTGGTTCAAGTCCAGCAGGGAGAGCAAACAAAAAGATAAAAGGGTTATACTTTGATAGTGTAACCCTTTTTCATTTGAACTCCTAACATCTGTTATTTACAACATCATCCTTGAACTGAAGCAGCTGTTTCTTCATTTCTTTAATCTCCTTCATCTTTTGTTCTAAAGAAATCAATTTGTCATCTAGAATTTCAAGTTTTTGCTTCTTAGTATATTTTCTATTGTACCATGCATCTATGATTTGACCAATTTCTTTAATAGTAAACCCAACTGACTTGGCATCACTAATGAACTCCAATTTTTCAACGGTTACCTCATCGTAGTGAAAGTAATTATTCGATTTGACTGATTCATCTTTTTTGCCTTCTATCAACCCCGACTTTTCATAAAAGCGAATGGTGTGAGCTGAAATTCCTGTTTTTTTAGATAGTTCGTTTATTAACATAGTGCAAATATAGGGTGTTGAAAAATAAATATCAAGTATAGACTATACTCTAATGTTGTTAGTTTGAAAATAACCGTATAGTTTTGCTCAAAATAAATCAATAGAAATATGAAAAAGACCGTATTAATTACAGGAACCTCAAGTGGCATTGGGAAAGCAACAGTTTATGAGTTTGCCAAAATGGGTTGGAATGTAATTGCCACTCAAAGAAACCCAGAAAATGAAACAGATTTCAAAAGCTATTCAAATGTAAAAATGTATACAATGGATGTTACTGACTTGGATAGCATTAAAAATACTATGTCACAAGCACAAAAAGACTTCGGAAAGGTAGATGTTGTTATTAACAATGCAGGCTATGGCGTTGATGGTGCATTTGAAGCAATGTCAGATGAAATTATCGAGAAGCAATTCAATACAAATGTTTTTGGATTGATGCGAGTGACAAGAGAAGCGATAAAACCCATGAGGGCAAGCGGAGGCGGAATGATTATTCAAATTTCAAGTATGGGTGGTAAAATAACATTCCCATTATATAGCATTTATCACGCAACAAAGTTTGCGGTAGAAGGCTTTACTGAGTCGCTACATTATGAGTTGGCACAGTTTAATATAAAAATGAAACTCATTGAGCCAGGTCCAATTGTCACTGATTTTTATGGAAGAAGTCGACAATTTATTAAACCAACTGATACAAACCAATATGACGGGTTTATTCAAAAGTTTAATGATGCTGCCCAAAAAGTATTAAAAGATGCGGAAGGACCTGAAGTAGTAGCTAAAATAATTTTCAAATCTGCAACCGACAATAGTAATCAAATGAGATATGCTGTTGGCAAACCTGGACCCATGTTGTTGATGCTAAGAAAATTACTTTCAGATAAGTTATACTTTTTGATGGTGAGAAAAAGCTACAATTTATAATCACACTCCTGCATTATTACACGAAATTCATCCTTTTAATCTCCTTATAGTAACATACTCAATTAACGAATTATAGCTGCAACTTTCATCAATAAGGGGAGCCAATAATGACAAGGGTTTCAGCTAATTAAAGTTGAAACCCTTTTTAGTTTAGGTAAAGCGAATTGAAAATAAATTCAAAGATTAGGTTTATCAATCCTTATGTCATGAACTCCTGTATTCATCATTTCTGAATTGAATCTAACTTTCTAAAATTTAATGATTATCCGTTAAACTAAGTTAATAATGTGGTACATGAACACAGATTACTTCCATATAGTCAGTCATTTTTTCAAGGTATTGTAGCAAGTAAAAGTTTTATCCCAAGTTACGCGATAGGATTTGAAGACCGAAAATTATAGCGTCTTATACCCATTCGATTTGTGTGGCAGGCCCAATCTTCGCCTGACAACTTTGTTGGGATAAATGCCGATGTTTTTTTTATATTCAATGAATAAATAGGTCTCATGGATTTGCAAATCACATTGTGATTAAAACAAACTAGCACAATTAAAAAAGCCCCGTTTTTCAACGAGGCCTTTTAGTATAATTTTTAGAAAGAATTATATTAATTCAACATCTGCACCAGCTTCTTTCAATTTAGCTGCCATATCTTCAGCAGTTGCCTTGTCAACGTTTTCTTTCACGTTAGTTGGAGCACCATCAACGATGTCTTTTGCTTCTTTCAAACCAAGTCCTGTTAAGTCTTTAACCACTTTAACAACACCTAATTTAGCAGCACCTGCTGATTTTAATACAACTGTGAATGATGTTTTCTCTTCAACTGCTGCTGCCCCAGCACCTCCTACTGGAGCTGCTACTGCTACTGCTGCTGGTTCGATACCGTACTCATCTTTCATGATATCGGCTAATTCTTTTACTTCTTTTACTGTTAAGCTTACTAATGATTCAGCTAATTTTTTTATGTCCGCCATGATTTAATTTTTTTAAAATTTTTTAATTCGTTTTTATATAAAGTATGCTTGGAAGCCGTAATTATTCTGCTGCTGGTACTTCGCCTTCCGCTGCTGGAGCTTCAGGTGTTGGTTCTTCAGTTGCAGGAGGTGCTGCAGGAGTTTCTTCAGCCGCTGGTGCTGCTGGAGTTTCTTCTGCACTTGATGTAGAGGCATTTTCTTTGTTTTCCAACGCAGATAATACTCTTTGAATTGGAGAAAGTAATAAGCTAATTACTTCACCGATTAATTCATTCTTCGTTTTGATGTTTACTAATTGTGCTAAGCTTTCGTTGCCTAAGAATACATCTTCACCGATTAAAGCTGCTTTTAACAAAGGCTTATCTGTGTTGTATTCTCTACGTATTGAGCTAATTAATAAAGCGGGCTCTTTAGGACTATCGCTAAACATTAATGCAGTTACACCATGAAACGAATCAATTACACCACTGTATTTCTCAGCATCTAATTGTTGTAAGGCTTTTACGATTAATGTATTCTTAGCGACCTTCATTTCAACTTGTTTGTCGTAACATAGACCACGAAGTTTATTTACTTGTGCTACCGTCAACGATTCTGTATTGGTAACATAAAAGTTATTGTATTGAGCGAATTTTCCCTTCAATACTTCTATTGCTTGATTTTTTTGTTCTGTTGTCATTGCTTTTAGTTTTTAAAAGGTGATTAATTCACGGCTGCTTTTGTATCAACCATCACACCTGGACTCATAGAAGTAGCCATGCTAATTCCTTTTACATAAGTACCTTTCGCGCTTGATGGTTTCAATTTAACAATCGCATTGATTAGTTCTTGGCTGTTTTCTTGAATTTTAATAGGGTCAAATGAAACACGACCAATGGAAGCATGTATGATACCCGTTTTATCAACCTTAAATGCAATTTTACCCCCTTTTACTTCGCCAACTGCAGCTGCTACATCATTGGTTACTGTACCCGTCTTAGGATTCGGCATTAAATTACGAGGCCCTAATACTTTACCCAATTTACCAATTTTTGGCATAACAGAAGGAGTAGCAATGATTACATCAATATCTACCCAACCGCTTTCAATTTTTTGTACGTACTCGTCTAGGCCAACATAATCCGCTCCTGCTTCTTTAGCTGATGCTTCTTTATCGGGTGTACACAGTACCAATACACGTTTTGTTTTACCTGTACCATGTGGTAGCGATACGGTACCACGAATAGCTTGATCAGCTTTACGAGGATCAACCCCCAAGCGAATATGTAAATCAACTGAACTATCAAATTTAGTACAGTTTATATCTTTCATTAATTTAGAAGCTTCTGCTAAAGGGTAGGCTTTGGTAGCATCTACTTTGGCTTGAGCCGTTTTTTGCTTTTTAGTTAGTTTTGCCATTTCTTAATTTTTTACGAATTCTACAATGTAATTAGTTCTCCCAAGGTGCTGTACCGTCAACGGTTAAGCCCATACTGCGTGCAGTACCCGCTACCATTTTCATAGCGCTTTCTACTGTAAAGCAGTTTAAATCAGGCATTTTGTCTTTTGCAATTTCTTCAACTTGAGCCCAAGTAACTTTACCTACTTTATTTCGGTTTGGTTCCTTCGAACCCTTCGCTACTTTAGATAGCTCCATAAGCTGAACTGCAGCTGGAGGTGTTTTGATTTCAAATTCAAAACTCTTATCCGCAAAAACAGTGATTAATACAGGTAATACTTTACCAGGTTTGTCCTGCGTTCGTGCATTGAACTGCTTACAAAAGTCCATGATGTTAACACCTTTGGAACCTAATGCTGGACCGATTGGCGGAGCTGGATTAGCTTGACCACCTTTACATTGTAGCTTTACATAGCCACTAATTTCTTTAGCCATTTTTAAAAATTTTATTGGTTCAAACGTCTTTGTTATTGCTAACTCAGACTCCCAATTCCATCAAAATCGTATTGATAAGAACTTCTAAGGGATTGCAAAAGTAGGAAAATTTCTGAAAGTGTCAAGTTTTTTTAAAATTATTCTGTTTATAACATGCAAAAGGTAACCCATTTTAGACAAACTTTTGTTTCAATAAATTAAGAAAAATTATGATTGTCCGTAAAGTTACCTTTTTTCTTTTCCATCTCGTCACTAGTGACGAGACTAGGCTGAAGATTCTCGGCAAAAAAATAATTTCATCTACGCTACTTTTATCCAAACTCGCACATGAAGATACTAGCTCCATAACTAGATTCGTCTGTGCTCAAACAGTGGATAAAAGTTAAGCTCCGATTTCAATATTTTTATATGCCTCAAATCTTAGGCCGTATCTTACATTAAAACTTTTACTTGATACAATGCTTTGAAAAAATTAAATGATAATCCGTAAAGCTACACCAATTGAAACCATACACCTGTTAGTGTTGCTATTATAAGTCTATCAAAAGCTAATTACTTAAAGAATCTTCGACTGTACTTGTAGCAAAACTCGTTCAAATATTGTTGCATGTATTCATTTTTTACAAGATGATGTAACCCTTTGAGTTTCTTTTTAACATGGCTGATTGTAATAAGCATCCAGGTAAAAGCTTCACAGATTTGCTGGCAATATTTAAACCTACCTTTCGATGACCTGCAAAGAAGGCTTTATCTAGCTCTTTGAATTGATCTAATTGGTATTGTTTATCTCGTTCACCCATTTGAATTCTAAATTTATGCATCATAAGCCATATGGGTTCATAACGCTTGTGATATCGATTAGACAAATGTAATAGATTAAAATTTCGTTCCTCCATTTAATCTAAACATTTGTATCCATAGGCATTCATCATTTTCGTCAAGCGAAATGTATAATATAAAATTAATATCAAAATTGTATTACACATAATAAAAAAGGCGACCTGTTAAACAGGTCGCCTTTTATCATATAAGAATGAAAATCTAGATTCTTAAAATTTTCGATTAATCATTTTTACGTACTCGATTTACTTGTGTCAATTGACCATTTTCAAATACTTGAACAGTGTAAACACCAGCCGCATATTCGTTCATGCTCACTGTAATCTGATTCAAACCAACAATTACGTTAGATTGAACTGTTTGCATTAAACGACCCGTTAAGTCATAAACTTTAACTAATGCATTTGCAGCTTCAACAGCATTTAACTCAATATTCAAGATATCAGTAGTTGGGTTAGGGTACATATTGATTGAGCTAGTTAAAGCTAAATCAGCACCTTTATTACCAAGACCGATAGTTTGAGTAAGGCCAAACGAAGTGAATCCAGTTACATTATTACAACGATTTCTGATCTTGTACTCATAAACACCCGCAGGTAGTACCCCTGTTGTAAATGTAGTAGCTGGCGCATTAATCATTGTGGTATATTGAACACCAGTTGTTGTGTTTTTGTACCAAATGTTGTATTGCGCAGCACCTGCAAGAGTAACCCAATCAAATTTCAGTTTGTTAGTAGGAACTACTGCAGCAGAAACTGTTGTTGGTGCACCACAAGGAGCATTTAGAGTTGTGAAGTTTACAGGTGAACCGAACGCACCAAATTGACTACAAGCAGCATTGTTATTACGGATTTTCACTTCATACTGAGTATTTGGTATTAAACCTGTTAAGGTTAAACTTGTACCAGCAGTTGTTGGTGTTAACCAAGCTGATGCCGGAGCAAAAACTGGTTTGTACCATACGTAATAAATTGTAGAACCTGGAACAGCATTCCAAGTAACTGTTGCCGTAGATGTAGTTACTGTAATTGGAATTACAATATTAGCTGGATCAACTGAAGACAATACAATTGTACCTGTAGCAGATCCTATACATCCTGTTGCTGGATCAGTATAAGTGTAAGTAAATGTTGCTGGAGTTGCACCACTGTAAGGATTTGGAACACTGAAAGTTCCACCTGTTGGCGAACCTACTAATGTAACAGTACTACCACTACCAGGACATAATACAGCGTTAGTAGCTGTAACTACTGGAGGTGTACCAGTTACATCCCAAGAACATGTATTACTGTTGAATGACGCTGTTTGATAACAAAGTAATGTTGGTTGTGCTGGCATAGTACCAGTTACATCCCAAGAACATGACGTTGTATTGAAAGAAGCTGTCTCATAACAAGCTAATCCAGTTGGAGCAGCAGGTTGTGTACCTGTTACATCCCATGAACATGTAGTTGTATTGAAAGAAGCTGTCTCATAACAAGCCAATGTTGGTTGTGTAGGTTGTGTACCTGTTACATCCCATGAACATGACGTTGTATTGAAAGAAGCTGTCTCATAACAAGCCAATGTTGGTTGTGTAGGTTGTGTACCTGTTACATCCCAAACACATGTAGTTGTATTGAATGACGCTGTCTCATAACAAGCCAATGTTGGTTGTGTAGGTTGTGTACCTGTTACATCCCAAACACATGTAGTTGTATTGAATGACGCTGTCTCATAACAAGCTAATGTTGGTTGTGTAGGTTGTG